>CAJXOW010000138.1 GCA_913057825.1 uncultured Balneolaceae bacterium | reverse complement strand
CCGACGCCGATTCCCTGCCCCTCTGGATCCGCCCTTCCCGGCCCACCACTTTCAACGTTACCTTTTTATCTGAAAAGGGAGCGATACACAAAGCAACCGGGGCGACCCGGCTTCACCGCGATAATACGGGAACCGCCACCATAACCGGACTACAGCCAGAAACCCGGTATCAGTATGTCGTTTCGGTCCCGGGCACTCAACATACCGCTTCCGGCAGTTTCAAAACCCTCCCTGAGGCGGACGGATATCGACACGAGGCCTATAATCCAGAGGGGCTGTTTAATTTCAGTTTTGAGACGGCATGTGGCAACTATATGAATCCAAGAGACACTCGCTCTCCGGCCATGCCGGCCTACAAAACGATGTATGAAAACATTCGGAAACGGGTCGATTTTCAGATTATGAACGGAGATTTTATATATGAGAACGGGCGGGGCACCACGGTGGACACCTGGCGCAGCGAGGTGGGGATAAACAGTACGGAGACCCCTGCCATCGTGGAAATCGCTCCGCAGATCGTCGGAATATGGGAAAACTATAAACGCTACTACGAACGCTCCCCCTATCTACGCAAATGGCACCAGAACGTTCCAGCTTTCTTCATGTTCGACGACCATGAGATTCGGAATGATATCAACGGGACGGGAACCCCCGGATTCCGTGATGAAACCGCACTGCTACGTGATATCGGGATCCAGGCCTGGTATGATTACGTGGGATGGAGCAGCCCGATCCCGGAATCGCGGCAGCAAGGCATCGTCTTCGGCAAAGCACGCATTAACGCCGGGAATGCTACACTCTATGATTCCAGTGCCCAATTTGGACGAGTTAATCCCGCCGAACGGCCGACATTGCATATCCATTGGAATGACGGACATGATAATGCCGGGGTTTACGAGATCGAAGAGATTTTGGATGATCACCGTATCAAACTACACCCCCCGCCGGAACGCGATGCCGAAGATCTGTCTTATTCAATAGGTCGACAAAGTTACTACAGCTTCAAGATATCCAACGCGGAGTTTTTTGTTCTTGACACTCGTACCAGCCGGGGACTTCATGATCTTGACAAACCGGACATGGAGGGTCTCTCCATGCTTGGCGAGGTCCAAAAAAACTGGTTGATCCGACGCATGAAAGAAAGTACGGCCGATTTCTTGTTTGTGGTCAGCAGCGTTTCTTTCACTATTCCTCACCTGGCTCCCGACATCGAGAACAAAGATGAGTCATGGACAGTATTCCTGGACGAGCGTAAGCAACTGATGCAAGTCTGGGACCGGTTGGCACAACCCGTGGTCTTGCTTACCGGGGACCTGCATAACAGTATTGCCATCGATATTTCCGATAATATATACGAATTTGTCTCAAGCCCGCACAACTCGGGCAATCATTATGCCTATGAGGAAGGAGGGCGCCCGCCAAATGGCAAATTTACCTACAACAACCGGACTGTTGATATCAAATGGTCTTCCTATTTTAAGAAGGGGACTGATCGCACCATCAGCAACAAGAAATTCTATGTGGTATTATCTATAAACAATGTATTCAATAATCCAACACAGCATCATGACCGATGGATTGCATACCCCAATCCCCAATTAGTGGTGCAGTATTATAACGGGAGTACCGGCAAACTCGAATATGCAGAGAGTATCCAGGCAAATTAAGGGTATTGGAATATTGGACTCGGCGTGAACCAGTTTACTGTTTCCATGTTGTGCCACTCTTCCATAAATAAAAAATTTCAACTTGGAATGATATTTGTAAATATAGCTTGACTATTGACAAGTAAAATTGATAATTCATAGGGATTATGGAAGAGTCAAGTAATCAGAATAGTGACCTTCGAACGCCTTAAATGGTATATAAGGGTCCAAAAGGCTACGTACTGGTTAAAAAAGACTTATGACGCGGTGCTAGATGAGCGGATTAAATCGATAAGTGCAGATAAAGACTTGAAGGAACGATCTCTACCCTGGAAGAAAAGAATGCGGTCAGATATCAGGTAAACTGCATGAAATCCGTTCACTAGTGGTAAGTTTAGTTGGTACATTCGTGGGTACAAAAACTGCCAAAAATCCCATATATCCCTTGATATGGCAATCCTGATATAAACTCATAACCAATTGGTAGGAGGTTCGATTGCCTCCAAGTCCACTAATTCCCGACTTTTGTTTGTATAGCGCACAAAAGGGAAATATGTTGTGAAGGGGAGAAGCTTGCTGGTGGCGCAGGATGGATCCAGTCCTGGTATAGGATATTATTTGTAACCTGAACGGTTTATTTCGATCAAATAATTGATCTGGCTTAAAGCAAGAATAGGATATCAATATAATCCTGCATTCATTGAGAAGAATTAAAAAATGGATAGGATGGTGTTTACTGAGAGAACAAATACGGATTTTCCCGTTTGCAGCCTATATATACTTCTATTAATTGCAGGCACGGTTCTCACCCCGCGGATGCTGTCGGCTGCAACAATTCCGTCAACGCCGCAATCTCCCGTCCCATTAGCAGATAGTATTGAGGCGAACAGGGAAGTTCGAAATCTTAAAACGTTTGCAAAGCTCTATGGCTATGTTCGATTCTTTTACCCGGGGGACAGGGCACGGCGGATTGACTGGGATCGTTTTGCGATTCACGGGGCGGGCTATATCAAAAATGCCGGCACCCAGGCTGAACTGAAAAAGAGACTTGACGACCTGTTTAACCCGGTGGCTCCAACCGTGCAGATTTATTCGGCGGACCAGGAGCCGCCTGCAGCTTCTTCAACCCTGACCCCTGAAGATACGACCAGGCTAGAACTCGTCGCCTGGCAGCATAAAGGATTCGGATTGGCCCCGTACGAGGCGTACAAGAGTATTCGACTGAATCGTCCGGCGGAAAAACCGGCTCGGCCGCTTTTCAAGGAACATGCACGAGCGGGAGAGGGGGGGGATAAACAGTTGGGGAGGGG
>CAJXOW010000137.1 GCA_913057825.1 uncultured Balneolaceae bacterium | reverse complement strand
CCTCCAACGTTATGATACGGGCCCCATATTTCTCTGTTTTTTCTATGATTTTATCGACTTCCTGCCATTGGTTGAATTTTGCAATGGCTTTTGCCGTGGCATCACCAACTTTATCTACCTTTTTAAGATCCTCGATGCCCATCCGAAAAACATCCTGGGGATGCTCGACCTGTTCCAGTAAATTGTATATGCGACGCGACCCGAGTAATTTTATCAGCGAGAGCGCCACAAACTCTCTAACTGTCTTTCTCTTGTTCAATAGCTTGCAGTTCTTTCCAGATTGCCTCTTTTAGTTCATCCATATTATAATCGGTAGCCGCCGATAATTGCACGACCGGTACCTCAATTTCGTACTCCTGATCCAACTCATAGCCTTCAATCAAATCCATCTTACTGATGGCCACCAACCGCGGTTTCTCCAGCAGGTCTTTCCGGTACTCTTTCAACTCGTTCAGAAGAGCTTCATACTCGTACTGGATATCAGCTTGGCTACTGATTACGAACAAGAGCAAGTTGTTTCTCTCAATATGTCGTAAAAACTGAATCCCCAAACCTTTTCCTTCGTGAGCCTCTTCTATGATGCCCGGGATATCAGCCATGACAAAGCTGCGAAAATCATCAAACTGCACCACCCCCAAGTTGGGCTGTAAAGTGGTAAAAGGATAGTGGGCTATCTTCGGCTTCGCCCCTGATAAAGCTGATAGCAGAGTGCTTTTCCCGGCATTCGGAAAGCCGACAAGTCCCACGTCGGATATCAGTTTCAACTCCAGTTCCACTACAATATGTTTTCCCTTCCCTCCTGACTCCGCTTTTCGTGGAGCCTGATTGGTTGAGGATTTAAAACGCGTATTACCTTTTCCTCCCTTGCCTCCCCTTGCCAGCAGCAATTCCTGGCCGTGTTCGGTTATTTCTCCGATTCTGCGACGCGTCTCATCTTCAAATATGACGGTCCCCAGGGGCACTTCAAGCCGTTCATCGTCTCCGCTCTTCCCTTTTTTATTATTCTTGCCGCCCTTATCTCCATGCTCGGCTTTGACAAATTTACGGTATCTCAAGTCCAGCAGCGTGTTCAATTGTTCATTCCCGACAAGCACTACATTTCCGCCGTCGCCGCCATCACCACCATCGGGCCCGCCGCGAGGCACAAATTTTTCACGGCGAAAATGAACTGCACCAGCTCCACCATCACCGGCCGTTACATATATCTTGGCGTAATCAGCAAATTGCATAAATAATCCTCAAATTAAATATCGGCTAGCATTCATTCTAAATTACGAAACTGACAGCACTTGTCACCATCTAAACGGTCGACTGCATAACAGATAGATCGACCGCCCGCATCCTTACAAATGATTTTGAATAAATTTCGTCATTTCTCGATACAAATGTTTTCTCGTATTGTTCCCGACCAGGCTGTGGTCCCGATTGGGATAGTAATGAGTATCAAACTCGATTCCATGTTGCACCAGCTCCTCGACCAACTCCACTGAATTTTGAAAATGTACGTTATCATCGGCTGTGCCGTGCATTAAGAGAAAGTCTGCCTGGATATTTTCGGCATATTGCAATGGAGAACTCTGCTTGTAGCCATTAGGGTTTTGACCCGGTGTTTGCATAAACCGCTCGGTATAGATCGTATCGTAAAATTTCCAGTGCGTAACCGGAGCCACGGCTATACCGGTTTCAAATACTTTGCCCCCTTTTCCCAGGACCAAGCTTGTCATATATCCACCATAACTCCATCCCCAAATACCAATACGATTTTCATCCACATACGTTTTATTGGCCAGATACTTTGCAGCAGCAATCTGGTCGACCGACTCAAACTTTCCCAATTGCTTGTAAACCTGCTTTTCAAAATCACGTCCCCGTGCCCCCGTTCCGCGATTGTCGAGACTGAAAATGATATATCCCTGTTGAGCCAGGTAAGCATGCCATCGAGCACGCTGCCCTTCCTCATAACTTTTTGTGACCGTCTGACTACCAGGTCCGCCGTAGACATACATTAAAACCGGATACTTTTTCTCCGAGTCAAAATCATCCGGCTTTATCATGTAAGCATTCAAGGTGCCCGCTCGTTTCAACTTAATTTTATGGAAGGATTTGTCCGGAAATCCGAATTTATCCTTCAACTGTGCTACTTTTTCATTATCCAATAGCTTCCGCGCCTCGTCAGTGCCAACCTGTTGCAGAACGTATTCCGGTGGTTGTCCGGCGTTTGAATATTGATCTATAAAATATCGGTAATCGGATCCAACGGTAACATCGTGCCAGCCTTCTCGACTTGTCAATTGTTTTTTATTGCTGCCGTCCAACCTGATACTGTAAAGATGTCGTTCCAGGGGAGATTCTTCGGTACTTACATAATAAACACGGCGTTGTTTCTCATCATATCCAACCAAACGAGTGACCTCCCAATCGCCACGGGTAACCTGTCGCATTTGGCCTCCATCCATTGACGACCAGTAAATATGATTATACCCGCTGCTTTCACTGAAAAACAAGTATCCGGGTTGATTTTCGAGAAAGGTCAGGGCATCGTTTTCATCTATCCACGTCCCACTCTTTTTGGTACGTGCAATCTTCGTTTGGCCGCTTAACGGATCTGCCCATAACAAATCCTGCTTGTTCTGAAGTCGATTCATTCTTCGAACGGCCAGGGTATCCGGAGAGGCGGTCCAATCCACCCGAACAATATATTGATCGTGTTCAGCCCCCACATCCATCCACCGAATTGAATCCGACGGAAGGTCATACACTCCAATTTTTACGGTAGAATTGGCTTCACCGGGTCTGGGATATTTATAAGTCAACATTTCCGGGTATTTCTGATCCGGGCCGTGATACAAAGGGATGGTATATTGAGGTACGGCCCTGACATCAAATCGGTAAAAGGCAACCCGCTGACCGTCGGGCGACCAAAACCAGGCTTTTGCAAAACTGAACTCCTCTTCATAAACCCAATCAGCCGACCCGTTAATGATTTTATTCTCTTTACCGTCGTGCGTAATTTGAATCTCTTTATCCGCGATCAAATCCTTTACATACAGGTTATTTCGGTAAACAAATCCGACCTTTAATCCCGCTGGAGCGAAATGCGCATACTGGATTTTATCTTTTTTGTCCGTCAGCTTGCGCAGGCTATCCTTTTTTCGATCGTAGACATAATAATCGGCTTTTGTGCTGCGGCGCCAGATCCGATCAACATTGGTTTTTACCAGTATAAACCGTTCATCCGGCGAAAATTCATACCCTTTGATTTGCAGCTTTTCTTTATCCGATCCCACTTTGTAGTCGCCTCCGGACAATAAGACCTGCGTGGCACCGGATGCCGCTTTTACAGCTCGTATTTCATTATCTTTCAAATGGGTAAATGCCGCCCCTTCTTCGATCCAGCTCACCTGCTGCAAATCCTTCGTATCGAATTGATCGCTGAATATATGTTTAAACTCAAGCTGATTTTGCGCCGCTGCTGAAGTGAAGGTAAATATCAACAGTAATACCGTTAAGAAACCCGTTTTTTTATATATCATATTGAGGGTGGATTATGAGAGCCCTTTGGAAAACCGGGCGGCGGTTCCGAAGTATTAAGTTTTTCGGTAAATAGATAAAAAATATGTTGTAGTT
>CAJXOW010000136.1 GCA_913057825.1 uncultured Balneolaceae bacterium | reverse complement strand
TAAACAAATGATAACTAAAAAGTGTAAAGGATGTCCCCGAACACCTGTAAAGGATGTACCCGAACTCTACAAGGGGGCCAGGGGGAGGACGCGTACGACCCATTACGTAAATATCTATGGCCTGATCTATTTACTTAAGCAAGGTAAACATTCCCCACTGCACGGATCGGCTATTTGTTGTATTGGCCGTTAACCGGTAGTGATAAACTCCTGAAGGCAAACCGTTGGCTTTTACCCGGAAGGATTGGTTATGCCCGGCGGGAAAACTTTTAGCCGGTAATTGAAGCACTTTTTGTCCAAGATCATTAAATACCTCGACCTGCACGGCGGCTCGTTCGCGGAGTGAGAAGCGGACCTGGGTCGCGGGATTAAATGGAT
Organism: uncultured Balneolaceae bacterium; assembly: GCA_913057825.1. Lineage (GTDB taxonomy): Bacteria > Bacteroidota > Rhodothermia > Balneolales > Balneolaceae > CAJXOW01. The sequence goes on along the minus strand of CAJXOW010000136.1, from coordinate 3,450 downwards.
TGGGATAAGCTCCTTTTAACTGTAGTTTACCCGGTAACGACCGTTTATCAGCAACCTTGGTGTCATCCCCCGTAATTTGAATAATATTACCCATGTAGAGATGGTTTTGACACTGGTAGTACAGGGAATCCGGCGTTTCCGAGGTCGGTTCAAAAATCAGAGTATCATTACCGGCCACATAATTGTTGGTAACGCCCTGCTCATATTCTTTTTGTCCGTATCCCTCATCACTCAAACTCATATAGAACGGGTGAGTGGGGCCCACGTCATCCATCACAAAATAATAGGTTTTCCCTCTTTCCAGGACCAGGTCCGGGTCTTGTTTGCCGTCAATGGCATAGGCATTGGGATTGCCTTCGTCCGACCAGGGATGGTTGCTGTTTTTCTGCTCGACGGTTACCGTAAAAGTTGAGTCCTGAGCCAACAGCGGGGTAGTGGTCAAACAACCGAAGAATAAACCCAGGAATAGAACAAATAAAAACTCTCTGTCTGATGATATCACCATAACATTTTAAACACTTGAATTACAATTCAATTTTACTAGTTATAAAGTCGAACACCAATATAGACGATCCCACCAAGACTTTGCAAATATGATTCCATTTGAGCACTGCCTATTAACGATTAAGTTTCTTGCTCCCTTTACGTTACGACTATACCACCAGGGAGTCTTAAACGCTATCTGTTAAATTATACTTGAACTACTTTAACCATATTCCTATGTTTAAGCACAATAAAATTAAGCATTTAGCGTATAAAATAGGCAAGGCCTCAGGTATTACTCAAATGGGGAGTTAGGGATTTCAATTATTAATAGACCCTATTTGAGGTATGCACTTCAGCATATAGTAAATAGAATTCTCAACTTACAAACGGTTTTAAAGTATGGGAGTACGAAAGGAAGAAAACAAAAACTTGCGCAACCACTATACGGTCCTTTTACAGATCGGATTGGTTGTAACGCTTACGGTATTCCTGGTTGCTTTCAAGGTTGATCTGCGATCGGAAGACTCCAATAAGGATTTAACCGAGGAACAGGAAGTCGTAAAAATGAAAGATATTGTCCAGACGAAACATAAGAAAGAACCCCCACCGCCCCCCAGACCACAGGTTCCGCAAGAGGTTCCCAATGATGAAATTGTTGAAGATCGGGCACTCAACTTGAATGCGGAGATCAATATGAATCAGAAGCTGGAAGTACCCGATCCGCCAAAAGATGATAAAGGAGAGGAAGAAGAGGTTTTTGTCGTTGTTGAGCAACAGCCACAATTAATTGGCGGCCTCAGAGAACTACAACAGAAAATTAACTATCCTGAAATGGCTCGCAAGGCCGGTATCGAAGGACGTGTTTACCTTCAGTTTATTGTAAACAAGGATGGTAATGTAGAAGACCCTAAAGTAGTCCGAGGTATTGGCGGCGGATGCGACAAAGAAGCAATACGCGTAATCAAGGAAGCCAAATTCAAGCCCGGACGACAGCGAGGCAAGCCGGTGCGCGTTCGCTTCAGCATGCCGATTGTTTTCAAGCTGCAGAATTAATCCACGGCTGCTGATTCCTGAATAAATTTAAAGGCATGAGTCTTTGACGGCTCATGCCTTTTTTATTTTGGTTGCTGTAAAACTCGTCCGATGTTCGACCAAAAAAATTACCTGAACCGCTCGTATATTTCTACGAGTTGCCTTGCTGCTTTTTCGGGATCGTCTGATGCACACACGGCCGAGCCAACGGCAAATCCATTGGCGCCCGCCTGCATAACCTTTTCCGCGTTCTCCAGGGTAATACCGCCAATGGCTATCAGTGGTATATTCAACTTTGTAGCGACCCTTTCAAGATTCTCCAACCCCCTGGGTTCATAACCTTTCTGCTTGGTTGTCGTCTGAAATATATGACCAAAACCGACATAGTCGGCTCCTTTCTCCTCCACATCCAGGGCCTCTTCCATGTTGGATGCACTACCTCCAATATATTTATCCTCGCCCACAAGCTCACGAACCCGCTCTATAGGCAAGTCGTCTTGTCCCAGGTGCACTCCGTTTACATCAGCCATCATGGCCAGGTCCACACGATCGTTCACAAGCAGTTGACTTTTGTATTGTTTGCAGCATTCTTTCATATTCCTGATGACAGGCAGCATCTCGCCCGGCACTAGCTTTTTATCTCGAAATTGGATGACGGATGCCCCCGCTTCTCCGGCATACTTTGCCAATTCAACATGGTCGAATCGATCCTGTATGTAAGTATCCGTTATAACATGTACTCCCTCCGGAACTTGATTCATAGCGTACCCCATAGCTTTTTATAGGATTCCATAATTTTTGAGGGGTCTTCCGCAGCCATAACAGACGAAATACCGGCCACCCCGTCGGCATTATACTCGATACACCTTTCGGCATTACCGGGCTTAATACCACCGACTGCAAACACCGGAATTTTCATGAATTGGGATATCTCCTGCAGCGCCACCAACCCTTTGGGCTTACCATATTGACGTTTGGAGGGCGTGTCGAAGATTGGACCAAAAAGCACAAAATCCGCACCGTCCTCTTCTGCTTGCTTCGCCTTTTCCAGAGAGTGCACACTAGCCCCTACGAGCAGATCGGGGGCAAGCCTTTTGATTTCATCCGGCGAAACACTTGTCTCCCTCAGATGAACGCCGTCGGCTCCCGCCATCATCGCCACATCGACCCGATCATTGATAAATAGTTTCGTATTATAACGATCGGTAACCGCTCTGAGGGCATCGGCATAACGCAGCAACTCCCTGTCGGGTAGATCCTTTTCTCGAAGCTGCACTGCTTTCAGACCGGCCTCACAAGCTTTTTCCACTTGCTCCTCCAATGTGTCAGCCACACATTGGGTTCGATCTGTAATCAGATAAAAGTTAAAATCAATCATCGGGTTGTGTATCTATAATTCCCTCGGTCGGACTTGATGCGCGGGCATACAAGCGGCGGGGTATTCGTCCCGCTTCATAGGCCATCCTGCCGGACTCGACCGCCAGTTTCATGGCCCGTGCCATTTGAACCGGATGCTCGGCTTGTGAGACGGCCGAGTTCAGCAATACAGCATCCAATCCCAGCTCCATAGCGGTCACTGCATCCGAAGCCGTTCCCACCCCGGCGTCCAGAATGACCGGCACACCTGACTGCTCCTTGATAATTTTGAGGTTATACGCATTTCGAATTCCCATCCCCGATCCGATCGGAGATCCCAGCGGCATTACGGCAGCGCAACCCATTTTTTCCAATTTTCGACAGGTAATCGGATCATCGTTGCAGTAGGGCAAGACGGTAAAACCCTCCATAATGAGCTCTTCGGCCGCTTTCAGCAATTCGGTTACGTCCGGCATCAAGGTATCGTCATCTCCGATGACTTCCAATTTAATCCAGTCTGTACTAAGCGCCTCACGGGCAAGTTTTGCGGTCAAAACAGCTTCTTTAGCCGTATAA
>CAJXOW010000135.1 GCA_913057825.1 uncultured Balneolaceae bacterium | reverse complement strand
ACAGTTTTTTAATGATATTTCGATTTATACCCCGGCCTTTGTGGGAGTTTTCACCGTTGGCTATCACAAAATCGGCATCATATTTGTCGATTATGCCCGGTAAAAAAGTTTCCAGGAGTGATAAGCCGGAAGAGCCGACGATGTCGGCTATAAATAATACCTTGTAATGTTTTGACATGAATTCCTTGCTGATCGAAAAAGGTGAGTATGCGATTGATTACAATAAAAGACAAATATCGCAATCTGAATGAGAAAATAAAATTGCTTTGAGCGGAAACCCCGGGATTTTCAGGATTATTGATCCTCTTCCATGGTAAGCTTGTTTTGATCCTTCAGCTCCTCCAGCATCTGTTCAAGTTGACTGTTGATCTGTTCAAATCGATCATCATTATCAGCAGATTGCTCTTTATCCCCGGTATCCATGGCCTCCTCGGCCAGGCTCATAGCAGCCATAACCATAACCGTGGTTATAGATTGATTGGGGAGCTCTTTGCGGTATTTTTTCATCCGCTGATTTACATAGCGAGCTATTTCGTGGGTGATTTCCACTTCATCTTCTTTTACCCGCAGCGGGTACCGTTTTCCCAGTATGTTGACTTTGATTGAGGTCACGAGCTATGGTTCAGATGCTTGTCAATTTTCGAAATGAGCTGTTGGATACGATGACGATATGCCAGCCGCTCCTTCTCAGTCAGCGAAGAAAACATATCCGTCTGACCTTCCTGTAACTTCCTGACCTTCTCCTTTAAATCGGCATTCTGCTTTTCCAGTTCTTTCTTTTCCTCTTTAAGCGAATGGATTTCGCGCGATAACTGGTCAAGCAGTTCCTGGGTGTATTGATATGGAGATTGTTCTACATCCACGTCAGTCGGGAATCAGGATCTTAATTCAGCGTTGTATTTGTCGTTCAAAGTGTTAACCACATTATTGATTATAGGTTGTACATCATCAATAGTCAAAGTTTTTGATCGATCAAGAAAAGTTAACCGGAAAGCCAGGCTCTTTTTCCCTTCTGCAAGTGAAGATCCCTCAAACACGTCGAAAATTTGCATGTCGATCAGCTTCTCGCCGGCTGTTTCCTGCATACTTTGCATCAGATCAGCCGCGGGTATTGAACGATCCACCACCAGGTCCAGATCAAATTCAAAGGTGGGATACTTGGATACGGGTTGATACACATGTTCACCGATGACCTGCTTGAGCTCTTCGATGACCGTCAGGGAAAGTTCGGCGATGAATGTGGGATGTTCAATTTCATAAGCTTCCAACAGGTCGTCCGAAACAGGGTAGAGCGTCCCCAACTCCCGGTCATTGTATAGATATAACAGTTGTTGTCCCTGTCGCTTTTCTTGTACATGGCCTAACAGGTTGAACTGCTCCAGCAGGGCGACAACCGGTTGTTTTAGATCGAAAAAGTCGTAGGCGGCGGGTTCAGTCTGCCAATGTTCGACACTTTTGTAGCCCGACAGCCCCATCAATAATTGCGTTTCTTCCCGGAATCCTTCGTAATAAGTACCGTCATCATCGGCCTGAAAAATCTGCCCGGTTTCAAAAAAGCGAACTGACTTCACTTTTCGATTGAAATTATAGGATGCCGCACTGAGGAACCCGTGTGCAAGGGAGGGGCGGAGCACGGCCATATCACGGGAAACCGGGTTAAGCGTGTGAATCAGTTGTTCTTCGTCTACGTAAAGCTGAGCTTTATCCTCGGGCAGCAGTGAATTGGAATATATTTCTTTGAACCGCAAGCTCTTAACGGCATCCTTGGTTTGTTTCTCCAGAATCTCATACGATCCTTTGGGCTGCGGCTTGGGAAATTTGACGTAGTCGGGCGGGGATATATTGTTGAAATCATAAATGCGTCCCACTTCCTCGATCAAATCCACCGGCCGCGTAATATCCGGTCGAAACGTCGGAATACGGCAAGTCAGGGATTGCTCGGTCGAATCAATCACTTCAAGTTCCAGTCGATTTAAAATATCGGCCGCTTCACCTGTTTTAAAGGAGGTGCCCAAAAGCTTGTTCAAGTAGGTGATGTCAAGTTCTATTTCCTGCGGTTCCGTTTTTACCGGATGCTCGTCGGTGCAGCCGTCAACAACGGTGCCGCCACTGACTTCCGCTATTAATTCGGCGGCCCTTTCTGCGGCTTTACGGGTCATATTGGGGTCTATACCTCGCTCAAACCGGTAGGAGGAGTCCGTGGTAATATTTTGTTCCTTGGAGGTTCGGCGGATGCCGGACGGGGTAAAGTAGGCGCTCTCAAGCAGCACATTCGTCGTATCATTGTTAATTTCGGAATTCTGCCCGCCCATAACTCCGGCGAGGGCTACCGGGCCTTTGCCGTCGCATATAAACAGTGTGCCGGCCGGCAGGGTACGCTCGATATCATCCAACGTGGTAAACGTGCGTTCTTCCTCGTATTCCCGGATGATAACTTTTTGATCATTGATCAGGTCGTAATCAAAGGCATGAAGGGGTTGGCCTATCTCGTGCAGGACAAAATTGGTGACATCGACGATATTGTTAATCGGTCGTATGCCGATCGATTTCAGCCGGTTTTTCAGCCACTGCGGGGAGGGTTGGACGGTTACGTCCTGGATTATTTTGGCTATATATCGATTGCATCGTTCCGGATGCTTAATTTCGATATCTATCCACTCATCCAGTGGTTTCGCTTCCGGGAAATCGGTTTCATCCCGGTAGGGAGAGTCAAGTTCTTGATCCAATACGGCACCCAGATCGCGGGCAACGCCCAGGTGGCTGGCCGCATCCGGCCGGTTGGGCGTCAATTCGATGTCGAAAATCGTATCTACCTCCAGGTTCATCGCCTCTTTAAGCGGAGTGCCGGGCTCGGACTGGGTATTAAGGACCATAATACCTTCGTGGTCATCACTCAATCCGAGTTCATCTTCTGCACAAATCATACCCTTTGATTCCTGGCCGCGAAGCTTGGCTTCCCGTATGACGAAATTTTCGCCGTCTTCGTTTTGTATGGGTAATTCGGTGCCGACCGTAGCGACCGGAACCAACTGATCCGCTTCCACATTGTCAGCTCCACAGACAATTTGAACTTCTTCATTTCCAATATCCACCCGGCAAAGCCACAGGCGGTCGGCATTTGGATGCTCATCAACCGAGAGAACCTTTCCAACAACCACCCCGTTAAGCTGATTGCCGAACAACTCGGTTTCGTCCACTTCCAATCCGGCGAGAGTTAACAGTTCATCCACTTTTTCGGCGGAAACATCAAATTCTACGTATTCTTGCAGCCAGTTGTAAGATACTTTCATTACTCGGTTATGAAACTTTACTCGTTAATTGATTATTAAAATGAAGAAGCTGAAGTCACTCAAATTCAACTACCTATACAAATTGATTTAAAAACCTCAGGTCGTTGTTATAAAGCAATCGAATATCGTCGATGCCGTGGCGAAGCATGGCAATGCGGTCGACTCCCAGGCCAATAGCGTATCCGGTGTATTCCTCCGGGTCGATACCGGAATTTTCAAGCACATTGGGATCAACCATGCCGGCCCCGAGTATTTCAAGCCATTGTCCCTCGTCGCCGGTGTCCCACCAGATATCCATTTCCAGGCTGGGTTCGGTAAAGGGGAAATAGGAGGGACGGAGCCGGTATTCCACCTCGTTGCCGTACATGAGCCGGGCAAATGTGATCAGGGTTTCCTTGAGCTCGGCCAGGCTTACCTCGTGATCAACGTACAGGGCTTCCAATTGGTAAAAAAGGCAGTACGATTTTGCCGTAATCGCTTCATTCCGGTAAACTCTCCCGGGCATAATGGCTCGTATCGGGGGTTCCTGCTGCTGCATCAGGCGGATTTGACCCGGAGAGGTGTGCGTTCGCATCACCAAATCGTCTACTTCGTCTTCCGG
>CAJXOW010000134.1 GCA_913057825.1 uncultured Balneolaceae bacterium | reverse complement strand
TTTTTGTAAGAGGTTGTATCACTCAACACTGATGTACCTGTCTTGATATTATTCTGTTTTACCATCGGGATCAAAACCGGGAAATCGTTGGATGAATCGTGATTGGAATGTAATAACCAGTTTTTGTCTAAATCACTGCATTTTTCAAAGATCCGAACCCAGTTTAAAGAGCCTCGCTTCTTCTGCATAGCCAGCGTATTTGGCTTCATATCAAGAAATCTGGCCAAAGAGGCATCGGTGTCCAAATGATAAGCACTCTTTATTTTTTCGAGAATTTGCTCGACGTAATTATTGTTTTTTGAATTAGTCACTTTTTGTGAATATATTTTTGTCGATCAATAAGCGATTTAACATTTAATCTCTCACAATAGCCTTAATGTTTTCATGAGTAGACGATATAACAGGAATCCAGTTGAAAAAGAAGTCATGAAAGAAATCATCGATGCTGGATTGACTCAGAAAATAATTGCCGACCACTTGGGAATTACCCCTCAAGCTGTAAACAATCGTATTAAACGGGGCAGCGTTGACCCCATACGCAAAGCCATTAAAGAATTACAAGAAGATGATGAGTCATGAATTACTAAATGAATTAATTCACGATTTTCATTCTGTGTAATTTAATAATACATTGTTTAAATATAAAGATCTTTCTTGAAAGATTGTTTATACACTCCCTTCTTCCCTTTTTCAAGGGGCCTTCCAGATGTATTATGGATTAGCGGCTATTCTATTCGACAGTTTCTCAAACTGTCTTAAAGCTTCTTCACCCTTAATAATCCGCGGAAGCTTGTTTTGGGCGCCTGTCTTATTACGTTGTCTCAACCACCGTTGTACGACAACACGATTAATGATATGAATTTTGGGTGGAGCCAACGCACCACTTTCGCGCCGAATAGCATAATGACGGTTTACAGTGCGCAGTTGATTATCCAATCGCTGTGTTAATTTATCTAGATGTGTTGATGAGATATGACCGGGCTCTTCAAATTCGATGAACCAATGGTGTCGTGGACGTTCATGTTCGTCCTCAAGCAAACTGCCCACGCTGAATCTAACCCATCCTATCCCTAACGATGAGCATGCCTTTTTTAGTGCCTTTTCTGCTTCCCACCCGTAAACGGCTTCTCCATACGGGTCTAAAACTTCCTCTACTCGTCCTCTGACCAGGATCCGGGGAGGAGAAATGGAAGTGAATTCAATGACGTCATTAACTGCATAACGCCATAAACCGGCGTTGGTGCTAACCAGCATCTGGTATTTTTGTCCGGGTCGTACCTGCCAGGTGGGGATGGGGGGCGTTGATCTTGAGGCCGTTTCTCCATCGGAGTCTTGAACGGGGATCCACTCATAGAATATCCCGTTATCCATGACCAGCTTCATATCATTTCGACTTAATCGATCGGTAAATGCAAAATATCCTTCAGATGCACCATATGTTTCTATAAAGTCTGGATTAAGACGTCCACAGAGAGATTGTAAATAACTGCGATAATTTTCAAGCTTGACGCCCCCACATATGATCAATTTCAAATTTGGCCACACCTCATCTATACTGTCTTTACCGGTGTCCTCCAAGATTTCCTGAAACAGTGTTAACGTCCAGCTGGGTACCGCTGTAATGACGCGGATATCCCGGTTTATGGAGGCCTCTTTTATGCGATTAAATTTTTTGGAAAAGGAAAGTTTGATCAATTCCTCCGTAGATACGACCTGGTGCCAGCGCAGCAACCAGGGGGTAAGTGTGCCGAGATGACCACTAATCTCCCCGATATCAATCCTTCGGTCATCTATGTTAACCTGATCCAGGCTGCCGGGGAGGCTGATGTGTTTACCCATTAGAGGCGATAAATTCCAGCGTTGACGGAAGTATTGAAATGCTGTTTTACGGATAAATCGTTGATCTGACCGGAGCCGTTCCGTCGACAGGGGGAGATGCTTGCCCCTCCCGGTCGTACCGGCAGAGACAGAAAATTTGTGAACGCTCCCGGGCCAGAATAGATCCTTTTTTCCCTTTTTTAACTCTTCAATCTGATCTTTTATGTCCTGATAGCGGAATTGAGGAACTTCCCGCCTGAAATCAGAATATTTTTCTATTTGCTTAAAATTATGGGTCCGACCTACTTCCGTTTCGGATGCCCGGTTTAATAACTTTCGAAGTTGACGTGTTTGCTGTTCTTGTACACCCAATGATTCGAGAATTAAAACTTGAAAATAGCGGTTGCGACCGACAGCTCTTCCGGGCCACTAAAGTATTGATATCCGACGACCACCTTGTCCCGGTAAGCATCAATGCCGAGATAGTCGCCGAAGAATATGTCATTCCTGGTTTCGAAGGCCTCCTGGTCGATAGAAAATTCTTTAAAGGATTCGCCTCCGTCGGTACTTCGGGCCAGCGTTAACCTGGTTTTGGTTCCCGGTAGACCGGATCGATCGTAATATGCGATATAAATATGGCCGGTGGCCGGATCGACCGACATCCAGGAAAAGAACTGTGCTTTCCCGTTTCCGATCGCATCCTGGTTTACTCGAACGGGATCGGACCACGTTTGTCCCTGGTCGCGGGAATATGCAAGATATACGTCAGGATCGCCATGGCGCTGGTCAACCCAGTTAATATAGACCGATCCGCGATGGGTACTGCTGCTCACATCGACCGCTGTTACCGGCAATCCATTGGTTCGGTTTATTCCGTCAACATGCATGTCCCAGCCACCGGGATTATCAGCCACTTTAATGTCTTTTCCGAACGAAAGACCGCCGTCGGTTGAGCGATCCACGACAATTCCCCGGGGACCGGCCCAACCGACATAAATCGTGCCGTCAGGACCTACGGCTGGAACAGCTCCCTCGACCGTATTGCTGCTGTCAAGGGCATTGCCGCCATGATCTGATATGTCATACGGCATCAGGAAATTTCGGGCTCCGTCTGTAGATCGAGAGAACAAGATCTGGGTCGAATCGGAGGGGGCTGAACTGCCGTAACGGTCAAAACGAGTCCAGCTGACATACACATTGCCTTTGTGATCGGATGCCGATTGACGGTCGACCGTAATCCAGGGCTTATCTTCAAAAGGCTCTACCGTATTGATATGATCAACCACGGGAACCGGGTCACTCCATGTATCTCCACCGTTGCTTGAACGGGTTGCAAAAATACCGTTCGCCGCATTCAGGGGTCGGTCGGCTCGAAGTTGTGTAAAAGAGATATAACTATGATAGGCGGTTCCGTCGGAGGAGAAAACGACGGCATCGTCGCCCTGGGTTCGCCGGTCGGGATTGGGGTGGGGGACCTGTTTCCAGTTATTACCTCCATCATGGGTCACATAGGCATAATTGGTGATGCCGGGGGATCCGTTGGCAAATGCCCGCTGCATCGAAACTACCACAATGTTGTCCGGATTTTGCGGGTTGATGGCAACGGATACTTCATTGGGCTGATTAGCCTCGGAGCCGGCTACCGTTACGACGTGTTGAGATACTTTCTGACCGAGCGTTTGATGAATAGATCCCAGGGGTAGAAGAAAGACCAGTAAGGATAAAAAAAATGTTTTCATATGTTAGACTTTAAAATTGGCTAATAAAAAAGCGTGTTGTTGAGCGCTGTTATGAATATAGCAGATGCAGTCAATGCCAACAAATATTGGTCAGTGAGAAGTCATCCCATGATTAACTTAGCATGCGCAGCATAGCCCGTAATCGCTTAAGTCTGAGCAGGGGATATATACGCAGAGCCAGTAAACTGCCAATCAAAGTGAGGATGATGCTTGTCAGCACGATATCCATAAAGGGAACCTGGTGATCGAGCAGCCAACCGAATAGAAAGGGGCTGGTAGCGGTGCTGAATACCATGAGAGACGAAAATAGGCTTTTGATGGTGCCGAGGTTCAGGGTGCCGTAAAGTTCAGCCCACAGGGCAGACTTGATATTAATACTCATGCCCATCGATATTCCGGTGAAAAACATGTACAGCAGTGCTGCCCATTGCCCGGTAAATAAGTACAGAACTCCCAACCCTGCAGTAAAAGGAAATAAATAGAAAGGAAATAAATGCGAGGCACTAAACCGGTCTATGAGGGGACCACTGAATAAAGAGAAAACAATACGTGAAATCGCAAAGGCTGTAAACGCCGTTGCCATTAATTCGGTAGGCCATCCCTTGGATTCAGCCAGGGGAATTTGATAGAGGAATAAACCGGTAATCAGAAAAGGAGGAAGCAGGACGGCGGGAATCATAAAGTAAAAACGTGAATCTGAAATCACGTCCCGGCGCCTCCAGCTGATGGCTGATGAGGTATCAGGGCCTGGG
>CAJXOW010000133.1 GCA_913057825.1 uncultured Balneolaceae bacterium | reverse complement strand
TGACCTGGTATTGAGGCAAATCACGCCGCGGGATCAGCACCAGGCTGTCGTTTTGCGTTGTAGGCACCAGTTGTCCGGGCGTACCGAATTCTACATTGGACACCTGGAAATCAGCACCGGCTTTAATCAAATGTATATTGTTCAGCTGGTATGTTAATTCTCCTTTTGCTATACCGGCGTTGGTGCGTTGGACAAACCGTCCCATATCAACTCCCTGCAGGATACCCCCGATATTGTTGTCATAGGTCCCGTCTCCCCGGGGTCTTCCTGCATCAAAATAGCGCGGGTCTGTAAGGTTACGGTATTTGTAATCACGATAATTCACATAGTTTTGGCGCAAACTGAAGCTGTAAAAGAGACGGTCGGATATAGAATGCGTCCAATTCAGCCCATGAACCAACGAGAAACGGTCGGCCGTACTCAATCCGCCGGGATTGAATCGCCAGCCGTGGTTATAATTGCGGGATTCACTTAAACTCGAAATGCCCTGGTAGGATATCGTAATGCCGGATATCGATTTATTCGTCAACTTGAACATACCCGACCACTCTTTGGAGTAATCCATTGCAACCCAGGCGCTATCTCCGGTGGGATTATAGATATTATTTTCAAAGTTAGAGCGGTCGGTCGGCTTGAAACGCCGCCTGCCGTACAAATATCCCATGTCCACCAATCGCTGTGCATTCACAAGAAAGGTGGTGTTATTAAGAAATGTGGGACCGCTAAGATTGAGTTGAAAGTTTCTCCGGGTCGTCGGATCTATTTTATTGAAATGTGGAAAATATTCGTTGCTTTCCGGGGCAACGTAATCACCGAAATAGGTTTCGAAATTGTATTCAAATCGATCGGATTGACCACTGCGCAATACGGCATTGACCACTCCACTCATCGCCTGTCCGTACTGTGCATCAAAAGTTCCGCTGATTACCTGAATTTCCTGTAGTACAGAGCGGTCCAGTCTGACAATAGCCTGGTTGTTGAAGGGATTGTTGATGGATACTCCATTAACCTGGTATTGAACCTCACCCTGCCGTCCACCGCGGAAATGACCGTCCACTACTCCGGCTTGCAGGTTTACAATATCCTGGACGTTTTGGACCGGAAGTGCTTCTATATTTTCTCGTGTCATTGTCTCTACCGAACTGGTCTGAGTCACGTCCACTACGGGCCTGTCAGCCTGAACGACTATTTCATCTCCCTGTACGACGGCTTCCGATAGCGTCTGATTAAGGGTAGTAGTTTGATTGCTTTCGATTAGAACGCCCTCTACTATTTTGTTTTGAAATCCAACGGATGTTATGCGAACCGTATATTCTCCCGGAGGGATATTAATAATATTGTAAATGCCTTCCACATCCGTTGGTGCCCCCAGTCGTGTACCTTGCAACAATACATTGACTCCGGGGATGGGTTTGCCGTCTTCGTCTGTAATTTTACCGGAAAGTTTACCCGTTTGAGCCTCCAACGTGCCTTGGCTAATTACAAAAACGATAATACACAGGGTAAGCCATGCTAGCTTTTTAAAGCGGATCATAAGAACGTTGTTTTTTGGTAAAACGCCCGGGGTATCCTCGCCCAGGGTTGGCAAAGGATACGCCCGGTCGGTTTACCTGTGGATGATCAAACCTGACACAGAATAGTACGTTAGACCAAGCCTTGAATTACTTGATCAGCGTCATGCGTTCAGCATTGCTTCGGATCGTTTGATTGTCAGCGGCACGCTCCAGTTCTACACGATAAAGATATACACCCGAAGCCAGGTTGGATCCGTCGAATCTGACTTGATGGGCACCGGCTTTTTGAATGCCGAGGTTTTTCGCCTGAACCTTGCGCCCCAGTATATTATAGACACTGACCGTAACCTCACCATCTGCAGGAATTGCGTATTTCAGGTTGGTAGAGGGGTTGAAGGGATTCGGATAAGCACCCCTGAGTTTAATCTTATCAGGGATGTTCTTGGTCAACCCTTCATCTTCGATATCCACAACCACATCCGAGCTCATATAAGCATAGGCAGGATGCGGATTCCATTGATTCATGTGCCAGTAGGCCTGGTTTCCATAATTTTTTGAAGGGTCCTCGAAGATGTCGCCGTCAAATTGACGAGCTGATATATACAGTCTTCGATTTTCCAATGACTGACTGTAACCAAAGGCTGTCAAGTCTACATAACCTTCGATCACGTATCCTTCGTCGATATCACTTTGGTCATCTACGGTGGTCCCGTCTTTCAGACTGAGTGCGAATTCCGCTTTTTGCATTGAGTCAGCCAATAGTTTGGCATATCCTCCCAGGCGGGCGGAGCCGGTGGAATCGACATAGACACCGATATTGTGGTGGACCATTACGCTGTCGGCGTCTCGACGTTCCTTGATATTAAACAGGTTGATATAAGCCCCGTCCTGGATATTGGGTTCGTTGCTGCTTTGGACGACCTGGTCGCTCACATCGACTGAGAAGTAAAGTCGCGGATTGGTGTTTGACTGATCAAAGAACCAGCGAAAATCGCCTTCGGCCGGATCCAGCACGTCTGCAGTTGTATCGTTGACCGGTGGTTGAAACCAGCCGTAAAGTTTCGACTCAACCTTGTCATAAGACTGTCGCAGCTGATTGTCGCCGTATCGTAACGTGCGGGATTCGACAAACTGCCAGACTGTTTCGTTAAGTTCTCCGTCGATCGTGGGGGAGGAGAGCAGCGTGTTTTCCGGTATGATAACTTCTTCTTCGGGTACCGGCAGATCGCTGGTGCTGGTAGTTACATCCGGATCAACGTAAATGCGAACAAGACTGTTATTGGTAGTATTTCCCCAGGGATCCTGCCACCAGACGCGGCCGGAGAAGTGCTTGTTTTCATCCTGTGGCCAGAACCAGTCAGTGTCCCAGATGGAGGCATTCCATAACACCACCGTCCCGCCGGAGCCGGTAGCATCATACCCGACCTCGGTAAGATCAATTCTCATCTCGACGGTATAGCTGGTGTCAGGCTCGCTATCCGAATTGGTAACTCCCTGAACTGTCGTGGCCGTTTCCCAGGCTTGTATTTGTTCGGGTGTTCGGTAGGTGGTATCAAATGGTGCAAAGTCTCCGGTCAAACGCGGACCGATACCGACCGAGTCTTCAGGCATGCCCAGGCCGGCGTACCACCAGCCGTAAAAATATTCGGCCGTATGTACCACACGGGTGGGATTGCCGAGTTTATCACTTCGTTCAATAATTCCCATGAGTATGACATCCCAGCGTGCCCAGCCCACCGAACCGCCGATGGAACTGTCTTGGACTGTTGCTGCAATGTAGAGCTGGTTGCCATCAGCCAGAAAACGCAGGGTTGCGTCGACCGGATCAGTGGGTGCGGTGAGGACTCCTCCTTCACTTCGATATCCACTGCCCGGGTTACCGGCATTTTCACCGTACATTATATGCTTGGTTTCAGCGTCGTTCCAGGCGCTCTCATCAAGCTTGCCGTCCAGCACGATGTTATCATCCGTATTTCGAGCCCAAATATATTCCGTGGGATTCATTTGAGCCCAGGCCGAGCTGGAGACAAACAGAGAGAGTACAATTACTGATAGAATGGTAGATAGGTGTTTCATGTTATACCCCTTCTTTAATTAAAAAAGAATAGATCTAATCCTTCACACATCTGCACTGCTATTTTAACTAACTAACCAAAACCTTTTCATAATAAGGCAAAAAGTCAACTAAAATTTGCATTGATTAGGGCAAAAAATTGCATAATATTTAGATTGGCTTGATCCCTAAGCATATGGTATTGTTCGCCGGTGATGATCATTTTGTGAATAAATTTTGCCCGGAGTACTTCATGCAGGAATTTGCAGGGCAGTCAGCTTCTAAATGAAATTCCAATTCATCTTTGTCGCATACCTATTTGATGAGAAGGAGTTTGCCAACCTTTGAACGATTGCGGGTGGATATCTGATAGTAATACACGCCCGAATTCAAGTTGGAAGATGAAAATGTAATACTATGTTTTCCCGCAGATTGAAGTTCCTGTTCCATAATTGTAGTTAAGTAACGCCCAGTAACAGTATAAACAGTGATCGAAACTTGGGATGGTTTGCCAAGCTGATACATAATACGGGTTTGGCCGTTGAACGGATTCGGATAGTTACCCATAAGCCGGAAGTTGTCTGCCAACTCCTCCCCCAGGTTTTTGTTTTGATCAATAGAGGTGAGCTTGTCTCCGGTAAAGCCGGCCTCTTTTAATCCCTCAATGATTTCAGCGTTAGCCATGAAATGATTCCAAAGTAGTTCGCTGCGATGATTTTCGATCATATTGATAATGGGTCCCTGATCGATGGCCAGGTAGGAGTCGGCAAACCAATCTTTATCCAGGTTGAAGGCATCTTTGAACCCGTACTTCCCCCAGAGTCGTTTACCGTAGGTTCTGTAAAAATGCTTTAAGGCATCGAGCGATTTTTGAGGCGTGTAAGGCATAGAGGATAATGCGGCTGTG
>CAJXOW010000132.1 GCA_913057825.1 uncultured Balneolaceae bacterium | reverse complement strand
GGGTACTCAGTTGCCGGGCCTGGTCGGTCAGCTCCTTTAATTCCTTTACGGATAAATGATGGATCAAGTGATTGGATATCACAAAGTCAAAACGGGCCTGGCTCTCTACTAACTGATCGGTACTCGCATGACGGAAGGTGATGTCACCGGGGATCTCCCGGTTTTGTCGTACAAATTCAAGGGCCCGGCGGTCGGTTTCAATGGCCGTAATTTGCAGTTTCAATCCATCCCGATCGGCCCATTCGTAAAGCGAAAGAGGAAGGTCTCCACCCCCGAAACCAATATCCAGGAGCCGACAGGAATCGTCGTCTGTGAGGGCAGGTCGTATATGTGTTTTGTATAGATCATGCCATCCGGCCAGTAATCTATTGATGTATTCGAATTGTCGGTAGGTATTGAAAAGTAGCCTCCGATTACAATCCGGCCGTTCCATGGCTTCCGTCAGGCTATGGTCGCGCTTTTTCAGTAACAATAAGCAGGTGTTTTATATTAAAGATCTTTAAACCGTCGCAATATTTTTATCCCTGCTGCCATTGAATCACATAACTACAGGCAAAAAGTTTCATCCATTAAAAAAGCACGTTTCCCAGGGATGATTTTCCTGTTAAACGATAGTAAACAAGCCGCTTTCAATGGTTAAACCGGGGCCAAAGGCCAGGGGCAGCAATTGGGCACCGCTATTGTTATTTGAGTGTTCCATGATGTGTTGCATGACAAATAAAATAGTGGCGCTGCTCATGTTCCCGTAATCCGCCAGCACTTCTCGGCTGGCCGACAGTTGGGATGGCTCCAGGTCAAAGTTGGAAGATAGTTTGTCAATTATAGCTTTTCCGCCGGGGTGAAGTCCCCAGTACGCTACATCTTCCGGATCCGGGGATATTTTATGATCAAGCGGTTCGAGAGCCTGGCGTAAATTTGATTCAATAATTTTGGGCACATAACTCGATAATATCATCTCAAATCCGGAGTCTCCAATCGACCAGGCCATATCCTCTTCACCCTCCGGTATGTATGTGGTATGAAAGTGATCCATGCGAAGTTGGGGATCCGTACCGGGATGAGATTTTCCGCTGACCAGTGCGCCGGCTGCTCCGTCAGCAAACAAAGAAGCCGCTACCAGGTTGTCGTAATCTTGTGTTATCTGAAAATGAAGAGAGCATAGTTCCAGGCAGATAATCATTACGCAGCTGTCCGGGTCGGCTTCGCAGATGGTTTGGGCCAGCTGGAGAGCGGGCAGGGCTGCGTAACACCCCATAAAACCAAGGTTGTAACGCCTCGTATTGTGGTCCAGGCCAAGGGTCCGGACCACCGAAAGGTCCGGACCGGGTGCAAAAAATCCGGTACAGGAGACCGTGATAACGTGAGTTATGTCCGTTCTATCAATATCGGCAGAGGATTTTAGAAGTTTTTGGCCGACTTGTTCCAGCAGTGGGTTGGCATGTCGGGTGAAGCGATTATTGCGCTGTCCGGTTGTAGGTTGGTTCACGGATTGTCCCTCTTGAAAATAAAACGGCGCCTCCCCGTTATCGGGCACAAAATCGGGGATTACACTGTGGCGTTTTTCAATACCGGAGTTGTGATAGATGCGATGAATAAGGTGTTTCAGACGTCGGTCATCCCCGGCGACATAGTTTTTCATCTGCTCGCACAAAAACTCTTGACGATATGAAATATCCGGTACCACCGTACTTATTTGTTGTATATAACTACTCATGTATAGAACAGTCTCAGTACAAATTGATTAAAGCAGGGCGTCATTCGGCAAAGCACGAAGGGGATTCAACAGACCCACAACCGCTTTAAGAGGTCGTTATTCCGTAATCAAATCTTTAACACCGCAAAAATAACTCGACAATATCCCCATTTCGTAACATAAGCCTACATAAGATTGCAATGTAGGTATAAATTCTTGTGATTCGTAAATCCGGGCTAGCCCGGATTTCTCACCAAGAAATTTGTTTGCCTGCAAGGCGACGGGGCGACGGCGCAGGAGATGTACATTAGTACATCGATCAAGCCGGTCGTTCCGTTAACGCCGCAGACGAGCAAATTTCGTAGCGTTGACAGACCGTAATAACGACTTTTTACAAATGTTGACGTTAACTCCCAAGTATTAAGTAACAGGATCATTCATTGAATTTAACTTGTGAGCTCAGAGCGAAGCGTCACCCACGAAGTGAAATGTGGGCTAGCCCGAAACCACATTTGGGATCTCTTCATTATTCAGGGCCGCCTTGATCGAATTAACGGCGAGCATACCCATTTTGAGCCGGGTGGTGTTCGTACCGCTTCCGATGTGAGGAGTCATTATACAATTTGGTGCATCAAATAGCGCATCGGTAATGGCAGGTTCATCTTCAAATACATCCAGGGCTGCGGCACCGATTACATTAGTGTGCAGAGCTTCAGCAAGCGCCTTTTCGTCTACAACGGCACCTCGTGCTGTGTTGACGAGAATACCTTCTGGTCCCAGGGCTTCGAGGACCGGTTGATCAACAGCATGACGGGTGCCATCGTTGAGGGGGCAGTTAAGGCAAAGGATATCGGACTTTTCAGCAAGTTCGTGAACCGATTCGACATAGGTCGCGTCAACTTCGGATTCGACAGATGGATTCACTCTATTTCGGTTGTGATATAAAATATCCATGCCAAATCCGCGCGCGCGACGGGCGACAGCCGTTCCGATTTTACCCATACCGAATATTCCCAGCGAACTGCCATTTAGTTCCTTGCCAAGAAAACCAAGCGGATCCCATCCGTCAAAGTGTCCCTCTCTAAGGTATTGTTCTGCTTCGGGCAAGCGGCGGGCGGCAGAAAGTAGCAGGGCAAAGGTGGCATCGGCCGTGGCTTCGGTGAGTACACCGGGCGTATTCGCCACTGCTATACTCGCCTCACGAGCGGCTTCAACATCAATGTTGTCGTATCCCGCTGCCAGGTTGGCGATAATTTTCAAAGATTCCGCCGCTTCAATAACTTCTTCCGTTATCGGATTGGATAGCAGGGAGAGAACGGCATCAAATCGGGAAATATCTTGCTTGAGGTGTGCTACTTTATCGTAGTACCCCCGCTCGCCGACGGTAACGTCGTATTGTTCTCTGAGTGCTTCGACAGGTTCCTCAATGATCGGTTCGGTGATAAGAATCCGGTTCGCCATGAATATTATGTTTTACTCAAATAGAGTTCAAATTAAACGGGGAATAGACTTGCTCAAAATGGAATCTTTTTTCCCTGTTTGATATAGGAGCGCAGTGCCTGAATTTCTTCCGCTGGAATAGCCGTATATAAATATGAAAAAGGGGTCAGCACCTGAGTGCACATCTCATCTTTGGGCCGCCAGGCCTCAAAATTTAGACGTAGAACGTGGTTTTCTATAGAATGGGTAACGTTTTGAAGATGGGAGCATCCGTTGGAAAAATTGCCCCTGATAATGATAAATGCAGTATCCGGCCTGGCTATTCGATCCACAGACTCTAAAAAGACGGTTGCGCTGGTCGTTGCCTGGTTTTGATCGGGAGGTTTTAATTGAATGTAGTCGTTGGAATCGATCGGAGCGGAATATCCCCGAACGGGGTTGTCATACACCCTTACGGGCTGCGAGTGAAAGGCCTGTGAAAATCGACAAGAGGTTAAATTTGTCGACAGTACGACTAGCAACGCGAATAGTATGCTAACGCAGAAAAACCTTTTGATCATTCATCATCTACTTTGGTTATTTCGGCATCGCTCCACATGCGCTCGATGCCATAAAATTCTCGTTTATCTTTCAGAAAGATATGGACAACTACATTCACATAATCCAGGATAACCCATCGTAACGTGTCCATGCCTTCTTTGTTCCAAACTTTTTCTCCCAGTTGCTCTTCGGTTTCATCCAGCACATTGCGGGCAATGGCCTTAATCTGCACGTCCGATTGGGCATGGCAGACAATAAAGTAATCGGTGAGCGTCGTCAGTTTTTGAACGTTTAAGATGGTTACATCCTGGGCCAGCTTATCCAGTAAAGCTTCTGTTATGACATCGATCAGCGCTTCAGAGTCAATAGACTCGTCCGTATCTACATCCGTAAATTGATGGGTAAGCTTTTCTGCTTTGTTATCCATACACGATTATTTGATGTTTAAATTTTCGTAATTGGCTCCTATTACAAGCGTGGCATCGAGATAGAAGTCCGGTGATTTTTCTATTAAAATGTTTTTATCCGCAATGCCCAGGGCTTTTGCTACACGATGGGCATTTTGCCGATTTTGGCTACGGGCAATCACGACTGTTTCTTTCATGTCAAAATTCTCAAAATTTCCAGTTTCAACCACGTCAAAACCATATTCTCTGAGTTTTGTTGTAAATTGATCGGCCAACCCGGGGACTCCACAGCCGTTCAGTACTTCAAGCTGGATGACGTCTCCAATTAATCGAGAGGGATCGGCAGACCGCTGATTTTGAATACGGGGGTAGGCAAAGCGAGCAACCAGGGCGGCTATTAAAAGGAATAGTAAAACGCTCAGGAAACTGATGACGGCATTTAAATGGAAACTATTGGATTCACGCTGGTTGTCAGACATG
>CAJXOW010000131.1 GCA_913057825.1 uncultured Balneolaceae bacterium | reverse complement strand
GGGGGTTTCGATAAAGCGATCCCCGATCTCCACCCCATCCTCTCGAACGTCGGTTACGGGTGAATCCAGCAGCACGTTCACTCCCATATCCTCCAGGTCTTGCCGGGCTTTTTCGGAAAGCGAGGGGGGATAGGGATTCAGGATGCTGGACATCGCCTCTACCAGGTAAATCTGAGTGTCTTCTGTGTCGAAATTTTTGTAATCCTGGATCAGTTGGCGTTTGGCGATCTCGGCAATGGCTCCCGCCATTTCGACTCCGCTGGGTCCGCCGCCGATAATGACGTAGTTCAGGTACGGTTGTCGTTCTTCAGGATCGTCGATCTGTTCGGCTTTTTCCAGCGAAACCAAAATGCGCTCACGAATATGCAGCGCATCGGCCAGTGTTTTAAGTCCGGGGGCATTTTTACTCCATTTATCATTCCCGAAGTAGCTGTAACGTGCGCCCGGGGCCAGTACCAGATCGTCGAACTCGACTCGTCGACCGTCCTTCAATTCCAGTTCCTGGTGATCCTTGTCAACATCAACCACCGTTCCCATTATTACATTGAAATTTTTTCGTCCTCGGAAAATGGATCGAATCGGGGATGCGATGTCGCCGGGATTCAGGGCCGCTGTTGCCACCTGGTAGAGGAGCGGTTGAAACAGGTGATGGTTGGTCTTGTCGATGATAGTCACGTCAAGGTCATCCGACCGTAAAGCCCGGGCTGCGGCAAGTCCCCCAAATCCTCCGCCGACAACAACTACATGTCTTCGCTTATTGGAATCGGTAGCTGACAAATCTGAATTAGTTGAGTTTGGCTTTGGCGTTATCGATGATGTCATCAATCTCCTCGGGGGAGATGTCATAGCGTTCGTTGCAATAGTGACAAACCAGTTCCTGCCCCTCGTGGCGCATCTCTTTGAGTTCGTCGTAGGTTACCATCTTGAGGGCGTTTTTAAACCGTTTGCGCGTGCAGCGGCAGAAGAAGTCGACCGGTTGTCGATCGAGTTCTTTGACCGGCAGCGGACTGGCCGCCATCTGCATGATATCGTCGATGTAGTAATCGTTTCTTAGCAGCGCATTGATCGAGTTAAGCTCTTCCAGATTATTTTGCAGCTCGTCGATTTTGCCGTCGGGAGCGTCCGGCAGGCGTTGAATGAGCACGCCGCCGGCTTCCCCGACATTGCCTTCGTCGTCAATGCCTACATCGAGCATCACTGCTGACGGGATTTGTTCGGATTGCACCATATAGTGGGCCAGGTCGGCGGTCACGTCTCCTTTCACCAGTTTAACGGTGCTGGTACGGGGGTTGGATTCATTATACAAGGTTTTTGAGAAGATCATGACACCAATACCGATTCCGTTGCCGAGTTCTTGATCCTCTTTGGAATAATCCAACTCCGCGTTGGGGTGCTGAACATAGCCGCGCATTTCTCCCACGCGGTTTGCTTCGGCTACGAGCATACCCACGGGCCCGTTACCTTCCATGCGCAGTTGAATGCGCTCTTCTCCTTTCAATTCCGAAGCCATCAGCATGGCCCCGGTCAGTGCCCGGCCGAGTAATACCGTATTCAAAAGGGAAAGTTGATGCCTTTGGCGGGCTGTCTTAACGACATCAGTCGTTTTGACCACCGAAATCTTAAAATGCTGGTCCTCGGTCACCCCTTTAATGAGGCGGTCTTTATATTTGAAATCTTCCTTGTCCATCATTGATTAATTAACTCAAATTTTGAAATATTATCCTGCCGTATTCAAGAATGGATGGAGCGACGGAATATTGTGCAAAGGCTCGTTAAAAATGAGCCTTTGCACGCTCGAGGCTCGAAGCTCGAGGCTGGAGGCACCTCTGTATTACCGGACATCCCCCACTAAATGCAATTGGCCGGTTATAAGTCGATAAAGACTGGTAAAGCGATACCGGCTACTTACTAAGCTTCGAGCTTCGAGCCTCGAGCACTAAAAAGTTCAGAGAACTTTTTAGTATCTATCTTTCATATACATCTCGCCGAGGCGACCGGAGAAGTTGCTGTTGGGAGCATAGATCTGGTGTATACGCTGCACCGAGTCGATGCGCTTTTCGGCCAGGACGTTGGAAGCCTGGAAAGTGAGGGTCTCGTTGTTCTCGGCGTAGGTGAGGATGTCGTAAATAGTATCGTAGATGCGGGAGGCTTGTTTGTAGGCCCGGTCCCGGTGATAACCTTCCAGCTCACAAAAGACGTTGATGAGTCCGCCGGCGTTGATCACGTAATCGGGCGCATAGAGAATACCGTGGTCCACCAGCATTTGGCCGTGTCGGTTTTCCTCGTCCAGAACGTTGTTGGCAGCCCCCGCAATGATGTCGCATTTGAACTGGGAAATGGTGTCGTCATTGATGATACCGCCGAGAGCGCAGGGACTGAAAATATCGACGTCCAATCCATAGATATCTTCGGGATCGACGACTGTGGCTCCGGTATTTTCGGCTACTTCATTGACTTTTTCTTCATCAATATCGCTGATATAAAGCTCGGCATTTTCATTACTGAGATACTCGGCAAGGTGAGAACTGACGTGGCCGGCACCCTGGATGGCGATTTTACGTCCACTGAGCGAGTCGGATCCGTATGCTTTCTGGGTACAGGCTTTCATGCCCATGTAGACGCCGTAAGCGGTTACGGGAGAGGGGTCGCCGCTGCCGCCCAGGTAATGGGGTATGCCGGTGACATACTTGGTTTCCATATGAACCCATTCCATATCCTGCACGTCGATTCCGACATCTTCGGCCGTTATGTACCGACCGGCCAATCCGTCTACATAGCGACCAAACGCTCTGAATAAGGCTTCACTCTTTTCGGTCTTCGGGTCTCCTATAATGACGGCTTTGCCGCCGCCTAGATTTAGCCCCGATATGGCGGCCTTGTAGGTCATCCCCCGGGAGAGGCGCAGCACATCGCGCATGGCTTCGTGCTCATTATTGTAATTCCACATGCGCACGCCCCCGAGCGCCGGACCGAGGGTCGTGTCGTGTATGGCAATAATGGCTTTCAAACCTATCTGCGGCTCCGAGCATACCACGACCTGTTCGTGTTCGCGGCTTTCGATTCGATCAAATAGGGGAAAGTCGGAGCTTGTCTCCTCTTCGATTCCCTTAACGGTTGTTGATTGATCCATAGAAAAACGATTTATAATATTTTTTCAGAAATGATGAGTAATGATATAATTTGTTTTTCGAAATATAGAAAAGCGCTTCCAGAAATGACAATAAATGCAGGTTTTACCATTTTTAGAGCCCTTTGAAGAACCGGGCGGCGGTTCCGAAGTATTAAGTTTTTTGGTAAATAGATGAAAAATGTATTGTGGTTGAAAGGCATTTATCATGGTCTGCAGATATTTAAACGAACTCAAAAAGAGAAAAACTTTCGAACGAGGAACCGCCGCCCGGTTCTTCAAAGGGCTCTATTATACAGAACAGGTAAAAATTTTACAAAGATTAATAAGCCTTAATATTTTTTTTGTCAGCAGAATTTGTTAGTATGTATTTGTATTGCAATCTACAATCGGGGGGCCAACCTTTAATTGACCCGAGGAGGTACCGTTTTGGGACGTGGACTTTTGATTCATATCGTGCTAATTGTAACGATCTATGGGCTTATTATAGCCAATGTACAGCGCGACCGGGGGGAAACAACCCGCTCCAATGTGAGAACCTATGCGTATACCCAGTCCGAAAATGCGGCCATTTCGGGACTGGAGTTGACCATGCAGGAGCTCGGTGAAAATGATTATGATTTCGATGCCGTGACCAGTCCCATGCATTTTACCATTGGTGAAGTTTCGGTGGAGGTCGAGATCTATTATACCAAGAATTCCAACCTGAGATATAACCAGGTGAAACTGGTTTCGACCGGCAGCATGAGAAATGAGTCGGCCACGGTGAATGGCCTATACCGCACGGGATTTCCAACCCCTATGGGAGCAATTGGATTTTATGGGAATAATGATGTGAATTTTAGTACCAAGGGTAATTCCTTTGAAATAAACGGGCATGATAATGTGGCCAATAAGCCCAGCATGCCCGGTATTATGGCAAAAGGCAGTAATTCACACCAGGGGATTATGGACGGTATATCCTCGAAACGTGAAGACAACTACAAGGGATTGGGAGGAACTCCGTCTGTACAGGAAGACGAGCGTATGGATCCCCAGGAAGTACTCGATCTGATGTCGGGTTGGATCGACAACCGGCATCGCATGATCGGTGAATATGGCACGGTCGGTACCGAACAGCACAAGTTTAATGGTGTTCAGTGGGGTACCACGGACTCGCCCGAGATCACGGTTATTCGCGATGATACGGAACTGCGTGGGGGGTCAAGCGGAGCGGGCATCCTGATTGTGCAGGATGGAGCAACCTTGGATATGGGGGCGAATTTCGAATTTGACGGACTGGTGATTAACAATAGCGACAATATGATTTACGAGGCCCAGGGGACTCCTCAACTCCGCGGAGCTATGATGTCGATCCCCGAATGTGGATTTTCCGCTGCATCATGCCAGACAAGCGTCGACATCCGGGGAAATGTCCAGATTCAGTACGACAGCTATGCCCTCTATAAAATGCAGCAGGGATTGACGCCTCCGGTGATGGACTATAATTACAAGCAGGTAGGGCTTTATAATTAAGCAGCAAAAGTGTAAAATGTCCCCCCCTTCAAATGTACTAAGCAAGGACATGGGTAACACCGTTTCGGGACATGGGTAACACATTGTACACAACGTGGAATCCCAATAA
>CAJXOW010000130.1 GCA_913057825.1 uncultured Balneolaceae bacterium | reverse complement strand
CTGTCAAGGACGGACATCGTGGAAAAAGTACGTACTTGACACTTTTTTCTATAAGTGGAGGCTCGAGGCTCGAGGTTTCTGCAGTTTTGTTAATTAGCTTTTAATTACGTCAAAAGCTGTGTTAAATTGTCTGTCCCCATAAGGTACGGGTCTGTAATTATAATATTAAGTCAAAAATGTAATATAGTTAAGTGGTGATATAAGTATTTATGTTAATTGACGTGAACAATGAGTTGGCCTCGAGCCTCGAGCCTCCAGCCTCGAGCGAAGCAATTAAAGCATAAAACTGCAACAAACGAAACTTCCCCTGCAACTCATGATACTAATACTACTTGCCGTCGGTTTTTTGCTTGTGCCTGTGAAACGGATTACTTTGTAAATCAATGGACCAATCCCGATAGAACCCTTTGATGATGAGGATGAGAAAACTGATAAAAATTACCGTTAGCCTGCTATTGACAGCCGGTCTGTTCGCTTGTCAATCAACTCCGGATAACAATGGTGACAAAACGAGGGAGTCGTCATCACAGACCTCAAATTTAACGGTCAATCAGGCGGATACGACCACTTTTGTGTCTTATAGTTCTGATGCGGTGATGGGCGAGGCTCTCTATGTGCCGGTTTATTCGCATATCTATCAGCGTGACCAAAAACGCACCTTTAATTTGACGACGACGCTTAGTTTTCGTAATAAGGATTTGAAGCGGCCTGTCACTCTCAAAAAGGTTTACTATTACGATTCGAAAGGGAATCTTGTTGAAAAATACCTGGATGGGAAACGTAGGGTACAACCTCTTGCTTCGGTCTCTTATGTGATTGAGGAGTCTGATCTTCGCGGCGGGGTGGGAGCGAATTTTCTTGTTTTGTGGGAGTCGTCTCAGCAAGTAAGTGACCCGGTGGTGGAGACGGTGATGATCAGTACTTCAGGGCAACAGGGTATCTCGTTTCTAAGTGAAGGACGCATTATCCACTCGTTAAGAAAATCCGGTCAATAAAATTTAACCACCCCAAACCGATAACCGCTTACCGATATTGATTTTAATCCTATTAATCGTCGGACTCATTGCCGGGGTGCTTGCCGGACTTTTCGGGGTCGGTGGAGGTATTCTGTTTACACCCGCGCTTTTTATTGTGTTTTCGGATGCGGGGGTGGCGCGGCCGGTGCTTTGGACGATCGCTTCGTCGCTGTTTTGTACGTTTGTCTCGGCGTTCAGCAGTTCGGTGCGTCAGCGTCAGCAGGATAATATCTATTGGAGTCAGGGGATACGCGTCGGAATTTTCGGGGCGCTGGGGACGTTTGTCGGCAAGCAGCTCTCGACGTCCACCTATTACAGCGAACAGGAGTTTGTGATCTTCTTCAGCCTGCTGTTGATTTTTGCGGCGTACACGTTTGCGCGTCGCGGTCGACAGCGAACGGAAAATGCGATCGAAACGGCCTATAAGAAGATCAAATTCCGCCGCGGCAGCCTGATCGGCGGAGCCGGCGGATTCCTGGCCTCGCTGGCGGGTATCGGCGGGGGAACGGCCATGGTACCGATTATGAACCTCTATTACCGACTGCCGATTAAACAGGCGGTGAGCATCTCGTCGCTGGCCATCGTGACTATCTCGCTGGCCGGATGGGTGCAGCTCGGCTCGATGGATCCGGCGGGCGGAGGACTGACCGCCTGGACCTTCGGGTATGTCGACTTCGGAGCCGCCCTGCCGCTGGTGATCGGCGGAC
The DNA here is from genome assembly GCA_913057825.1 of uncultured Balneolaceae bacterium. Lineage (GTDB taxonomy): Bacteria > Bacteroidota > Rhodothermia > Balneolales > Balneolaceae > CAJXOW01. The sequence goes on along the minus strand of CAJXOW010000130.1, from coordinate 3,137 downwards.
TCCTCGGCGGATTCGCCGGCGCGTGGCTCAACCTCAAACTCAACCGCCGCCTGCTGCAATGGGGATTTGCGCTATTGGCTTTGTCCGTTGCCCTGAAATTGCTGTCAGACGTGTATATGTAGATGAATTTCTGTGAAATTCATCTACGCTCGAGGCTCGAGGCTGGAGGCTCGAGGCACCCACAATTCTCCTTTGGATGCCTGTCCAGACCGCCGTCGGGAGGGAATTTTCACAACGACCACTGTCGGGGTGGATAAGGGGGAGGACAATAATACGAATATAAATCAGCCAAAATGCTTACTAAACCGGTTTCTTATACTCCTCCATCCGGTTCGCTTCCGTTGATGATGCGGCTGGGAGTGGAACTCGTAGGATATGAAACCGCGAGCTTGTGTTATGGATATCGCTGGAAGCATGAGCCTAACGGTAACCACCGCTCCAATACTATGAGAGTGGGCATTCGAAAAGGATTCCTGAAACTGGATTATGTTCAAAATATCACATTTGTTAAAGAAAGTCCCCTGGATCACACCTCATTCGTTTAACTTGCTGTAAGTCTACCAATGCAGAAACTCCTGGGATGGGTGCTTTAGATCGAGAACTTCTCTTAAATATTATGTGTCGATATTTTTAAGTTTTATCGACATATTTTCGTGAACTGTCGATATGGTAAACATGTTTTGAGGACATAAAAATATTATCGATTATTTAAGCCGGAAATAAATGAGATTCGATAAAATTTACGGCAGCAATCTGTCTATAAGTTTTGGGGACGAGAAGGTCCTACGGGATTTCAGTTTTGAGATTGGTCCCAAACAGCATACGGTTTTCAAGGGGGAATCGGGGTCCGGGAAAAGCACGCTGCTGAAAATGCTGCTGGGATTTTTGAAGCCTGACAGGGGTGGGCTGCAGCTCAATCAGGGTCGCCCGATCCGGGAGCTGCGCAATTATGCCGCCTGGCTGCCGCAGGATCTGGACCTGGGAGCGGGAAAGGTCTGGGAGGTGATGCAGACGCCGTTCGAGTTTCGGGCAAACCGAAACATATCCCCCGAAAAATCGGACATGAAAAAGGTGCTGGATCGGTTGGGTATCCGGGAGAATTCCTTATATAAATCCTATCGGAACCTGTCGACCGGTCAGCGTCAGCGCGTCGGACTGGCTACGTGTCACCTGCTTGATAAACCGGTATTGCTGCTGGACGAACCGACCTCGGCACTGGATTCCAAATCGAAACACAAGGTGTACCGCCTGCTCATCGAGCGTCAGCCGGACCGAACCGTCATTTCAACTTCGCACGATCCGGAGTGGCTGGAGACGGCCGACCGGATTATCGAACTCGACTGATATATGGAAATTATCGATCTCAGCTGGGGACAATTGGCGCTGTCGTTTATCATGCTGCTGCCACCGGCGTATATCCTCTGGCACTACGATACGGGACTGAATCGCAAGCTGCTGACGGCGACACTGCGGATGGTTTTGCAGCTGGTGTTTGTCGGCTTCTACCTGGAGTATCTGTTCGAACTGGACAACCCCTGGGTGAACAGCGCGTGGATTTTAGTTATGGTCGGGGTGGCCGACTTTGCCACGATCGACCGCAGCGATCTTAAGCGGAAAAAGTCACTGCTGATACCCATTTTCGGAGCTACGTTCCTCGGCATCGGCATTGTCGATCTGTTTTTCCTGGAAGTGGTCATTCAACTGCCCAAATTCCTGGCCGCTCAATACACGATTCCGATAACGGGCATGGTCCTCGGCAACTGCCTGCGGAGCAACGTGATCGGGTTTAACGCCTTTTTTTACAGCCTGCGCGATCACCGGGAGCGTTACCAGTTTTTCCTGGGCTGCGGGGCGACGCGGACCGAAGCCCTGAAACCGTTTATCAGCCAGGCCCTGCAGCGGTCGGCCAATCCCACCCTGGCGGCGATGGCTACCATCGGACTCGTTTCCCTGCCGGGCATGATGACGGGGCAGATTCTCAGTGGAAGTTCGCCGATGATCGCAATCAAATACCAGATCCTGATTATGGTGGCTATCTTCTCCGGCACGATTCTTTCGGTGTACCTGGGGATCCTTTTCTCGACCCGTTTTGTATTCAAGGAAACCGACATGTTGGATGAGTCTGTTCTTAAGGAGTAACTCTTAGTATTGATTTTTGAGGGGATTTATGTAGATTTCAATTAACCCATTAGAGAGGGTCAATACAAGATTCACGGTTACCCGTCTAATAGGGAAATGCTGTGATGCTGTTATTTTGACAACCTTTTAGAGATTTCAAAACCGTCATTCATCATGAGAAAATACTTTTTTACCATTTGGGTCATCACCGGGATACTTTTATTGGGGATTTGTACACCCGTAAATGGACAATGGCGGGGAGAGAGGGCAGCCGTCCCTTTCATTGAAAATAACGATCATGTCCGTAGCAAGGCTCTGGGCGGGGCGACGGTGGCGCTGCGCAATCATACGGGTGGTATTCATTTGAATCCGGCGGTGATCGGTAATCCCGGAAATGTGGAGCTCACCACGCAATTTGCCGGAATGCATTCCTTTCCGTTAATCAGGCTGGGCAGAAAATATCCCCTGAATGATTCCAAATTTTATATGCCTTCGATGAGTGTGTCGTTTGACCGGTGGTCGGTGGCCTATCAAATGACGTACCAGGTGATGAATCTAGGAATTTATCGAATCCCTCAAAATCCTGAAGGACGAGCGCTCCCGGATAATCGCGAGCAGGTACATACGGTGTCGGCCGTATACCGGTGGGGCGAGCACGTTTCAGTGGGTGGGGGCATCAATTTTATCCATAGCAAACTTGCCGAGCGAAGTGTCGATGTAAGCGGCGATCCATTTCATACGGGATCGGCCGTTTCGATAGACCTGGGCGCGTATGGGGAATATCCATTTGACCTGAATGATAATATTGTTCTGAAGTCCAGCGCCGGGTGGTCGCTGACCGACTTCGGCGGCATGATTGAATATGATGATGCTCAACAGGGGGATCCGCTTCCGATGAAAATGCGATTGGGATTGGGAGCAATCGTAGCTTATACGGATCCGGTGCAGCATATCAAGCTTTTTGAAAACAAAAGGCCGGTATCGATAGGTTTCTACCGGAGTTTTGAGAAGGAGCTGGT
>CAJXOW010000129.1 GCA_913057825.1 uncultured Balneolaceae bacterium | reverse complement strand
CGTCATCTGCAATTAAGTTCTTGAACAATTTTGATAGATCTGAAAACCATTCCAAATACTCATCACCTTGTAAATTCCCATAACTTTTCTTCCTATTTAGAGGGAAGGGAGGAGATGTGAAAATTAAATTTACCTTACCATGATTTTCCTCAAAATAATTTGAGTTAATTACTTCATACATATCCCCTTCATAAAAAACCCCGTTTTCAGTTTTATAACCAATATTTAGCAAAACTATCTTTCTTAATTCTGAATTGATCCAAAAATTATTTGGTGGGTTTATTTAAAACCAAATATACTATATTATAAATTTTATTATCCACAAAATATAACATTGACAAAATCTTCCAATTTTGATTATAGTTCTTACAGAAACTAATGTTTCTAACTATTCGAATATTGTTTTTTTCTAATAAGCCTATTCAATTTGTCAAAAACCCTGACAATAGGGTGCCGCTCAACTTGATTATATTTTGCTTGACCCTCTGGTCATTGTTCCAAATGCCTGTTTATTGAATTAGCATCCGGGCTTACGTCCTTTGACCTGGTTACTCTTACAATCCCATCTTTGGGGTTCAATAGCCCTGGACATGGAGAATTCAGTCCTTTTACCGTTGACTGTAATTCTCATATAGATTGGCGCTTTACCGTCTTGACGTGTTCTATGTTTAAGAATATAGAAATGTATACTTATAGAATTCATAGTATGAATTGAATATAGTTATAGAGTTTAGTTGAAAAGAGGTGCGGGTCTGCAATCAGGTTTTAAACTGATTGCTATAGAACCCTTATTTGGTGAACACTTTATGGAGGTGTACGCTGTTCACCGAATTGTTCAACTATATTCTGGCATAATCTGTAATTATCTATAAATACAGATCGCCCTTCTAAGCCCAAAAATAAGGATTTAAAGGGAAATAGAAGAGTATGCAGGGAAAGAAGCGGAGGTGGAGGGATTCGAACCCCCGGACCCCTAAAAAGGGGTCAACGGTTTTCGAGACCGCCGCATTCGTCCTCTCTGCCACACCTCCGATCGATAGATTGGTGTAAAATAATTTACAGTTGTTCGATGTTATTAAATCGGGTATATTGGCAAGCCTCCAAATTTATAACAAAAAATATTTTTTAACAAAACAAACCTCCACTGCCATAAATGAAGCTTACGGACTTTAAATTTGAGACGGAAGAATTCAATGTGCCGGAAAAATTAGTGGAACCGCGCGACAGCGCAAAACTGATGGTGCTCCATCGAGATGAACAGGAAATCGAGCATCGTACATTCGCTGATATACATGAGTATATGAATGAAGGCGATGTATTGATTTATAACAATACCAAAGTTTTCCCGGCTCGCCTGAAAGGTAAGAAAGAAAAAACAGATGCCGATATCGAAGTGTTTTTGCTGCGAGAGTTGCAGCCGGATAACAAGTTGTGGGATGTGCTGGTTGAACCCGCTCGTAAAATACGCATCGGCAACAAACTCTATTTCGGAGACGATCTGGTTGCCGAAGTGGTGGACAATACGACCTCCCGGGGACGTACCATTCGTTTCTTGTTCGAGGGGGATAATAAGGAGCTGTATTCGATCCTGGACGAGATCGGACAGATGCCCCTTCCTCCCTATATAGAACGTGAACCTGAAGAGGAGGACAAAGAGCACTACCAGTCGATTTTTGCCAAGGAGCGGGGAGCGGTTGCCGCACCGGCCGCAGCGATGCATTTCACAGATGATCTCCTGGAAAAGTTGGAAGACAAGGGCGTGCAGCTGTGTCCCATAACCCTGCATATCGGTTGGGGAACGTTCCGGCCGGTAGAGGTGGAAGACCTTACCAAACACCGGATGGATTCGGAAAATTACTTTATCTCGCAGGATACCTCCGATAGGATTAACGAGGCGCTGAAAAGTGAGGAAAATAAGGTGATCGCCTGCAGCAGCAGTTCTGTACGTACGATCGAAACCAGTATTATGGCCAGCGGATATTCGAAGCCGGGTGTGGGATGGACGGATAAATTTATCTATCCGCCTTACGAGTTTCAGATTACAGAAGCCCTCATTACCAACTTCCATCGTCCCGAGTCTACCCTTCTCATGTTGGCTGCTGCTTTTGGTGGCTATGACTTCCTGATGGAGGCTTACGATGAAGCCCTCGAAAAGGATTATCGATTCTTTGCTTTCGGTGACGCGATGTTAATACAATAGAAAAGTGAGCTCCCTCGGATTCATCATACCGGCGGCCGGTTCGGGACGGCGAATGGGGACGGATATCCCAAAACCGTTTATCGAATTGGCCGGGGAACCGCTCATTGTACATACGCTTCGTCGACTATTGGAATATGATCAGACCAGAGAGGTGGCCATCGCCTGTTCGACTGACTGGATGAGCAGGGTGGAGGTTCTCGTCCGTCCACTGTGTGAGCAGGCAGAAGCACAATGTCACATCGTGGAAGGCGGACAAGAGCGTCAGGATTCGGTTTACCGGGGCCTTTTAGCCCTCAATGCGGTCGACCTGATAGCTGTACACGATGCTGTTCGGCCATTTGTAAAGCCTGAAAATATTCGAAAATGCTGCGAAAAGGCGGCTAAAGAGGGGGCTGCTATTTTAGGAGTGCCGGTCAGGGATACGATTAAAATTGTAAATGATGATCGTAGTATTCGGGAAACCCCTGATCGCCGGCGACTCTGGAAAGCTCAAACCCCGCAGGTTTTTCAAGCCGGGCTGCTGAAAAAAGCTTTTGAAGAAGCTGGAAAGCAGGAATTTGTTGGAACTGATGATGCCTCATTGCTGGAGTGGATGGGACAAAAAGTATTTGTTGTTGAAGGAAGTCAGGATAATTTCAAGATAACCTATCCGTCTGATTTGGAGCGGGCTGCACAACGTCTAAACAGGGGCGAAATCAATGGATGATATACGAACCGGTTACGGCTACGATGTACACGCCCTGGAAGTCGGCGAAAAGTTGGTGTTGGGAGGAGTAACTTTTGAGCACCCCGTGGGATTAAAAGGGCATTCCGATGCCGATGTCTTGCTACATGCCGTGATGGACGCCTTGCTTGGTGCGGCCGGGATGAAGGACATCGGGCACCAATTTCCGGACACGGCTCCGGAATTTAAAGGGGCCGACAGTCGATTGTTGTTGGCCAGGGTGCGGGAAATGATTGAAGAAAAGGGATTTCAAATCCATAACGTTGATGCCACGTTGATAGCGGAGGTTCCCAAAATTGGTCCCTGCATTGATCAGATGGTGGATCATATCGCTTCTGACCTGCAGATAGGCGATGAACGGGTATCGGTTAAAGCGACGACTTCCGAAACACTGGGTTTTATCGGTCGTGAAGAAGGCCTGGCCGCGATGGCGGTGGCAACAGTAAGTAAACAACAGGGTCAATAACCGGATTCATGATTGAGGCATATATAGAACAATTCATAGAATCTATTGATACCCTGCCCATCCTCTATATTTACCTGGTTTTTTTAGCGGTTGCCTATTTCGAAAATATTGTTCCCCCTATACCGGGCGACCTGTTGGTGGCTTTCGGCGGATACTTGGCCGCAAGGGGGATCATTGACCTGGTTCCCGTTCATTTGCTCACCACCATAGCATCTGTCTTTGGATTTATGAGCGTGTATGCGCTAGGCAGCTACTGGGGTGGAAAGATCGAGGAAAAGCGCGAGGAGTTCTGGATGTTTCGCTGGATCAAAATTAAGTATGTGCATAAAGTAAGACAATGGATGAATAAATGGGGGCAGGGTGTGATACTGGCTAATCGTTTTCTGGCTGGGACCCGATCGGTGATATCGTTGACGGCCGGTATTAGTCACACGAATGTAAAAACCACCATTTTGAGTTCTTTTGTAAGTTCTTTTTTATGGAACGGTATTCTGCTGGGGCTCGGGTGGGTGGTCGAAAAAAACTGGCGCATTATCGGTCGCTACCTGACAATTTACAGTCGAACAATATTACTTATTATATCGGTGTTGATTGTTATCCGTATTGGATATTATATTTACCGGCGCAAATTTAAGACGAACCAGACGTCATCCTGATGAAAAATCAGCTCGTTAAGCGGTATATTTTGGGTGTTTAAAAAAGAAGTGATTTTTCTATTGACAGATTATGAAATTGTTATTAGCTTTCGGGTCTTTCAGGAACGGCTGAAAAGATTGGTTTCGTATGGCCTTTGAAAACTGGGAAATTGTTTTGAGGATTGGCACTGTTGCCAGTGCGAATTTGAAAACGATACAGTTTGGAACGACAGGCTAAACAAATTGACCGGCTTCATGCCAGTGTAGCTCAGCGGTAGAGCAACGGTTTTGTAAACCGTCGGTCGTCGGTTCGATCCCGGCCACTGGCTCAACAGATGAGGCTGGTTGATAGAAACCGGAGTTAGTCGTTTGCTGAATATTCCTTGACATTTTGTTTACCCACTGACGGGGGGATACCAAAGTGGCCAACTGGGGCAGACTGTAAATCTGCTGGCGCGAGCCTTCGCAGGTTCAAATCCTGCTCCCCCCACTGAGAAGAGCTGGAAGCTCAAAGCTGAAAGTTGGAGTTTGTACTTCCTTTCAGCTTTGACCTTTGAGCTTCCAGCTCATGTCAGCGGGCGTAACTCAATTGGTAGAGTGTCACCCTTCCAAGGTGAATGTTGCCGGTTCGAATCCGGTCGCCCGCTCGGTTAATGATGGATTATAACTGCCCAAGCCGTTATAGCTCAGGGGTAGAGCACTTCCATGGTAAGGAAGGGGTCCTCGGTTCAAATCCGAGTAACGGCTCTGAAGTTGCAGTGGTAGCATGCAAAATGAGATCGGAATCGTCACAATGAGGTTTGTATAAACTAACTGAACGAACAATCAGCAAAGTATTTAGTCATGGCAAAAGAAAAATTTGAACGCAACAAGCCGCATATCAACATAGGAACGATCGGCCACGTCGACC
>CAJXOW010000128.1 GCA_913057825.1 uncultured Balneolaceae bacterium | reverse complement strand
CTGATAAAACCACCGCTTCCCAGCCTATAGCGTCTCTGAGTGAATCCGGCGGAATAATCCGCGGGGCTGATTACCCCTGTTCCGGACGATATTGGGATTCGGTTCGAACGACGGTCTCAAGGTTGCATCAAAACTACAGCGGGTTAACGGTACAGTCGGCTATCCACCTGTCTTCAGAAGCGGATTCACTGTATTCATGCCGAGATGTACAGCTGGAGACTAAAATGAATGAATCATTCCGGGATTATGTTGATCGGCTGGAAAATGCCGAGCCGTACGAGAACAGCCTTGATTCGGCCGGCAATGCATTTGTGGAGTTGAGGGACCGGTTGTATCGCACGCTGACCCAGTGGGAGGCTGAAAAGAAGCGAGCCTTCGCCTTGTCGCATGCCCAATCGCGCATCGCCCCCTATGCTCTGCATAATGCGGCCCGTTTGTATATGGAACTCGGTCGGCGTGATTCGACTTATCAAAACAGGGCTAACAAGTGGTTTGAAGCCGTGCAGAGAATGGAGGAGGCCCGCCGCAAGCTGCAGCAGGAAAAAGATTCCATAAGCGTGCTTCTGCATGGCGAGGAGGCCAGCAAGACGCAAGCACCTGCCAAAGAAACCGGCCCGGCACCGGAAAGGCCGGACGAAGTGGGTCAAGAAGGTCCCCCGGAAAAACCTCAAAACCGCCAAAATCCTCCCCGCCGGGATCCACGTAATCAACAGCGAGATGAGGAGCCGGAGGCGGAGAATCCGCCACGCCAGCGGGATACGCGCCAGGATGCTGCAAATAGGACGGATACGACCGAAAACCAGCTTTCCAAGGAAAAAAGAACAGCCCTGCAGAAAAAACTGAAAACATTACAGGATTCGACTATAGCCGAACCGGATTACAAGACCGTATTCCCCTATCTCGGGACCAAGTGGGACAGTGCCCGGGTGATACTGGATCAATTCGCCGCGAACTTCCAGGGAGATATTCTCCGGGACCAGGTGCAGTCCCTTAAGGGTGAACTGGCTTTACCCGAGGAGCTCACCAAAACTGGGGAGGATTCGGTTGCCGAAGACTCTTTGCAGCAGAATGCGGCTGATTCGCTGGAAAAGGCGATTCCTGACTCCGCCCGCAAAATGGCGGCCGATTCCCTGGCTAAACAGAAAAAGCTGGCTGATAAGGAGCCGCAGAAGCCTTCTGAAGCTGCAGAAAATACCAGTGCAGATACGGCGCGAGTACCGCAAAAGAAGCAGGCAGAAGGCGAGGGGACCCCCGGCCGGCAAGCTCCGCCCAAAGAACCGCCAACAACAAAGCAGCCCCCTCGTGAGCCACCGAAGGATTCAGCAACGGTTGCGGCCCTGATGGATACGACGAGCGATCGACAGAAAGCGAAAGTTAGTTCCCAGAAGGAAAACGAAGGACAAAAGCAGCAGAAAAAATACCCGACCTGTAAGCTTTTAAATGCAGTGCCGGAAGTGAAGGGGGGTATGGAAGCATTTACGAAGAAAATTAAGTATCCCGATAAAGTTAAGAATATGAGTATGGACGGGCAGGCAACCTTCGATATCATATTTGACAAAGAAGGGCGTCCGAAAAATGTGGAGCCCTTGTATCACGGAACGCTCGGTATTCAGGATGCTGTCAAAGAAGCGATTGAGAAGCATTTGGTGATCAAGCCGATTAAACATGAGGGTAAACCGGTTGCTGCGCAGTGTGAAATGTCCATCCCGATCCATATAGAGCCCTCAAAAAACCTTGATGCCGGGAAGGATAAAGAACCGGAGGAAGATACAGAAGAATCAGTTATTGACTCGTTGAGAAAAGCTGTTTTGGATTCAACCGACACGGACACGACAAACTCCCGGGATTTTTAAGAGCGGGGAAGTTGACGAAGTGAGTTAAGTCCCTCTTTCTCCAGGTAGCGAACAAGACCGCGGTTGATGCGCTTGATTAAGGAAGGTCCTTCATACACCAGACCGGTATAGAGTTGGATGAGATCGGCGCCGGCTGTGAGTTTGTTCAATGCTTCTTCGAATGAATCGATTCCTCCGACCCCGATAATAGGTTTTTGCCCGTCCAGATATTGATATAGTGTTCGTATCATGGCGGTGCTTCTGTTGGCTATTGCTTTTCCGCTCAATCCCCCGGAACCGATTCGGGCTAATTTGGAGGGGGAGGTTGAAAGATCGGACCGACTTGAAGAGGTATTGGCTACCACATATCCCCGGATGCCGTTATCTTCACAAATATCCACCAGTTTTTTCATCCGGGATTCGGACAGATCTACCGAAAGTTTGACGAGGGGGTTGACCGCACCCGCTTCTTTTCTGGTTTCAAGCGCTGATAGCAATTCGGCAAGTGCGGAAGGGTCTTCAAAGGTTTTGCCTTTTCCGGTATTGGGACACGAAATGTTAATGGTGATGTAGTCGGCCGCTTCCCGGGCTGCTTTATAGCTGAATTGATAGTCACGGAGGGCTTCATCCCCCATTTTATCTGGACTGTTGGTCTTGGCGATGTTGATGCCTAGCGGAATGGCGGGGTGCTGGTTTTTAATTCGTTTTAAAATGGTTTCAGCCCCGTCGTTGTTAAGTCCCATGCGGTTGATGAGCGAACGGTCCGGGTAAAGCCGAAACATGCGGGGTTTTTTGTTGCCCGGATTGGCTTCAGCGGTGATGCTGCCGATTTCGATGAATCCGAATCCGAGGGCCCCGGCAGCGTGCAGCAGCTGTGCATTTTTGTCAAAGCCGGCCGCCAGGCCAATTGGATTCGAGAATTCAATGCCCCAGATGTTTTGCTTGAGGCGCTCATCCTCAAATTGCAGAAACAGCGAGGTTATCTTTTGCAGAAGGGGATATTTATTGAGTAATTTGCCGGATTCAACAGCAAGCTCATGAGACCTTTCCGGGTCCATTCGAAAGAGCAGTGGGCGTAAAATAGATTGATATAACATGCCGGCCATTTGAACCATAATGTAGTTAATATAATTTAATATTATTTCAAAGATTCAAATAAAATATCTATGCGCTTTGAAGGATGGAGCGATGTAAATAATTACCTGGATTCCCTTCCCAGTTTTAAAAAATCGGGTGCCGAGGGAGCTCATTTCGGGCTGGAACCGATGCGAGCATTTTGTAGTGCCATGGGAGACCCCCAGCAAAGCCTGGAGATAATTCATGTGGCGGGTACCAACGGTAAGGGAACGACCTGCCGTTTCATCAGTTCGGTGTATCAGTCGGCCGGCTACCGTTGCGGAGCTTTTCTTTCGCCCCATTTAGTCGACTTCAGGGAGCGATTTACCATCAATGGGGAGTGGATTGACAAGGCGGATGTCGTGGAGTTTTTCAACCGGCATCACGGAGATATTGAAAAGCACCGGTTGTCCTATTTTGAGATTTGCACGGGTTTGGCATTTTGGTGGTTTCGTCGTGAGAAGGTAGACCTGGCGGTATTGGAAACAGGACTCGGGGGACGATTGGATGCAACGAACGTTGTGGATCCGCTGGTAAGTGTTATAACCAGCATTGGATATGATCATCGCGACCTGCTGGGCGAAACCTTAAAGGAGATAAGCAGGGAGAAGGCCGGTATTATTAAACCCGGGAAACCCGTGGTGATTGGAAATATTCAACCAGAGGCCAGGGAAGAGATCGATATAATTGCCGAAAAGCAGGATAGCCCGGTGTATTATGCGGAATCACTTGAGCCGGATTTTAATAATGGGAAGGTATCTTTAAAGTCCCAAAATGAACAATATGTTTTTGAATCGGGATTTGCCAATCCGGTGAATGCATGGAATGTGGCTATGACGTGGATTGTCAGTCGTTTATTGAATAAACCGTTCCCCTGTTCAGTTTCCGCTTTTTCGGAGGGGACGGGTACTGTAGCGGGCCGATTTCCGCGAAGCGGATGTTTTGAGCGGATTCATCCGGAATTTCATTGGTATTTTGACGGGGCTCATAATTTAGAGGCGCTGTCAGCGTTAAAAAAGATGTTGGCACGGTATCAACCTGTTGATGAGTGGACCGTGGTATTTACTTTGATGAAGGATAAAGTAGGGCCTTCATTGTTGAATGAGTTTTCGGAATTCAAAAAAAAGTATTATTATTCACCTGAGATACTAAGGGCGGCCACTTTTGAAGAGGTTGATGAGTACTTCCACAGCCTACTTCCTTTCCCGAAGGATGAATCGGAAGTTATAGAGACCTTGAAGAGCCTTGAATCCGAATTCGTAATTTTCACGGGAAGTCTCTATTGTTACGAAACAATAAGTGGGTGGCTCGATAATTTATACCTGGATTAACAAATTCCTCTTCTATTAATATTCCGAACCGAAGTTAATGGGCGACCAGAACGTTGCAAATGAGAGATCGCCAGGATACAGATATTCATATTTTTCTCTTGTCACTAAATTGAAGAATTTTCTTAGATAGACTGTTGTTTACTGAATTTTCACACCTAATTGAAAAGTTTATACCAATCGTATTATGTCGGATATCCATACCGATGAGTTGACTCAGGAAGAACTCGACTCGCTACATGATAATACTGTTAAAGAATTGCAGCAGATTGCCCGCAATCTGGGGCTTAAGCCGGTTACCGGCCTGCGCAAACAAACGTTGATCGATCGTATCCGCGAAAATGCCAACCCGGAGGACGACAGTGGTAATGGCAAACAGAAGGATCAGAAGGAAGATGCTGAAAGCGGCGGCGGACAGGATCAGGATAATAGTCAGCGGTCGAGGGACGACAAACCCAAACCACATACCCAGCCTTATAAGAAGAAGCGTTCAAGGGATCAGGATAAAGGCAGTAATAAACAGGGTGGTCGGTCCAAGCGAAAGAAAAAGAAAAACAGTGTTCATGATGTTTTGCCCGAATCTGATGCAGATACCCTGGAAGAGCGTATTCGTGAGGTTCGTGAAAATCTGAATGGATACCTGATTAATGAAGGAACCCTGGAAATTCTTCCCGACGGTTATGGATTCCTGCGATCGGTAAATTACAATTACAAGGCGAGTCCGGACGATATTTACGTTTCTCCCTCCCAGATTAAACGTTTCCGGTTAAAGCAGGGAGATTGTGTGGTAGGTATCATACGCCCTCCTAAATCAGGTGAGCGGTATTTTGCCCTTCTGAGAGTCGATGGGGTAAACGGGCAGATTCCCCATGATATGGACAACCGGGAGGATTTTGAAGATTTGCTTCCGATTTATCCCGATGAGCGATTTAAACTTGAGCATAAACGCGATGAATATACGACTCGCATAATCGATCTTTTTGCTCCCATGGGCAAAGGACAGCGAGGCCTTATTGTAGCTCAGCCTAAAACGGGTAAAACGACCATATTGCGGAATATCGCCAATGCGGTCAACGATAATAACCCGGAAACGAAGGTCATTATCCTGTTGATTGACGAGCGCCCGGAAGAGGTAACCGAGATGGAGCGCAATGTTCAGGATGCCGAAGTAGTGGCTTCGACCTTTGACGAACGACCGGAGAACCATATCGGTCTTTCAGAAATCGTATTTGAAAAAGCCAAACGACTGGTCGAAAGCGGCCACGATGTATTGCTTCTGATGGATTCCATAACCCGTCTGGCCCGTGCGTACAACATTTGCACGTCCAATACCGGCCGAACCATGTCGGGCGGTGTCGATTCTGAAGCATTGAAAGCCCCCCGGCAACTCTTCAGTTCAGCTCGAAATATTGAGCATGGCGG
>CAJXOW010000127.1 GCA_913057825.1 uncultured Balneolaceae bacterium | reverse complement strand
CATGTTCCTAGATTAAAAAAAGTAATGGATAAAATTCGAAGAGAACTTTCCACCGGAAATAACGAATCAAGCTGAGATATCACTGGGAACTATAGGATATAATAGGTAGTGCTCAATAAGATATACCCCGGACGAATCGGCACGTGAATTCCCTCATTTATCTTTATCCAAGATTTATGGTGCACTATCCTTTTATCATGATCATACCGATGAGATTGATAAGGAAATCGAAGAATAAAGTGAAGAGCATTTGAGAAGCCTCCCATAATTCCCATTCCAAATATTTAGTCATCTTAAGTTGACAAATGTCAACAATACTTGATTGTATGCACAAGAACATCCATAATTGCTTTATCTATATTTGTTCATTATTATGACTTGTTCATGTAACGTGAACATAAATTATATATGAACAATGAAGGATAATATTCTGTCTCTGGCACTTGAAAATGTACAGGAAAATACGCCTTTAAGGCTGGATATAAAGGAAAGAGAAATAGCAAAAAGCGATTATCTCTATTTAGATGCAATCCTGGAAGTCTACCTCTCGGGTGAATCCATTGAACTTCAAGCCGAAATAAGAAAGGAGATACGGAAGCATCAATTGCCCAAATTGTATAACCTGGCAGAGGAATTTGACTCTTTCGTGTTAATTGCCGGAAAGATATCAAAAAATATAAAGGAGAAGTTAAAGCAAAGAAATATCAACTGGATCGATGCGGCAGGCAATGTTTTCATCCGAAAAAGGAACTATTTTATATATGTAGATCATGGTGGCACGGTTGATTTTGAAAAAGAGAAAGACCGGGCGTTTACCAAGACCGGACTCAAAGTTTTATTTTTGTTTTTGCAGGATGAGTCGTGGGTCCAGAAAACATACCGTGAAATATCGTATGAAGCGAATGTATCGCTGGGTTCTATAGGGTATGTGGTAAATGGATTGAAAAAACGAGGATATCTTGTAAGGCAGGATGAAAAGAAGTATCAGCTTATACGAAAGGAAGAGCTTTTTGATCAATGGCTTTCCGCATTTGAGAATAAGCTAAACCCGGATTTAAAGATTGGAAGGTTTGAATTTGTCCATGACGATTTGAGAAGAAACTGGAAAGATTTGGATTTGGGGATGAAATCTGTTTGGGGTGGAGAAGCCGGTGCCGAGCTGGTAACCAATATAATCAAGCCCAAAATTTTGACGCTCTACACAATGCTGCATAAGGGGGATATAATGAATAAGTATAAACTCAAACCGACCTCGAATGGATCAGTCGAGGTAAAAAAGTCCTATTGGAAAATACGAGAAAATAGTAAAACAGCGCCGGCATTGGCTATATACGCAGATCTAATGTTGTCTGGGCAAGAGCGAAATTTTAAAGTCGCCGAAAAAATCTGTGAGAAAATAGGCAATGAGTGGTAACCATATTTATACCTGGATGGAATCGTGGATCTTTTAAACATATTAGAGGTATTGAAAAAGTATAAGGACCTTTGATTTGGTGGATAACGTTGCCGAAGGCTGGTACCACCTATCTACTGCCTCCCCTTCAAAATAAGAGGCTCCAAAGGCGACCCGGCGCGGGTGAGGGTGGGTACGTAGAAAAAATGGAAGGATGGTTTCTAAGTTTTGTCAATATTTCTTAAATTTGACAAAACTTAGAAAATGACACGTAAATTACATATAAAAAAACTTAGAGAGCATTTCAGGGACCGGGATAAGTTTAACTTGGATGAACTGCATGGGTTTTATGAAGATATTGAAGGTGACCTGAAACGAAGTACGCTGTATTGGAGGGTATATGAATTAAAAGAAAGGGGTGTTATAAGAAGGATCGGCCGAGGAATCTACACGCTTCAATTTCTCAATCGATGGACGCCGCAAATATCATCCAATCTAAAGCATTATTTTAATATTGTTAAAAATGAATATCCCTATCTGGAATTCTGCATTTGGACTACCAGGTGGTTATTGGAGTTTACACATCATATGCCCGTCAAATACCGGTTGTTAATGGATGTGGAGAAAGAAGCTCAACGGTCTGTCATTAATTTTTTACGCAGTCAAACGGAAAATCAGCGCCTTGTTAGAGATCCAAGAGAAATTGAATTCTCGGGTTACTTGGATACCGAGACTATATTTGTAAGGACTCTTATTAGCCAATCACCGCTAATGGAAGTAGAGGGAGTGGTGGTGCCGACCTTGGAGAAGATTTTAATAGATCTGAATTATGACAAAAAAATATTTCAACCTATCCAGGGTGAGGAGTTAAGAACTATAAACCAGAATATTTTCGATAAGTATACTGTCAATACCAGTGTATTGAAAAGGTATGCGATGAGACGTAATAAATGGGACAGGTTTAAAGCTTATGTGGATGAGAATCTTGTTAATGTGAATTTATAGTAATTGAGGTATGATTAATGAATTGACCCATACGAGAGAGTGGATATATGAGAAAAGAGGACTTTTCATTTATTGAAGTTTTGGATGATATCTTTAAAACCTCTTTAGTCCTATCACATCATCGTAAATTAGATGAAGGTTTATTCGGAGAACTACAACAGGGTATAAGCAGTTTGCAAAGTCATGTAATTGGTAGCTATGACCGAGACGATGCAATGATCAGTAGTTCAAAAGCCGCTTATCTTTCCAGAGTTTTGGGATCGGAAAATGCTGGCATAGGAATCGAGAAGTTTGATGAAGATACGGATTTATCTGATTGGGTTATTGACAGACAACGGTTTAATAGACTTAATAAAGTTAAAAAAGTGAGTGGCGAAGGCTTTTATTACTGGTATAAAGCTTTAGAGGTAGGACCAATAGAGTTTAGCTAAAGACTCATCGATTAAAAAAAGTATTGGATAAAATTCGAAGGGAACTTTCCGGAAATAACGAATCAAGCTGAGATATCACCCGAACAAGAGTTAAAAACCTTGTAGCTTATTATAAGTTGGGATATACCCCGGACGAGTTGGCACGTGAATTCCCTCATTTATCTTTATCCAAGATTTATAGTGCCCTATCCTTTTATCATGATCATGCTGAAGAGATTGATAAGGAAATCGAAGAAGCAAGCGAAGAGCATTTAAAAAACCTCCTATAACGCTCTCCTTCGTATAAACTTTTCCACTAAAGTTGATAAAAGGGATACATATCATAGATTAAAAGCTGAGCTAATGTCTTCTCATGATTTTTCTGAAGTAAATGATCATCAATTTTCTTTAATGACTCCCTTCGATTATCCAGTAGATCTGCTTCCATTCGGCGGGATAGCAAATGACAATGTGGTTGAACTGCAGGGAAGCGGCAATAGCACCATGCCAGTTTAGATTGATTTTACGATCCCCGGAGAGTACATTGTTTGAAAATTTTGAAATAAACTAAAAAGTAAAGGGATATGAACGACTGCAAAGGGGAGTACGGCCGTAAACAACTTTCAGCTATTAAAAAAAGAATTATAAGCCCCCGGCAAATTCCGGGGTTGAATCAGTAAGCCCCGATTCCCGATAGTTTTTGGAAATCGGCTTCCAAAGTGGCACCTTGATATCCTGAAAAAGTCAAAAATAGCAGCGCACAAGACCGGGGATTAATAACCTAAAGCAAATAAAAACCGTGGAGCCCGGCCCGAATTTCTTGATGAGCTCGGAGTGAAGCGTCACCCGCGCTAGTGACATCCGGCCTGGAGCCTGGAGCATGGAGCATGGAGCCCTAAACTCATGAAACAAACCAAACGTTTCGCTGTTTCCGTCGCCTGTATTACGATACTGCTGGCTATTATGCTGGGGATCGTATGGGCGGGCAATGCCCTGTTGTCGGCGCACTACCGGCTGCAGGGGAAGATCGATCAGTGGATTCTGTTGGAGGAAGAGGCTATTCAGCAGCTCCGGCATTATGCCAACATGCAGAGCTCGTCGCATTACGATCGATTTCGGGACCAGGTCCGGACATTGCGGGTACAAAAGCGGGCTTCCGACCGGGTGATGGATGCGTCGGTGCCGGCGGATACGGCCAAACAGGCGCTGGTCGAGCAGGGGAACGTCTCCCTGGGGGATGCCGGACGGATGACCTGGTTTATCCGCCAGATGCGTATGTTTGAGCCGATCCGGGAGACGATGGACCGGTGGGTTCGGGTGACCCGAACGCTGTCGATGGTGGACTCGAGCGGGACCCTGATCCATAAAGAAATCGCGAAAGGACCGGTCGATTCAGCCCATATCCTGGAGTTTCATCGCATGATCGACCAGGCTGAGGGCGAAATTCAGACGCGAAAAGCCCGCCTGGATGATCATCTGGGACGGTCGTCCACCATGCTTCGGGATATGATTTGGAGAGTCAGTCTCATTGTCGCCGGAATATTGTGGATCGGCACGATCGCCGTCATCGGATTCATCGGCAACCGGCAGCGCAAGACCGAGGAGGAGCTGGAGCATATGGTCAAGGAGCGGGAAGTGCTGATCCAGGAGATTCATCACCGGGTCAAAAACAACTTTGCCGTGATATCGGGGCTGCTGGATCTGCAGTTGGAAGGGGTTGAGGATGAAGAGATGAGAAATATATTGAATGTCGCCAAATCGCGCATCCACTCCATGGGGATGATCCACGAGTACCATTACCAGACCGAGCAGTTTCATGATATCCCCTTTGACAAATATGTCTCGTGGGTGGTGGACCATGCCGTATCCACCTTCAAACCGGCCCATCTGGAGCTGTCGATCGAGGTCAATGCGGAAAACGTCCACCTCAATATCAACCAGGCCATCCCGGCCTCCATGATTCTGACCGAATTGCTGAACAACGTCATGCGCCACGCCTTTATCGGACTGGAGGATGGCAAACTTACCGTCAACCTGGCTAAAAACGAGGACACCCGGACCATTCGCCTGTCGGTCGTCGACGACGGGATCGGCCTCCCCGAAGAATCCCTGGAAGACGACCAGGTCCGCGGGATGCTGATCATTAAAAACCTGGTGCAGCAGCTCGAGGGAACCATCAAATACAACGCCCGCGACGGCACGCGGGTCACCCTGCAATTCCCCTATGAAGAAGTCCGCGGCTCGGCCAGTACGCTGCAGTATGGAATGCGGTGATTTGGTAGGGTAGAGCCTCAACTATAAGAATTCCCCAGTTTTAACGGTTCCAATTTATGGGTAAGCTGACAATCCCATTAAATAGGAGACCTGAATTTTGTATATTATTATATTGAAAAGTATTGATGAGTATTCGTAACTCACAAATATGGGTATAATGATTCAGAGGTATTAAAATGGACCGAGGAAAAATTCTAAAATACCTGGCAGCAAATAAGTCAACGTTTAAAGAGGAGTTCGGGGTGGACAGCATCGGTTTGTTCGGAAGCTATGCAAGAGGAAAAAACACTGAAGAGAGCGACCTTGATGTTGTGGTGGAAATGACCAATCCTGATATGCTGGAGTTGGTTGGTCTTAAACAGAAGATTGAAAAAGATCTGGGAATGAAGGTAGATGTCGTCAGAATCCGTGATAGAATGAATCATAGATTAAAAAAACGAATTGAAAGAGATGCGGTGTATGCATGAAATTGTATTTACAGTATGCGAAGAACATGTTCCTAGATTAAAAAAAGTATTGGATAAAATTCGAAGGGAACTTTCCGGAAATAACGAATCAAGCTGAGATATCACTGGGAACTATAGGATATATAATGGGTAGAGCCCTTTGAAAAACCGGGCGGCGGTTCCGAAGCATTAAAATTTTCTGGGTTTTAAGCTGTAATAACT
>CAJXOW010000126.1 GCA_913057825.1 uncultured Balneolaceae bacterium | reverse complement strand
CCCCGCCATAATGGGGCGGCCGGAGCGATTATTCATTTAAATGATCAAATACCTATGACCCACAAAGTTTCTGTTACTCGCCAGTTTACGCGTTATATCATTGCCTCCGTATTGCTGTTTCTAGCCGTTGGAAGCCTCTCATCGGTTGCCGCCCAGCAGTGGAGCAAGAAGGAAGCACCTCTTGCTTCTCAATGGTATGACGATGTTAGTCCCGAAAATGCACTGCCCGAATATCCACGACCCCAGATGAAACGGGATCGCTGGAAAAATCTGAATGGACTCTGGGAATATAGTTTTGAAGATTTTGATAATGCCCCGACGGGTCAATCCCTGGATGGGTCGGTACTGGTTCCCTATCCCATAGAGTCTGCTTTGTCGGGTGTAAAGGAGCACAATGACCATGTATGGTATCGACGCACTTTTGAGGTGCCTGCCAACTGGCGTGAAGAGGAACAGCGCCTGAAACTGCACTTCGGAGCCGTGGATTGGGCAAGTACCGTGTATGTTAACGGTGAGAAAGTCGGGCTGCATAAAGGGGGATTCGATCGTTTCTCATATGATATTACAGAATATTTGAAGTCTGACGGTCCCCAGGAGCTCCTGGTGTATGTCAAAGATCCCACGAGTGAAGGAAATCAGCCTCGCGGCAAGCAGGTCTTGAATCCACGGGGCATCTGGTACACACCGGTGACCGGCATCTGGCAGACCGTATGGATCGAACCGGTTCCAAAAGCGCATATTACCGATATCAAAATCATTCCCGATCCGGAAAACGACCGGTTCCTGTTTAAAGCTGAAGCGGCCAACATTCCCCGGCGTTCAGAAGATTTTATCGTAGCAAATGTATACGAGGAAGGGGTGGAGGTGAACCAGGTGGAAAGCGGACCGGGACGCTATTTTGAAATTCCGCTGCCCGACCCGCATTTATGGTCGCCCGAGGATCCATTTCTGTACGATATCAAGGTATCTTTGAAGATTAACGACCGGCATGTGGATTCGGTTGAATCGTATGCCGGCATGCGTAGTATTGAAATCAAGCGAGACGAAAACGGCCATTCGCGCATTATGTTGAATGGAGAGTTCGTATACCAGATCGGTCCGCTTGACCAGGGATACTGGCCCGGCGGGCTGTATACCGCACCGACCGACGAGGCATTGAAATATGACCTGGTTATGGCCAAGAAAATGGGCTTCAACATGATTAGAAAACACGTAAAATGGGAACCGCAGCGTTGGTATTATTGGGCTGACAAACTGGGCTTGCTGGTCTGGCAGGATATGGTATCGGCCGACAATGAAACGTCCGCCAGTCGTCGTCAATACGAGGTGGAGCTGAAAGAGATGGTTGAAGAGTTGTATAATCACCCTTCGGTAGTTAACTGGATGGTATTTAACGAAGGGTGGGGCCAATTCGATGCCGAGCGGTTGACGCAGTGGGTGGAGTCGTACGACCCGTCGCGCATCGTCACCGATGTGAGCGGATGGCAGCATCGCGGCGAAGGCGATTTAGTTGATGTACATCGTTATCCCGGCCCCGCCGCCGTTAAGCCCGATGAAGACCGGGCCTCGGCCGTTGGAGAATTTGGAGGCGTCGGATTTCCTGTCGAGGGACATACCTGGCAGGATAAGGAAGGCTGGGGATATCAGGGATTGGTAACCGACTCGGACGAATTGCTCCGCCGCTACCAGGAGCTCATCAACCGGGCGCTTTGGTTTAAGGATGAGTATCATATGAGTGCCGGTGTTTATACTCAGATAACCGATCTGGAGACCGAATTGAATGGATTGATGACCTATGATCGTGAGATTATAAAGATTGATACCGCCAAGATGGCCGCTATTAATCAAGGTCGTACGGTCTATATACGACCCCGGGACACTGCTTTTACCGAAGAATTACCGGTTAAGCTGAGTACGGGCGCATCCGGCTTGACCATACGGTACACAACCGACGGCAGCGAGCCGACTCTGGCCTCCGATATATATGAAAGACCGTTTACCATCGATCAATCGACCACGGTCAAGGCACGAGCGTTCAGCAATGGTGATCCCGTCGGATATGTGACGCATAGAGCATATGACAAGAAGCAAGGAGTCAAGGCTGCCACGGTGGAAAAACCATCACAAGGACTGAAGTATTTGTACTATGAAGCAGAGAACCAGCGACCGCGTTACATGCGGCACTGGCCCTTGCGTGCCGTAATGCGAGGTGGAGATGCATTGTCGCCGGTCGACA
Organism: uncultured Balneolaceae bacterium; assembly: GCA_913057825.1. Taxonomy (GTDB): domain Bacteria; phylum Bacteroidota; class Rhodothermia; order Balneolales; family Balneolaceae; genus CAJXOW01. Next base: position 3,852 of record CAJXOW010000126.1, on the reverse strand, counting down.
GTGGTGTTGTACAGGGCGTGGATATCCGAACTTCCAATCAAACGGAACTATTTGCGTACAAGTTCAACGGATATGTAAAACTGCCCAAGAGCGGTAATTACACTTTTTATATCGAGTCTGACGATAATGCCCGCATGTTTGTTAGCGGAGAAGATATATTCGACCGAATGGGTCAGTCGCCCGCAACCAGCTATGACCGGGCTATGATTCCGCTGCAAGCCGGGTATCATACGATCGATATACGGTATTTCCAGGGGTACGGTCCGTCGTATCTTCAAATTTTGGTGGAAGGACCTGGAATAGAAAAACAGCCCTTGCCGCCGTCATGGATCTATCACTAGCCCGGATTTCTCACCAAGAAATTTGTTCGTCTGCAAGGCGACGGGGCGACGGCGCAGGAGATGTACAGCAGTACATCGATCAAGCCGGCCGTTCCGTTAACGCCGCAGACGAGCAAATTTTGCAGCGTTGGGACAGACTGTTTCAAATATTACATTTTATTATTGAAGATAACATCCGACATTAAAGTAATATGATATTTCAAAATTTTTCTTGTGAGAAATTCGGGCTAGATGAATGAGGTGGATATAGGAGCGGGCTGTGTCCCGCTCTTTCACCCACTTGTAAACTATAGGTGCAGCAATGTTTAGAAATTTACTATCAGCATCATAAGACAAAATTTCTTATTCGGTACGGAGAGATCTGACACTTTCCCCCGCAATACCCTGGCTTGTATCAAACGAAAAGAACCAGGATTTTAAAAACTGCCAAATCACCCTCCTGATAGGTAAAACTACGGGGCTGGTTCAAAAAAACAGCACAACTTCCGGTGTATCAAAAGAAATCAAATATCGGCTTATATATTATTATTGCGGTGGTTATCGTCGCTCTGGGCCTTGTATTGCCGGGTCAATGGGAACATAATGTGAAAGTCCCGGCCATGATTATCCCCCAAAAGGAGTGGGTCATGCTGCGGGAAACGGACGGTAGTATTCGTACCATAGAGCGAGACTACCTGGATGGCGGGCTGCACCGGTTGCAAAGTTATAAAGTGGATCGCGGTGATCACATGCAATTTTGGAAGAACGGCTCCATAACTTCCGGCAGTGTCGTTGAAGAAGGAGATACGCTTGGAATAATACGATCACGTCGACTTAACAGAGCTATTCGGCAAATTCGCCGGGAGTTATCCGTCGCAAAAGAAGATCTGAAAATGAGGGCTGCAGGCGAAAAGCCGGCACTGGTGGAAGAGGCGGAAGCCCGGGTTGAGGAAGTTCAACAACGACTGCAATTGCTAAGACAGCTGCTCGATCGCCAGGAAAAATTGTTTGAGGAGGAGTTAATATCCCAGCAGCAAATCGACAGTTTGCGTATTCGGCTTAAAATATTGCAGAGCCAGCTTCATGCGGAACAAGCCAGGGTAGAAGCATTACGAAGCGGGGCCAAGGAGGAAGAGCGCTCCATGCTTCAGAAACGAATTGAAGGTTTGCGAAAAGAGTTGCGGTTATTGGTAAACAATAAGAAGCGGCATACGTTGACTATTCCGTTGAACGGCATTTTCTACAGTCAGGTCTCGGCTGATACCATGTTTACGATTAAGTCGATAAATAAAATAGCGGTGATGGGGTTGCCGCAGTCGGAAAGTGGTCGGATCTCGTCCGGCGATACTGTGAAAATTAAATTTGCCTCCGTTTCAAGTTCGCTGGATGGATATATCCATCATGTTGAAGAGCGTGCACGACCTGTTAGAGGTAATAATTTAATGCCGGTCTATGTTACTTTTGGCCGGCAATCAGTATCTTTACCATATGGGACCCAAACAGAAACGCGCATAATGTTGGGGACTCGATCGAGTTGGGCGTATATTAAGCAATTTATTAAACACACATTTTCGAGATAATCAATGAAAGGAAGACTGGAGCGCAAATATTACGTCCCTGACAGCCTGGTACCGGAAGTGCGCCGTTTTATGGAACCCTATGTTGAATTGGATCCCTATGCAAAAGGCAACGGGCATGATGGATATACGGTGCGAAGCATCTATTACGATACGCCGGGAATGCTTTTCTATCACGAGAAAATTGACGGTATCAAGATTCGCAAGAAACTGCGGATCAGGGGATATAATCAGGGTAGCAATAATCCCCTGGTATTCCTCGAGATTAAACGAAAAGACGATCGATCCATAAGTAAAAACAGGGCCTCGATTTACTACTCCAACGTAAAAGATTTTCTACACAACGGGGACACGCAGTGGCTTCAGAAAAGTGAAGAGGTAATCGGCGCGGAAGAGGCCAGGGATGCGCGCATGTTTTATTACGAGTATCTCAAACATAATGCAGGTCCTGTAGCCAATATTATATATGACCGTGAACCCTACTATTCAAAATTCAATATCAATTTACGCATAACGCTTGATAAAAAAGTCAGGTCCAGCAACCGTGTGGATCTCTCACAGTTATTCGACGACCGCAATGTTAAACCGGTTTTCCCGGGATATACGGTATTGGAAGTTAAGTCCTACTCCGTAACCTATCCATCCTGGCTGGAATATTTAATTTCAACTTTGGATGTTCGTCACCGGGCCATCTCCAAATATGTGAATGGGGTGGATGCACTCAACGGCCGGTATCACAATCCCCTTACCCGTCCGCCACTGCAAATCGAGCACACGAAGCAATCCAAAGATAAAACTGAAATGGAGGTCAGCTTATAGAACTTTTCAGTAATTTTCAAAATATCTTTGCACTGTCCTTTACCCTGGAAGAGTTTTTAAGCAATATGCTTATTGCTTTTCTATGCGGATTAATCGTATCGGTGGTATACCGGTGGACGTATGAGGGGCCCAATTACTCGCATAATTTTGTTCAAAGCCTGGTTCTGTTGTCCATGATCACCGCCCTTGTAATTATGGTGATTGGAAACAATCTTGCGCGGGCGTTTGGGTTGGTCGGTGCCATGTCGATTATACGTTTTCGAACGGCAGTAAAAGATATGCAGGATATCGTACTGATATTCTTCGCATTGGCCTCGGGTATGGCCGCGGGGGTCGGGCTTCGTATCGTCTCACTGATCGGGACCGGTTTTATTGGGCTGGTGCTGATAGTCATGAGTAAAACCGGATATGGAGCGGCCACCAAGGAAGAGTTTTTACTGCAGTTCAACAGCGAGGTTGCCCGTGAGTCAAATGCCTTTGAATCGGTTCTGGATCAATACAGCAAAAGGTACCGGCTCATTAATATGCAATCGATTGGAGCAGGCAATGTTTATGAATATACTTTTTATGTAACCCTTAAACGCAACAGGGACCAAACAAGAATTGTAGAGGCGCTTAATGAAATGCCGGAAATAAGCAATGTTCGTTTTTACTTTGATGAATAAACAAGTACGCAAAATATGCCTTCCGACTCGCTTTCCGGATGTTATTTATTTAATTTGCGATAATCCATGTGTTTAGAAGAAATTAAAACAAACTAGTTAACACTTAAACTGAGCTCTCTTTGAATACCAAGCCGGTTTGCAAAGATCTTTACTAAATCAACATATCTGAACTATGAATGTCACCAAAATTATTAAAGGGCTGTTGGTAGTATCCACAGCTGCACTGTTTGTTACCGCTTGTCAGTCGGACCAGCAACCGACACCTGCCACTTCCGACAACCTGTATGTATTTAATAAGGCTCCCTTGGCAGAACGTTCCTATGCCAAGCTGCCTATCGGGTCTGTAGAACCCAGGGGATGGCTCAAAAAACAGCTCGAACTGCAAACCGAAGGAATAACCGGGAACCTGGATGAGGTTTGGGAGGATGTTGGTCCCAATAACGGCTGGCTCGGCGGTGACGGCGACAGCTG
>CAJXOW010000125.1 GCA_913057825.1 uncultured Balneolaceae bacterium | reverse complement strand
GGTGTCGATTTGGATTCTGTAGGTAGTTGCGTTGGTAAGGGGGTGGTTGAAATGGATGGGGACTTCTGCGGTCACTTTTTTCATTGAATCGGAGGGATGCCATGGCAAGAATCCTGATTGGGTGTCTACTATGAATTTCACATTGGATAACAAGTGATCCGATAAAACCGGTTCTGAAAAGTGCAGAATCACCTGGGTTGACGACTCCGAGCTTACGTATTCAAGAGCCGGTTTATCTGTTTCGGGTTGGATCGTATTGGGTTGTCCGGGCGACCCGAAATGATTTAATGTAGTACTCCAATTATCCGGCAGAAAGGAGGGAGCGTCGGGGGAGCTGCGTTCAATCGATTTTCCGGGTTTCACCTGGCCGCCGTGGTACCTTACAGAATCGATGGTAGTTTGATCGGCATTCTGGATACGTACCTGGTCTCCCCCGTTGTTCAATGATGACCATTTGGCGGGTTCAAGATACGTGCCGGGTCCAAAGTTGTTTCGCATCGCCAGTGAATCGGCCGTCAGCACTATATAGGTATGGGGAGGTAGAGGCCTTTCAAAACCGGGCGAGATAGAATGAGTATGGAACCGATCTCCAATCAGCCAATCAGAGAGGTTTATATACTTCGAACTGTTATTGTAAATCTCCACATATTCAGGAATTTCGCTGGATGGAGCCGCCATGATTTCATTGATGATCACGTCGTTCTTTTGAGCTGAGTCATAGATAAAAAAGGATGATTTCAGATCGGTGGATTGCCCATTCCCGAATTGGGGGACCAGGTTCTTGATGGCCAATTTATATTTGTTGCTGGACAGACTTTTTTGCATGGTTAGATGGATGGTTTGGGGATCAATCCAGCTGATGGCAGGAGAAATATTTCCGGGAGTGATATTGCCTACCGCCAAATGAGAGTCCTGAATAGAGAGGGGACGATTAAATTTGAGCTGCAGCGTGTTGGAGGTTACTTGTTGAACGGATGCTACGTTTAGCGGTTCGAGGGAAAGTTTAAAATCAAAAAAGAAGAGGTCGGATCTGCTTTCTGAATAGGAGTTTCTGAGCCCAAAGTAGGATAATGGACGGTTGGTCTTATGAGAGGCGGAATCATCTGCGGCCGATAGAGCTTGTCCATATCCTCTGCCGACCCGCAGCTTCCAGTAACCGTTGGATTCGTGAGTGACATGAAGGGTGAACGCTCCACCTTTACTGATATCTAAAGGATGCTTTAACAGGGTATCCTGGATTTCGCCATTTTTATAGTAAACCAGGTTGAAACGATCTTTACTGCCTTGTTCTCCATATTGAATCGCATAGCCGGTCGGCTCTGCAAATAGATCACTTGTATCACTCGCAAGAAATATATCCCCCTTATTATAGGCCGACGGTGCAAATGAAAATTCAATGTAAATGATCCAGCTTCCCGTTATGTCCGAAATTTTGCTGACCAAGTGGGACTTGCCGTCGTAGTGGGACGGATTTTGATGAAGAAGGTAGTTGCCGTTGCGTTTGATGATTTCAAAATCCGCCGTGTCTCCACTCCAGGTGGGATGGTGATGAAAATTTTGGTCCGTAAATCCGTCTTCAAAGACTTTTTGTTGTCCGTACAGGGCATCGGAAAAGCAGGATACGATTGATAAAGGAACAATGAACGCTATAAAAAAATATCTGGTCGCGGATAGGCGGACAGGTAATTTGATGGAAGCCAATCCCCTTATAAACAGTACACACATCCCATTAAACATGCTATAAATATCCCCCTGTAGACCAGTTGAAAGTTAAGGATTTGATGAAGTAATATTTCGTTGATGATAATTCCACTATTTCTATAACAGATACAGCTGAGCCCAATTACTTACAGGGGGGATGGGAGTTTTTTAAAAGAGAGGTAAATATAGAACGCCCGGCAATAGCTCAGAAGTTGCGCCGGGCGTTCTCAGAATTGCTAGCTAAAGGAGGGAATTATCGCAGAAGATCTTCAAGGTTGGTAGCTTCATCGGTGCTCTCGTCGCGATATTTAATAATGACCGGCGTTTGGAGCGAGAGTTGTTGTCGTTCGGCGTACTCGTTCCCTTTGATAGGGCGGGAGCCGGGGACTACTACTGCATTGGATGGGATCGTCAATGGTTTGTCATTGCTGCCTTTATAGATGGTTTCTTCGACGATGTCGTACACCGGGGTGGCCCGTGTTAAAACCACGCCCGCTCCGATAACAGCGCCTTCGTGAACCTGGGTGCCTTCATAAATACCGGTATTGCCGCCGATCAAACAATTATCCTCAATGATAACCGGTAGGGCTCCGACGGGTTCCAACACGCCGCCGAGTTGAGCGGAGGCGCTCAAGTGTACATTCTTGCCAACCTGTGCGCAGCTGCCGACCAAGGCATGGGAATCGATCATCGATCCGTCGCCTACATACGCACCCGCATTCACGTACATGGGAGGCATCATCGTCACATCGCTGCCGATGTAGCACCCGGTGCGAACGGTAGAACCCCCCGGCACGATCCGGATATTTTTATCTACGCCTTTGACTTGTTGAGTAGGATAGGTGTCTTTGTCGAAGAACTTGAACGATCCTTCCTGCTCATAGGCGATGTTTTCGCCGTATTTAAAGCCCAGTAGAACTCCCTGCTTGACCCAGTGGTTGACTTCCCACGTATCACCCTTTTTTTCAGCTGCGCGGATTTCTCCGGCTTCCAGCGATTGGATGAATTCTTCAAATAATTGTTCGAAATTTTCAGGTTTTTGGTCGGGACTCTCGTTAGCTATTTGCTCGATTTCAACTTGTAAATCCATATAGAAAATGGGGGATAGGTTAAGTAATAGTTAAAAATTCAGTTTCATTTATCTTCACGGGAGGGCGGGGCCATAAATTCCGGGCCGACCGGATCTTTGATAGTTTGATTAAGAATCAGATCGATCTGATCAAAATCTTTTTCATCCAGTGACCAGCCGGTTACTTCCTCGATCGGATCCAACTGGCCGGGATTCCTTGCTCCCCAGAGGGCGATGTCGGCTCCCGGTTGGTCCAGTACCCAGCGCAGGGCGAGGTGGATAACACGCTTGTCATATTTTTCTCTGGTAAAATGGTCCAGCTGTTCAACAGCGTCAAGGTATTGACTGAATCGGGGTTGTTGAAATTTCGGATCGCTGTTGCGGATATCATCCTCGGGGAATGTATAATCCGGCGTCATCTTTCCGGTAAGCAATCCCCTGCAAATACTGCTGTATAGCAGGGTGGTTATATTATTTTCAGATGCGTATGGGATGAGATTCTTTTCAATATCCCTTTCGAACAAATTGTAAGGAGGCTGCACCGAGTGTAGAGGAGCATGTTGTTGGAACTCATCCATTTGTTCGGGTGAGTAATTGCTGACGCCAATACTTTTAATAACGCCCTCTTCATAGAGCTCATTCAAGGTTTCGGCCGCTTCCTTTATGGGAACATGGGGATCAGGCCAATGAATCTGGTAGAGATCGATATAATCGGTTTGCAGGCGTTCGAGTGAATCCTCGATCTCCTGCATAATGCGGTCACGCCGGCTGTCGCGAAATAGCCCGTCATCCCAGTTCAATCCCACTTTCGTGGCGAGGTATATCTCAGATCGGGTTTTGTCGTCATATTGCTGCAGGGCCTTACCGATAAATTCTTCAGAGGTCCCATAGCCGTAAACCGGTGCAGTATCAATCAGTGTAATTCCGTGGTCGAGGGCTTTATGTATGGTTTGAATGGAGATCTCCTCATCGGTACCGCCCCACATAGCGCCTCCGATGGCCCAGGTTCCCAACCCGATACGGGTCGGTGTCAGTTCTGTGTCAGATATTTTAGTTGTTTCCATGATGAAGTCAGCTTAATGGTGGTAATTATAAAGTCAGGTATTGTTTAAATAACCTTTCTTAACGAGTAATTCGGCATTCAATACGGCTCCGCCGGCTGCACCCCGAATCGTGTTATGAGCCAGGGCTACAAACGAGATGTCAAATACCCTGGAATTGCGTAATCGCCCCATGCTCAGTTGCATTCCATTGTCAGTCGTGGCATGCAAACGCGGTTGGGGGTAGTAGTCGTTTTCAAACAGCTTAATGGGATTAGCAGGTGCCGTGGGCAGACCGAGTTCTGCAATCGGACTTTGCCAGTTTCGGATCGCTTGTTTTACTTCCTGGATGTCTGAAGGCATATCCGAAAGCTTGGCGGTTATGGAAAGCAGATGTCCGTTGATCGTCGGCACCCTGGTTGCCGTTGCCTGGATGGGAAACTTGGCATAATCGATACTGTTCGCCTCGTTTATTTTTCCCAGTAGCTTCAAGGGTTCCAGGTGAATTTTTCCTTCTTCGCCATTAATGAACGGGATGACGTTTCCGAGAATATCCATACTCGATACGCCGGGATAGCCCGCACCGGATACTGCCTGGAGAGAAGTCAGATTAACAGCCTCTAAGCCAAACTGGTCGTAGACGGGCTTCAGGGCCATAGTAAGGGGGATGCATACGCAGTTCGGGTTGGTAACAATCCACCCGCTGTGATCTTCCGTAAAGGTTTGTGATCGAATCAGGTTGATATGATCAGGATTGATTTCCGGTATCAATAAAGGCACCGTATCGTCCATCCGGTAATTTTTGGCATTGGAAATGACCGGAATGCCCGACTGTGCAAAATTTTGTTCAATCTCTGATGCAACCGACGAATCCAGCCCTGAGAATACGAAGTCAACTTCCTCGAATGCATCCGGTTCACACCGATTTACATCGATATCTGCAATATCCTGGGGCAGGGGAACGTCTTCGATCCAATTAACAGCCTCCCAGTATTTCTGATCAGCCGAACGTTCGGAAGCCCCGAGTTTTCGAATGGTGAACCAGGGATGTTCCTTGAGGAGTCTGACAAATTTCTGTCCCACGGCACCGGTGGCGCCCAGGATTCCAACATTAAATTGATTCATAATTTAATTCGTATGATTACTTGCAATGAAATGAAAAGAGAAAGATCATTAAAAAATAGTCACTTTGCGGGTTGAGAATATCGTTGAATATCTCAATGAAAGAAGCCTTTGAAAAACCGGGTGGCGGTTCCTCGTTCGAAAGTTTTTCTCTTTTGAGTTCGTTTAGATACCTCCAGTCCATGATAAATATCTATCAACTTTAATATGTTTTTTATCTATTTGCCGAAAAACTTAATACTTCGGAACCGCCACCCGGTTTTCAAAGGTCCCTGAAAAAACATTGAGTAGAATAACCCGCAAGACCACACTTTATTTTCCGAAAGATAATCATTCTGATGCAAATGACACCAATATGGATTTTAAGAGGTTGTTGAAACACCGGGCGCCGGTTCCGAAGTATTGAGTTTTTCGGTAAAAGAATGGAAAAAGTATTGAAGTGCATAGACCTTTATACTTTTGTGTAAAGGTTTAAACAAACTCAAAAAGAGAAAAACTTTCGAACGAGGAACCGTCGCCCGGTGTTTCAACAACCTCTTAAAATACGAAAGAATTGAACCTCGTTGACCAAAAGACTATACTTACCCATCTGAAAAGATGTAAATAGAATGAATAATTAACGCATAAATAAATCAACTACATGTCGGATCTACAAAGTCTGGATAAAATCGTTTCATTGTCGAAGTCGCGAGGTTTTATATTTCAGTCGTCTGAAATTTACGGCGGACTTGGAGCTGTCTATGATTATGGCCCGCTGGGAGTCGAATTGAAAAGAAACCTGGAGGAACTCTGGTGGGAGTCGATGACGCGTCAACATGATAATATCGTGGGACTTGATTCAGCAATTTTCATGCATCCGCGCGTGTGGGAGGCCAGTGGACATGTTGAAAGTTTCAATGATCCCATGATCGATGATAAACAGTCCAACAAGCGGTATCGAGCCGATATGATTGTCGAGCAGCATATCAAGAAGCTCTACGAAGATGGCAAGCAGGAAAAAGCCGAAGAAGTACAAAAGCGGTTGGATGAAGCGGGAAGTGATGAGGGGCTTTGCGAGGATCTGTATGCGATTATCATGGACGAGGAGATTCGAGCCCCTGAATCGGGTGCTTTTGAATGGACCGAGGTTCGACAGTTTAACCTGATGTTCAGAACCCAGTTTGGGGCCGTTTCGTCCGGTGACGACGATTCGGTTTTCTTACGACCGGAGACGGCCCAGGGCATT
>CAJXOW010000124.1 GCA_913057825.1 uncultured Balneolaceae bacterium | reverse complement strand
GGCATAGGTGAAATAATACCCTATCGGGACGAGCCACAGCATCAAAGATCTCAGTCCATCCGTAATTCGCCAGACGCTCACCGCCTGGCGAGGCAACCGATTTTTGGGTTCCGACCGCATGTGGGTGCTGGTATTTATGTTTTGTTAATTTGGTTATGGGAAGGTATAAGAATTCGTTTTGGTTGCCAAACGAAATGAGGTGAAAGGTGATTACTGACACCTTAAGCGAAAATCATGCAAGATAATTTACCGTCATCCTGAAAACTTTTCTCCTCCTATTCCCTTCACATTTTACCTCATCATTGTTGTTTTATTCTATGATTCTCCTAATTTACAATTAATGAACAGAATAATTGCCATATCGGGGATTTTGTTTTTGTTGTCGGGACTGGCTTCCGGGGTTCAGGGGATGCCGGACTCTTTGGAGGATAATACCGGGACTGCGGTAACCTGGATTACGGTGGACGGGACCATAGATCCCACGACTTCACGATTTATAGGTCGTGCCGTGAGTCATGCCGAAGAGGAATCAAGCACTTGCCTGATTATTGCACTTGATACGCCCGGAGGATTGCTGAATTCAACCAAGGAGATCGTCCAGCGAATGCTGGCATCCGAAGTGCCGGTCGTAGTGTACGTTTCACCTGAAGGGGCAAGTGCCGGTAGTGCCGGAGTGTTTATTACGATGGCCGCTCATATCGCCGTCATGGCACCCGCCACCAATATCGGAGCGGCCCATCCCGTCCAGATGGGAGGGCAGCCAATGGACACAGTCATGAAACAGAAATTGGTCAACTATGCCGAAAGCTACATTGAAAGCATTGCTGAAAAGCGTAATCGCAATGTAGAGTGGGCCAAATCGGCTGTTCGTCAGAGTTCATCGATTACTGAAAATGAAGCCGTCAAAAAGAATGTAGTGGATTTTATAGCTGCCGACCGGGAAGAACTGCTGGAACAACTGGATGGGCGGGAAGTTGATGGAAACGTGTTACAGACCAAAAATGCGAAGGTTACGAGTCTGAAGCGTACTTACGGGGAAAAATTTCTGGGATTTCTTTTCCAGCCCCAGATGATGATGATACTGTTATTAGTGGCTATTTACGGATTGCTCGGAGAAATGAGCAACCCGGGAGCCATTTTTCCGGGTATGGCTGGGGCCATTGCACTGATATTATTCCTATACACCGTATCCGCAGTTCCCATCAACGTGGCGGGGTTTGCTTTAATCGGACTTGCACTTATACTATTTATAGCGGAAGCATTTACGCCTACGTTTGGGCTGCTGACCCTGGGTGGGGCGGTTTCGTTCTTTATGGGAGGATTGTTGCTTTTTGAAGATCTCTCGCCGTTCTTCCAGGTATCGTGGTCATTTCTGATCGTGTTAACACTATTGACGGCCGCATTTTTTGCCTTTATCGTGAGTGCGGGATTAAAAGCGCAGTTTATGGACACCAAAGTGGGATCCGAGGCAATGATCGGTGATGAAGGGCGGGCGCTGGAAGAGATCGGACCGGATCGGGGACGCATTTTCATCGACGGGGAGTATTGGAAAGCCCGAACGAATGGAGCGGTTATTTCTAAAGATCAAATATGCACAATCGTGAAACGCAAGGGATTAACACTTATAGTAGAACCAAATCAACCAAAAAATAACGGGGACTCATCATGACTAATATTTTAATCTGGATTGTTGCCATTGTTGTCGGTCTGTCGATTTTGCTACCACAAATTATTCGAATTGCCCGTGAATACGAGCGATTGGTAGTGTTTCGGCTGGGTAAGTTGCTGCGAGCAAAAGGTCCCGGACTCGTTTTTTTGATACCCTTCATTGATCGGATAGTGCGGGTGGACTTGCGGATATTTACGATTAATGTAGATAAGCAGGAAGTGATCACCAAAGACAACGTGACCGTCAATGTCGATGCCATCACCTATTTCAAGGTTGTTGAACCCGAGGCGGCGGTCGTCAAAGTTGAGCAATACCTGCAGGCCACGTCGATGTTTGCCCAGACCACCCTTCGCAGCGTCCTGGGCCAGGTTGAGCTGGATGAACTGCTTTCGGAGCGGGACAAAATTAATGAAAAGATTCAGAATATACTGGATGAGCATACCGATCCATGGGGTATCAAGGTCACTTCAGTCGAAATACGAAATGTGGTCCTCCCCGAAACCATGAAACGTGCAATGGCCCGGCAGGCTGAAAGCGAACGTGATCGACGAGCTCGTATTATTAATGCACAGGGAGAATACCAGGCCGCCGAGAAGCTTGTGGAAGCAGCCGGCATGATCCGGGAGCAGCCCATTGCCCTGCAGCTACGCTATTTGCAAACTGTTTCCGATATCAGTGAAGAAAACACCATGTTTGCTTTCCTGCCATTCCCGATGGAGTTTCTGGAAGCATTTAAAGGCAAGGGGGGTGATGAGTGATTAGTGATTAATAATTGATGATTTATGATTACTGGATATTGCCGATATCTTAGTTGTTATCCAGTAACTTCTTTTTAAAATTAATGAACTTACAGGGCCTTGCATAAGATTCTGTTATCTGCTAACGCTTTAAAAAGGCTCTATAAGCTTGTCAATCATTAATTATTCATCATAAATCATCAATCACTATCCGCGTCCTTAACGGTTACCAGCAATCCCAGGCCGAGTATGAGAAATAATACGATGACGCTCATACCTACGCGTTGGCTGTCGGCAAAGTAGGTTAGCCATCCGACCATCAGCGGACCGAGGAAGGTGGTTATCTTTCCGGAGAGGGCAAACAGGCCGAACATTTCGTTACGCATATTATCCGGAGCCAGCCGTCCCATGAACGTTCGACTTGCAGCCTGCACCGGTCCCACGAAAATACCGAGGAGGATCCCCAGTATCCAGAACCACTGTTCGGAGGTCACCAGCAATATGAGAAGCGTGGGAATTGACAGACCGACCAGCGATACCAGTATCGTATATCGACTTCCCTTGCGATCATCCATCCATGCGAACAGGACAGCTCCCAGCCCTGCCATTACATTCAGCGCGATACCGAACATGATCACCTGTTCTTCCGACATATCAAACGTTCCGGCTGCATAAATTCCGCCGAACGAAAAAATGGTAGCCAACCCGTCCATATAAAACATTCTTGCTATTAAAAATCGGACGATATTGCGGTAGCGGCGAACATTGGCAAGTGAGCGCTTCAATTGCGCGAGTCCCTCGCGAATCGATCGTCGAATCGACATCCCGGTTCCCTTTACATCGGGGGTCCAAACAAACAGTGGAATTGCAAATAGCAAATACCATCCAGCTACGAGTATATAAGTGGCCCTTACATGCTCGGCAGCCGATGCATCCAGTCCAAAGGGCGGTGGATCTGCCTGTACAAAAACGAATAGAGAAACTATCAGGCAGGAAAGTCCCCCGGCGTAACCCAGTCCCCATCCCCACCCCGACCATCGCCCCATCCGTTTATTTGCTACCAGATCGGGCAGCATAGCATTGTAAAATATAAAGGCAAACTCAGAGCTGACGGTCCCGATAGCAACCAGGATCAGGGCCGGTATTAAAAACGAATTGGAGGGTTCTATGAACCATAGCAGTGCGGTAGCGATGACACACATTACAGTAAAAACGGCGATCCACGGCTTACGGCGTTTACCCTGGTCGGCAATCGAACCCAGAATCGGACCCAGAACTGCGATAAACAAACCCGCAATACTGATCGTATTTCCCCACTGGTTACTCCCCACGGTTTCATTGACAGCAATCTGCCGAGTAAAATAGGCAGCGAAAACAAACGTTTGTATAACAGTGGGAAAGGCACTGTTGGCCCAGTCATATAACGCCCAGGCCACCATCTGGGGAGTAGTGGTCTTGCTGTCGGTTCCGGACTTGCGGCCATTCATATTTTAACCCCTGATTCAAGATGCCTACGCGTTTCATATTTTAGAAACTTTCTTTCATTTTCCAAATCCTTATCATTTATAATAGCATCCAATTTCGAACTACCTCGCGAATAAAAATGTTATGACGGTCCGAGGGATAGTTAACAACCGATAATATCCAGTTCGGAATTCTCCAACAATTCGTGTTAATTTAGAAGAGATCTTTGAAGTTGTAACCAAAGCAAATTACCACACGATGAAAGCTTCCAATCGTAATCATATTTACAAGTACGATCGTGAACGACAAAAGGTGATCATCATTAATTCCGAAACCGGAAAAGAAGTTAAGCGAAGTGATGATCAATTAACCGCATTGCTTAAGTATGTCAGGGAACAGGGAGCAAATCACGTGCTACGTAAATTTGCTATCTGGTGTGCTCGTCAACCGAATGTAGACTGGAAACCTGTGGTATACAAAATGTTTCGTACCGCAGAAGATTACCTGCATGACGAGATTACAAAAGAGAAGATGAATGAATTTTATCAAGAGACCGAGGGAATTGCTGTCTCTACAGATTCCGTCGGCCTGCGCCAGGGGGATCTGAAAGCTCCGCTTCTCCTTGCTGCCCGGTCCTGTTTACACCCTGATCCATACCAGGCAGCGACCGAGTCCGCCCGCTACCATAAATTATGGGTCGAGATGGATTACAAATTTCGCAATGACGATCTCTCCGAAGATGATGCTGAAGAGGTGAACCGAACAATGCTCGATAAAGTAACTCAAAGACAAATAGATCACCTGCTCGATTTGATGGCCCGGGATATGGAACTCGGCGATAGTTAAACCAGAAAATTCATAACGTTCCTTGAAAACCGGACGGCGGTTCCTTGCTTGCAACCTTTTCTCAGATGAGAGGCAGTTTGGTTATATGCTGCATTTTGCTAATATCGCTACTCTTATCTTATACCAAGAAAATATAAATGCTTCGGAACCAATGCCCGGTTTTATCAAGGAGCTCTATTAAAAATAAATATCTGATTTGTTATGAACATATTAGTGGCTGACCAAATTTCCGAAGCGGCTATTCAGGATTTAAGAAAGCTCGGGTCCAACGTAACTTATGATGCAGACCTGTCGGGTACTGAACTAGCCGATCAAATGAGCGATGTCGAAATTTTAATTGTTCGATCCACCCGTGTAAATGAAAACATTATCACGAAATCCGATAAGCTTTCGCTAATTATTCGTGCTGGATCGGGGGTCAACACCATAGATCTGCATACCGCAAGTATTCACGGGGTTCACGTGGCCAATTGTCCCGGTATGAACACCGATGCGGTTGCTGAATTAACCATCGGACTCCTTGCTGCCGCAGATCGACAGATCGTCAATGCTACCCGGGATCTTCGGGAAGGTCACTGGCGCAAAAAACACTATGCTGATGCGCGGGGTCTCAAACATCGCACCCTGGGCTTGCTGGGATTCGGCACCATCGGGCGCACCGTAGCCAAAATGGCCCGGGAAGGACTTAATATGAAAGTCATCGCATGGTCCCGCAGTCTAAATGATGCCGTCGCCAACCATTTCGGTGTTGAACGCTGTGAAGATCCAAAGGAAATAGCCAAGCAGTCCGATGCCGTCAGCGTCCATCTTTCCGCCACCGATGAAACCCATCACCTGGTCGATGAGGAATTTTTTGACTTGATGAAGAATGGGGCTGTATTCATTAATACCTCGCGCGGACAAATTGTTGATTCGAATGCCCTTCAACAGGCCATTAATACCAAAGACTTGAAAGTTGGTCTCGATGTATTTGAGGATGAACCTACTTCTACCGATGACCAGTTTGAGCAGACAAAACTTGCTCAAAAAGCCACCTGTACCCCTCACATAGGTGCCTCTACCCAACAAGCCTCCGAAGCTATCGCCAATGCTGTTGTGGATATTGTACGCAGCTATATACAGACCGGTCGCCCCATAAACACGATCAATGTCCGTCGAAAGTCATCAGACAGCATTAGCCTGCTCGTCCGCCATTACAACGAGGTAGGAGTTCTGGCGAACGTTCTTAACATACTGCGTCATGAAGATGTAAACGTGGAGGAAATGGAAAATACGATTTTTGAGGAGGGGCAGGCCGCTACCTGCACGATGTGGCTTGACAGCGAGCCGACGCCTGACATGCTGAATAAAATTCGAGAAGATGACCACATTATCCAGGTTGTGCTACAGAGAAGTTCTTCAGACTCCTAGCCCTCGAATTTTACGGTTGCTCGGAGGTTTTATATAAATATTTCTGCCCTGCTGGTCCTCCCCCTGGCCCCCTCCGAAGGGGGAATGTAAGGCAACCGAGGTGAAAAAACGTCCCCCTTTGGAGGGGTGTGCAGACCGGGCACATCCTTTACAGGTGTTCGGGGACATCCTTTACACTTGTAAAAAACTAACCATTT
>CAJXOW010000123.1 GCA_913057825.1 uncultured Balneolaceae bacterium | reverse complement strand
ATGCACGTTGGGACTATCTAAAACACTTAAAAGAAACACCGGGACTGGAAATACCTATCATCGGCAATGGAGATGTGACCTCTCCGGAAGAAGCCCAACGCATGTTTGATGAAACAGGAGTTGATGGTGTCATGATTGGACGTGCCGCCATCGGCAATCCCTGGATTTTTGAACAGGTTCATCACTACCTGGAACATGGTGAACACTTGCCCGGTCCCACGGTCGATGAAAGAATCGACCTGTGCATGAAACATCTTCGAATGTCTGTTCGTCATCATGGTGAAAAGTACGGCATCATCATGATGAAAAAACATTATGGCAAGTATCTCAAAGGCTTGCACAAAGCCAGCCAGGTCCGGGGCAATATCATGAAAGAAAAAACGATGGAGCCGATTTTGAATATACTGCAACGATACAAGGAGAATGAGGCTTACGCGGCAGCCTCTTAATCCATTTAGCACTACTTGTTGCCATAAACCCAAGCGCAATATCAGATTTTAAAGTTTATCGCCCCGCATAAAAGACTTCAAAACCCCGGGGATTGCCACCCCGCCCTCCTCAAGTTGATAATGCTCCAGGACCGCTGCCATTACCCTGGGCAAGGCAAGACCGGAACCATTCAAGGTGTGTACCATATGGGTATCTCCATCATCACCTCGGTACCGGATTTGCATCCTGCGGGCTTGATAGGATCGGAAATTGGAACATGAACTAACCTCCAGCCACTTTTCCTGTCCGGGACTCCATACTTCGAGGTCATATTTTTTAGCTTGTGTAAAACCCATATCTCCCGTACACATTAGTAGCGTTCGATACGGAAGTTCCAATTCCTCCAACAAAGATTCCGCATCAACACGCAACGACTCCAACTCATCGTCCGAGCGATCCGGATGAACGATCTTAACCAGCTCAACTTTATCAAATTGGTGAAGCCGATTCAATCCCCGGACTTCCGTCCCGTGCGAACCTGCCTCTCTCCTCCAGCAGGGCGTGTAAGCACTATACTTCAAAGAGAGTTGATCTTTTGATAATATTTCGTCGCGATGATAATTCGTTACCGGTACTTCGGCCGTGGGAATGATATATAGTTCGTCACGAGGGATAACATACATCATATCTTCCTTGTCAGGAAGTTGGCCGGTGCCCCGAGCCGAGTCTTCATTGACAAAAAACGGGGGCTGGATCTCGGTATATCCGTTCTCCCGGGCCTTACTTAGAAAATAGGATATCAACGCTCTTTGTAGTTGAGCGACTCTTCCGGTATAGAAAGGGAAGCCCGCACCGGTAACTTTGCTTCCTCGGTCAAAATCAAGTTTCCCGTCAAAATCATTCAATTCCCAGTGGGGTTTACGCCACTCTTTCTTCAACGGTTCACCCCAGGTATGCACTACTTCATTATCATTTTCGTCGCTACCTACCGGCACCGACTGATCAGCCACGTTTGGTATTTGTAAAAGCAGTTGGTCCCGCTCATTTTTAAACTGATCAAGGTCTGTTTCCTTTTCCTGTATCTGTTCCTTAATTTTTGTGTTTTCATCGATAAGTTTCTGGGCCTGTTCCCTCTTGCCCTCTTTCATCAAGCCCCCGATCTTCTTGGCCTTTTGATTGCTTTCGCTGCGAAGTTTTTCCACTTTCTGCACCAGTTCGCGCCATTGCCTATCCGCTTCAACGACCTTATCAACCAAGCCGGTGTCATTCATGCCCTTGTTGGTCATTGACTGTTTAACCTGATCGGTATGTTCTTTAATAAAGTTTATGTCCAGCATTATTTTCTTAAATATGTTCGTAATTTAGACAGGTGAAATTGGTCTCACCTTTAAAATAATAGAGATTTACCAACGTGTGTACTTATTTTTTCAATTAAAAATAATTATATTCGTTTCCAACAGTTAATAAGCCAAGATGAATTAAATACAGGTTTTTACCTAACTAATTAAAGTCAAGTTTCAGGCTTCAGCATTTAGGTTTGATATCTAAATAACCGAAGAGGAATAATTCTTTCACCCGGTTTTAATTGAGTTTAGTAATTTTTCGGTATTAGCACTGTATAAATACGTTAGTTGAAATTCATTTTGATCAAACAATTTCCATTAACCAAGCAAACAACCAAGACCTTCATTTTATGAGTCACAATTTAGATCAAACCGATATAACCATTCTTCAACACCTTCAAAATGATGGGCGTGCTCAGCGTAACAAATTGGCTGAAATCGTACATCTGTCAGTTCCGTCGGTATCTGAACGCATGCGCAAACTGGAGGAACGAGACTTAATTGAAGGATATCGTGCTATACTTAATGCCAAAGAGTTCAACTTCGACATCCTGGCATTTATTTTTGTCGAAGTAGACGGATCGGATAATTATCCCAAATTTGTAAAAAAAGTAATTGAAGAACCCGAGGTTTTGGAATGCCATTCCATCACCGGTGATGGTTCTCATATCCTTAAAGTACGTACGGAGAATACCGAATCGTTGGAAAATCTGCTATCAAAGCTGCAATCCTGGAAAGGAGTCAGTAAAACACGATCCAACGTTGTCCTATCCAGTTTCAAGGAAACTCGTGAACTGCCTTTAAACTTAACCATGAAGGAAGAGACTGAATAAACATACTCTTAATGACTCTGCCGTTGTGTTATTACCCGGTCTCCGTTCTGATCGTCCGTTTCCAGTTTGCACGGTTATAATTACGGTCCTACTTTCAGTTACACTCTTTGCAAAACCAACTCAAGCACAAAGAACCTTTGGAATTGACTGGGAAGTTCCAAAGGAACCAGAGGAAGCGCGGGCTCAGCTCCAAAAGTTTCAATCGCTGGGAATAACTTGCATTCAAATCCACAACCCCGTTACCCCCGCGACGGTAAATGCCCTGGCATCCGATTCATTCAAGGTTTTCCTCTCGGTACCCAACCCCTTTTTACTGTCGACCGACCCGGTTGCCACCGACACCGTTTTCAAACAACGAATTGAAGTTTTACTTGATAACTTCAGGGGGTACCCCCAGCTGCGAGGGATGGGATTATTCCAATTCGGAAATTTAAATTCAACACTGCTATACCAACGGCTGCAGCCATATAAGGCAGCGATCGAACAACAAACCGGGTATACGACCTACTTTCTCTCTGCCCGGTCAGATCTTCCCTCGACACGGCTTACAGATCTATTTGATCTGGCCTTCTATCAATACCAGGCCCAACAACATCCAAGGTGGTCAGATTATGACGGTTATTTTCTCGATACCGAACATGTAGTGGATCCTTTACGATCCCTGGGATATTTATTAGATCAAACTGCACCTTTTCCCGAACGGCCCGTTTTCCTACCCGGGGAATGGGTCATCGAGCATATAAAAAAACAACCGGAACTGGCGGAATATCTGCGCAGTGCGTCAAGGGATTCCATTGCATTGTATCCCTTCGGGCAAGCGCATGAAGAGAATTCCGTTTTTAATAATTGGCTGGTACTGCTCCTTTTGTTTATATGGACTACATATGCCCTGCATTACAGCATCAGTCCGATTTACCGCCGAAATTTATCCCGATACTTTTTCGCACATAATTTTTTCATACGGGATATCATGGAATGGCGAATTCGTTTGCCTTATACCGCGTTCATATTATTCTGTCAACATATTTTAATTTGCGGGATGTGGTTTTACGCATTAGCCCATCATTTTTACACTCCACTGGGTGTTGAAGCCTTGCAACACCACTACCCGTTGCTGGAAAATATCACGATCTGGCCGTTTTCCTTCTTTGTGCTGGGATTAGTATTCGCATTCACACTTCAGAGCTTAGGAGTTATCTGGCTTTATATCTTCACCCGGCGTGTCAAACATATATTCCAATCGGTGACCATTTACTCCTGGCCTCTTCAGCTTAATCTTATTTCTGCCACCCTTATCACTCCCTTAATTATTAGCGGCAGTTCTTTTAGCGTACTTCTTTTGCTGACTTCAGTATTCGTGGTAATTTGGGTAGGCAGTTACATCATCTCTGCAAAAGACATTGCAAGCTTTATTACGCAAAATAAGCATCTCTACTTGCTGGCAACCATCGGGCTATTAATATTACTTATAGCTACCGGCTATTACTTTATATTTATTCATTCCAATCTACCGGAACTTTTCGAGCTGCTGGTCTCCTTCAATTGAACAGCCCCCTGCTACCCCACTTGTTTACGCAATCGTGCAACCGGTATATTCAATTGCTCTCGATATTTACTTACCGTTCTTCTTGCAACCTTAAAACCTCTTTCATTCAACTCGTCGGCCAGGGACTGATCACTTAGAGGTTTCTTCTTATTTTCATTGTCGACAATCTCCTTCAAGGTATTTTTCACCTCTCTGCTGGAAACCTCTTCCCCATCCTGCGTTTTGATACCTTCACTAAAGAAATATTTCAACTCGAAAACCCCGAAATGAGTCTGGACATATTTGCCGTTAACCACGCGGGAAATAGTTGAAATATCGAGGCCGATGCGTTCAGCAACGTCTTTCAAGATCATGGGCCGCAGGCCCTCACCGTATTTAAAGAATTGATCCTGCAAAGCGACAATGGTCTTGATCGTATTCATCAACGTATTCTGTCGCTGACGAATAGATTCTATAAACCACTGGGCTGATTCAATTTTTTCTTTGATAAAGTGTTTGGTCTGTTTATCTGGCTTTTTTTCCCCTTCTTGTTTTTTAGATTATCCCACATCTCCTTATATCGAGGTGAAATGCGCAGGGTTGGTGCATTTCGATTGTTCAACCGGATGATAAAATCACCGGCTTCATCGTCGTCATCATTTTCGCCCTCATAAGGTTGATAATAGACCTCAAAATCCGGCTCAATATAGTTGCGACTGTCTTCTTCGACATCAGCTACGGCCCCCGGCTTGGGATCGAGTCCCTGGATCATCCGATACGCATTTTTAAGATGCTCTTCGTCGGTATTGAGCTTCTTTTTAATCTTTCCGAAGTGTTTCTTTTCAAAATGCTTCCATTGGTCCCTAACAATGCGTATTGCCAGATCTCTTCCATTCGAATCCTCAGGCATGTTCTGCAGCTGCGTCAACAAACACTCTCTCAGATCACGGGAAGCAATGCCCGGCGGATCCAGTTGCTGTATTTGTTTCAAGACGTGTTCGACATCCTCTTTCGATATTTCGGCATCGTGGTTAAACGCCAGGTTATCGACGATTGCATCAAGTTCCCGGCGAAAATATCCGTCATTATCAATAGAACCCAGGATCTGGTCGGCAATCAACTTTTCATCGTCATCCAGGTCAAGGAGGCCCACCTGATGCTCTAGATCTTCCAACAGGGACTCATGGTACGGTTTTGGAAGATCACGCCATGAGTCACGATCTTCGTTATAGGTGGTCCACTTGGACTCACCTTCGTACTCTGTATTATTCATGTATTCATCCCAATCAATCTCCTGGTCATCCACTTCGTCCAGCGGCTCCACTTCTTGTTCACCGGGCTCTTCAAGCGATTGTTCGGGCAGATCATCCAATGGCTCTTGATCTTTTTCCTCCAGTACCGGATTACTTTCCAATTCTTCTTGCACCCTTTGTTCCAAGGCAAACGAAGGCAGCTGCAGCAGCTTGATATACTGAATCTGCTGCGGTGACAGCCGTTGTTGCTGCGATTGTTTTTGTTCTAAATATTGTCCGGATTTCATCATGTTATAAATCCTCCATCAGTTCACCCGCATTAAAATTAGCTTCTAACCAGGTTGGAGAACTGGGTTTAAACGTATTCTCTTAATTATAATTTAAACAACATTCGGACATTAAACTAACTTAACTCAAAAACCCTTCCAGGTCGCTGCTGAATGCAACCCTGCATCTCCAGGCTTAACAGTTCCGACATAAGTTCACCAGATGAAGCCGGTATATGTTCCGCCAATCGATCTATGTGCATTGAACCAGTTTCTAACAACGTACAAATCCGGGTTGCTGTTCTACTCAAATTCCAATTTTTCCAATTCTTTTCAACTTCACTATCATTTTCGGGGACTTCCTCTCCCGCATCCGACTCGAATGAGCAAAACTGATATAATTCATTCCACATGTCTTCTCCTTTTTGCACCAGCTTCCCATGCCCCCGTTTTAAAATGGCATTACACCCTATTCCGGCGTTATTATCAAGGCTATGTGGAATCACAAACACCTCTCTGCCCTGATCCAATGCAGAACTAGCCGTTATCATACTCCCCCCTTCCAACCCGGACTCAACCACCAATGTTCCCATCGTCATTCCACTGACGATGCGGTTACGGACCGGAAAATGACCGGACTCAGGAGAAGTGCCGGGAGGATACTCACTTATAATAGCCCCGCCGGAATGTATGATCGAACGAGCCAAACTTCGGTTTGCAGCTGGATAAATAACATCAATTCCGCTACCCAGTACGGCTACGGTTGTGCCTTTTTGCTTCAGGGTGGTCGCATGAGCTTCCGTATCGATGCCGTGGGCCAGTCCGCTGACCACGGAAATGCCTGATTCGACAGCAAACCCGGCAAAACGTCCGGCCTGTTTCTTACCATACCGGGTAGGACGGCGTGTGCCGACTATTGCGATGCTCGGCCTGGTCAATGCCTGTGAACTACCCAAT
>CAJXOW010000122.1 GCA_913057825.1 uncultured Balneolaceae bacterium | reverse complement strand
GCTCTTGAGGCGGTCGTAGGTGTCGGGGTCCCGTTCAAGATCGGAATTTTCTACAAAATGATGGATGGTTTTGTGAAACTCCTCCAGGGCGAAGATCTGCTGACTCATATTGAGCCAGGCAAGGATACTCTGTTGATAAGGGGAGAAACGACTCAATTGTCGTGCATAGAAGATGACATTGGAAGCTTCCTTCCGGGTCAGGTTGCTGACATTCAACAACCGGGTAGTCACACTGTCGATGGGCATCGAGGGATCCAGCAGCGGTTGGGATACTTCCGCACTCTGTTTTAAAAGATGATATTGTTTCTGAAAGTGTTCGTACTCGTGTGCATCCCCACTATCGAGATAATCTTCCAGATCATGGAGCGCATGCTGTTTTAGATCAATCCACTTGACAACCGTCTCCCGGTGAAGTCGATTCGCCGACAGCATCTCCACCCCGAAATGCACCACGAAAACCATCACCCCGAGCAGCAGCACAAGCCCGATAACCGGTAAAATCAGTTGATATTTTTTCTTGGCAACCAAGGGTGATTAATGATTGATAATTTATGATTAATAATTAATGATTGATCTGGTTTTCATGCTTTCGCCCTGATTTATAAAAGATCAACGGGAATTAAAGTTATAACTGCGGACGTTAAGAGAACCATAGTTGAATAATACCAATAACGCCAATCATAAATTATTAATTATAAATCATTAATCACCCATCATAAATCCGAATAAATCGATCCGGGATCGATTTATTCGAACCCGATCACAAATCCCTCATTTTTGAGCGACTCTTTGTTATAGGTCAGCTCGGATTTGCGCTCGCCGCCTTTTCCGGAATAACGGAAAACGGCGTCGCCGGCAGCTACGTCCCATTCCATCGTCGGACCCATTCTCACGTAGAGGTCGGCTTTGCCTTCGGCGACGAGGCCGAATTTCAGGCTGCTGCCGGCGCGGATGCGGTCTTTGATTTCGAGGTCCTGTTCCTTGATCCAGTCTTCCAGCTCGTCGGAACTGTGCGAACGGCTCTGGGCCAGAACGAGCGGCTTGGAGCGGTCGGCGGGGACCGATTTCAGCCGCCGGGTGGGCTCGTCGCCTTTCTGCTTGTAGGATCCCTGCATGCGCGACCCGTAATAGAGCAGGTCCTCGGCCGGGGCGAAAACAACCCCCATAATCGGTTTGCCATCCTCGATCAGCGCGATATTGATGGTAAACTCGCCGTTTTTCTTAATGAATTCTTTGGTCCCGTCCAGCGGATCCACAATCCAGAAGCGATCCCACTGCTTGCGGGTTTCGTAAGAGGGGATATTGGGATCGGAGGTCGATGCTTGTCCGACTACCGATTTTTCCGGGGCATCTTCTTCCCCGGGGAGGTAGGACCCTTCCTCCGATACAATGGGGATTTCCGGGGTTAGCTGACTCAACTCCTCCATAATCACATTATGCGCGGCCAGGTCGGCCTGCGTAACCGGGGAATCATCATCCTTATACTCAACCCCGACATCGTCATTATAATATTTCAACGTCGCCTGTCCCGCCTCACGAGTAATCTTGATAAGTTCGTTAATCATTGGAGATGGTAGTAATGTTTGGTGGTTTTATGAAATGTTGGTGAATGGTGTTCTGGTTAATTGCTGATAGAAACGAAGCTGGAAGCTGAAGGCTCGAAGCTCGAAGTCTGGTAATTAGCGGTATACCAGTTTGTAAACATTATTAATAGAGAATGTAACAAAAAGCTGGTGACTGTAAATAAGATAACCGGCCATATAACCAGCTAAAATAAGCCTCGAGCTTCGAGCCTCCAGCTTCCAGCCATTCCGGTTTCGTTTTTGACGAAATCGGAATGTAAATAATAACCATTATTAACCTGCAACCAAAGAGAATACATAAACGGCAAGTAAAGGGTATAGCCGGGAGTCGCCTGAATAAAAAAAGCCCGGCGGTCAACCGGGCCATTTTGAGGTTTTGTTGTTTGGCTCTCCTGTAAGATTAATCGCTCTTGATGCCTCTACTCTCCAGGAGACCTATATCGGGATGAGAAAAAATATTTCCCCCTTCGGACCTGTACCGACTACTGTCGGTAGGGGGATATTGATATAACAACATACGATGTATAAAAATCAGTGGTCTTTAAAGGTTATTAATTTCCCCAGGTAAGCCGGATACCATATCGCAAAAATCCATAAGGTGGATACTCTCAGCGCCCTCCCTGGCCGATCACAGGTTTATTTTTATTCCCTGTAAATCGTTGCTAATCAGTACTTTATAAATAAGCCGTTGTCTAACGCAATTTTGATATGCGATAATCTACACTTTTCAAAAGTTCCAATCAAGAAAAAATTAATAAAATTTTCTCCCCCTTCGGAGGGGGAAGGTCCATCCCAAAAAATTCCAACATATATAAAACTTGAAACGCTTTGGAATCCGGGAACTGTTAAATATTGTTAGAGTGAAGAGCTCAATGACTTAGTCCCGGTTTTTGGCAGCCATACGTACCACTAAATGCTTAAACTTCAGGTATTTGAATGAACTTACGCCGTAAAGGCCTCTACATCATCGGATGGATTTTGCTTCTGCAGATTTTGCTGGTGGGAAATCACGAGGGAGAGTTTTGGCCATTCAGCATCTACCCGATGTTTTCGCAGGCGGGGGATCCGTGGACCCGCACGGTGGTGCGACAGGTTGACGCCCACGATTCATTAAAGTGGGACCCCGTCGGCAGTGCCGGGAAGTTGCCGGGGTCGGTTTTTCCGTTGGACCGTATTCAAGTCAGCCAAAACGACCTGGCTGATTTTGTCGCCAAGAACAAAACATGGGACCGCCAGCGAATCGAGGGACTTCGATCCCTATTCTCAACAATTCCATCCAACGGGGGCTGGCTAATCTACAAAGTAAACGGCCAACTAAAAACCCCCCGCGATACCGTTATAGTAACCTATACCCCCTACATCTACCTCAATAAAGACACCACCAAACTCTCCCCCTTCGGAGGGGGAAGGTCCATCCCAAAAAAATTTGGGATGGACAAGGGGGAGGACTGCCCGGGCCCATGCAAGCGTGAAAAGTTTGGAGTGGCGGCATTTTGCTTGCAAGGTCCTCCCGCTTGTCCATTATGTTGGCAGTTGAGGCAGGTACGGGAAGGGCCTTTTACACTTTGGGAGCTTGCAGGGTCCTCCCCCTTACCCCCTCCAAAGGGGGAACTTTTCACCACTTCACAATAAAATTGTCTACATGAAGACGGCAGTCGAAATAATGAGGTTCAGAGCGGTGATTAACGTCCTGGCGCGGAACCTGTTTGACACCGACCGGACGGAAACGACCGGCGATTATCTGCATTTCAAGCTTTTCGAGGTGCTTGTCGTCGGACAAACCCTGTGGATGTGCTGGAACTGGGCGCCTTATATCGATCGGCTCTCGACGGTGGTCCTTCCGCTGGGTATAGCACATTACCTCGATATCACCTTCATGTTTCAGTCGCCCGCCGCATGGATCAACGCCGCACTGATCACCCTCTTTTGTATATGGGGATGGGCGGGTCGATTGCCGTTCAACCGTTTTGCCTATCTCTCGGCCTTGCTGCTGTTTCACCTGCAGTACGTCGCCCGCTACTCGCAGGGATCGATCGCGCACGGGCACAACTACACCGGCATGGCGTTGTTGGCACTGGGGATATCCGCCGTGGTCTTTCATACCAACGCCCGGCATCGACGCAAAGCCGCCTTTGGCATCACCCTGTTTTTTGTGGGATTGGGATACAGTTCGGCCGCGGTGACCAAGCTGGCCGCCAGCGGATTCGGGTGGGTCGATGGCCCTCACCTGTGGATGTGGATCGGCGAGCGCGCCACCGATATGCTGTCTCAACACGGCCACGCTCAAATGAACGTCCTGCAGGAGTGGATCCTCCAAAACAAATCGGCCGCCACCGCCATTTTGACCTTCGGACTGATCACCGAATCCCTCGGATTCGCCCTCTGGTTCCGCCGCTCGAGACCCTGGATCGCCACCATGATCCTCGCCATGCACCTCGGCATCACCCTCACCATGGACATCACGTTTATCTACTTCATATTTATTATAGGGGTCATCGGCTATCCGTGGGGTAGGTGGTTGGAGCGGTTTTTTGATTAATGATGGATAATTTATGATTAATGATTTTTATGAATTCCTGTCATTAATTATTACCTACAGACGAAGGGTATTTGGGTAACTCGGAAAGTATTTGATCGGAAATTATGTCTATATAATTGGAGTACAATTCCCGACAACAATCATTAATTATCCATCATAAATCATTAATCGCCTTTACTACCGTTAACCAACGTAACACCAACAACTAACAGAAACACCACCACAAGTTTTGTCAAAAAGCAGAAAGCCACTTAGCCTTCTACTAATCATATGCACGATCCTGGCCTTTGTCACCGCCGGTGAGGGATATGCACAGCATAATCCGCGGGGATCCGGGTATTATCTTATTGACAACTTTGAAGACCAGGAACCCGGAGAGCTGCCGGGAGGATGGTATGACCGGGATGGGAAGCACAAACTGACAGAGATGTCGCCCGAAAGCCAATCGAACTACCGGTACCGGGTCAAGCGCGGGCCACGCGGCAACCGGTACTTGCACTACGAGGGGACGATGGCGCGGCATATTAACTATCCGCTGCTCAACAAAAAGAGGGTGAATCTTCACGAGACGCCCATCCTCAGCTGGCGGTGGCGGGTGCATGATCTGCCCGAGGGAGCCAACGAAAAGCAAAGCGGACACAACGACGCCGCGGCCAGCGTGTATGTGGTTTTTGATGTGGCCAACTATGTGCTCAAAAAACTGCCCGTCAGCATCCGCTACACCTGGAGCACCAGCCTCGAAGTCGGCACCACCGGATCCAAGCTGTTCAACAAGCAAAAGATACAGGTCGTAGAATCCGGCCGCGGCAAATTGGGCGAATGGATCACTGTCGAACGCAACCTGCTTGAGGACTACAAACGCCTGCACGGCGGCAAACCGCCCAAAAAACCGATTGCCCTCCTCATCATGAGCGACGGCGACAGCGTCAACGACACCACCAGCGCCGATTATGATGATATTATGTTAAGATCCGGGAAGTAATATCGAAGATTTTACTTCCCGGATTTTAGGCTCCATGCTCCACGCTCCGGGCTCCACGGGTATTCAAGCTAGTATTGACGTTGTGTATATACACAACAAGAAAACCAACTGGTATACCCGTGGAGCATGGAGCCTTAGACATCCCCCTTTGGATGCTTGTCCCCAACAGTGGTAATGCCGTCGGGATGGACAAGGGGGGCGACGCTCGCAATTCCAGCTAGTTTATCCGTGGAGCGTGGAGCTTGGAGCATGGAGCATTTTTACATAATTTAACTAACTATTACCAATGAATATCCTTTACACCAGCAGTATTCAATACCAATGGCAATGACAAACAAAAAAGATCAAGCCCTTAAACATCTGGAGCATGAACTGCCGGAGCGGGTGATGAAGGCCTTGCGTAAAGTGGCGGAAAAATATAAGTCAAAGGGGATAAGGCTCTTTATTTTTGGATCTTTCGCCAAAGAAAGCAACCGGTCGAATTCCGATCTTGATATCGGTATTGAATGGAGAAAGGAGCATTCGCACCATATTTACCGGAATATCCGGGAAGATATCTGGAATCTTCCCACGATTCGAAAAATTGACCTGGTGGATATGAGCAAAGCATCTCCTGATTTCAGAGATGAGAGTAAAAATGAACGAATATATCTGTAATTAAGCCATTGTTACTATGAGCAGGGAGGAGAAACTAAAAAAAGATTATCATAGAATACTTCAAAAGTGGAGAGAAGCTCTTGATCAACCGAAGAACGAGTATCACCGCGATGCAGCTATATTAAGATTCGAACTGGTTTATGAAGTCGCCTGGAAATTAATTCAGTTGTTAGCTCAAAAAGAAGGGTATGATGCAGAAAGTCCCCGACAAGCTTTTCAACAGGCATTTACGCTGGGTTGGACTTCGGATGAAGTGATTTGGTCAGATATTATTGAGGCACGAAATATAGCGACTCACGTTTACCGAGAAGAGTATGCAGAGGAATTATATAACCAATTGCATACTTATTATAAAGCATTTCAGGAGTTGTATGAAAATGTTAAGTAATTTGGAGCAGGCTGACATTGCCTCCAAAAGCACCGGTTTCGAAGCTTAAGATAACCAATCACACCAGCAGAACCGATATTAATGCATATACAGAAGATTAATACAAACTCGAATAGCTTCGATCCTCCAGCCTCGAGCTTCCAGCTTACTTTGAGCAATATTAAAGTCGCATCTACATTGTTTGCCATAATACTCCTATTGCTCGCAACAAAGCCCCTTCTCGCTCAAAGTAAAAATCCTCCCAATCGAAACTCCTGGGCGATTGCATATGGGCAGCGGAATATCGAGACGGTCTTGGGCGTCGACCGAACGATGCGGGTGGCGTCGGCCGTCTACCAGTGGCATCCGACGCCCGACAAGGACAAAACCCTCTCCGGCTACGCCCACCGTGCCGAAATTGCCTATCACTGGAACAAAAACGCCAGCGGCACCATCATCAACGCCCTGCTCGGCTACGAATACGGG
>CAJXOW010000121.1 GCA_913057825.1 uncultured Balneolaceae bacterium | reverse complement strand
AACTGAGTACCCGGAAAGTCATATTCAACGACCTGCAGCGAAGTGTTTCTGCCTATCTGCTTTTCAGTTTATTTGTAGCTCCATTTTTTAAACGTTCTTTTGCGGGCAGCGACGGACGCTTATCCATCCGCCGCAGCTTTACCGCCCGTGAATTTCAACGTGCCCTGCCCGACGGTTGGACCGTGCACCGGAAATTTCCATTTCGACTCATTGGACTTTTTGATCATGAACGAACTTCCCGATAACTATAATTCGAACCATATACTGATCGCCGGTGCCGGCCCGGCGGGTTTGATGCTGGGACATTTGCTGCATCAACGGGATATCCCCTTTCATATAGTCGAAAAAAATGCCCGCTCCCACCAACATTCACGCGCCATCGGGATTCATCCCATATCGCTGAAAATCTTTGAAGAAATCGGGGTGCTTGACCTTTTCCTGGAGGATGCCTTTAAAATATCCAAGGGAGCCGCCTACCTGGAACGAACTTTTGTCGGATCGATCGATTTTTCCCCTCTTCCATTCAAGCATCCTTTCATACTTACTCTTCCACAATACCGGACCGAGCGAATATTACGAGATGATCTATTGACAAAGCAACCCGGTTGTATCAGTTACAGTACAGCGGTGGAGGATTTTAAACGGGATAAAGATAAAGTTCGAGTCAGACTTAGAGATCAATGCACTCATACCCCCGATGAAATGGCGCTTGAGGTTGCTGCTTCTTTTTTAGTAGGCTGTGATGGGAAAAACAGCCAGGTGCGACAAAAAACGTCGCTCCAATGGGAAGGGTCTCCCTATCCGGGGACTTATGTAATGGGGGATTTTCAAGGACGTCCTCCCAATGGAATACCAGCCATTATCCACTTGCACCCTGATGGGGTGGTAGAATCATTCGCCTTACCGAAAAACCGGCAGCGATGGGTTGTCAAAACCGACCGCAATGCCGGCGCCCCCTCGAACATCGTACGAGGCGAAGTTCAACGACGGGTAGGAAGTAATTTGACGGATCACCGATGCCTGCACAGCAGCCGTTTTGGCATTGAACGGTATAAAGCCCATAAATTTTTCGATGGACGGATTATACTGGCCGGTGATGCTGCACATGTAGTGAGCCCAATCGGCGGACAAGGAATGAATCTCGGGTGGATGGGTACCCGAACACTTGCGGACTGCCTCGTATCCATTTATCGGGGAAGCACGTATTCAGACCAGCTAAAGATCTACGATTCAATCCAGCAACGCCGTGCCTCAAAAGCAATAACCCGGGCGGAAATCAACATGAAACTTGGACAGGCATATCATTGGAAACTTCCGCGACGGGTATTATTAAACCTACTATTGAACACTCCGCTTGAGCGTATAACGGCCCGTCTATTTACTATGCATGGGCTAGATCGCTGGCCCGTCTAGTTTGCATTTCAGCTCGTGGATAACGTTTTATGCTGAACGTTGAGGCGGAAAGCCTGTCGCTTTGGTTGTACTTATGGGTCCTCCCTCTTTACCTCCCGAGATTGGTTGGAAGATCTTGCTCCGACTGCTGTCGGGGACAGGTCCGAAGGGGGATATTTTACGCTGTCATTGCCTTGAATTGTCCTCCCCCCTTCCCCCTCCGAAGGGGGAACGTTTTTACTTCAGGGGGTAGGAGGAAAATAGATTGAATTAAGCCTCGGTTTTTTCCTGTTCCAGGTAATCTCTTAACACCTTGTGCAGGATGCCTCCGTGGCGATAATAGTCGATTTCCACCGGTGTGTCGATGCGGCAAATCGTGTCAAAGGAAATAACCTCGCCACTATCTTTTTCAGCCGTCACCGAAACTTCCTGCCAGGCTTTGAGTTCGTCATCGACCTGGATGCTGATCTTTTCTGAGCCGTCAAGTCCAAGCGAGTCGGCCGATTCGCCCTCTTTAAACTGGAGCGGTAGAACACCCATTCCGACCAGATTAGACCGGTGGATGCGTTCATAGGAAGTGGCAATTACCGCCTCTACCCCCAGCAAGAGCGTACCCTTCGCGGCCCAGTCACGTGATGAACCCGTCCCGTACTGACTACCCGCCAATACGACCAGCGGGGTTTCATCCTCCTGGTAACGCCGGGCTGCTTCAAAGATCGTCATGTCTTCACCCGAGGGGAAATGCTTGGTATATCCCCCCGCCTTATCCGGTCCCAGCTGATTCTTAAACTGTGGGTTTGCGAAAGTACCGCGCGTCATGACCCGATCGTTTCCTCGACGTGAACCATAGGAGTTGAAATCTTTGGGTTCGACGCCTCTTTCCATCAGGTACTTGCCGGCCGGACTTTGCGGATCGATCGCTCCAGCAGGAGAAATGTGATCGGTTGTAATTGAATCGCCCACCTTCACCAGCACCCGGGCCTTTTCAATGGGTTCAATCGGCTCGGGTTCGTCCGACATATCCTGGAAAAACGGCGGTTCCTGAATATAGGTAGACTCTTCTTTCCACTCATACAAATCGCCTCCGCCTATAGGAATTTCATCCCAGGCTTCAGACTCAAAGATATCCGAATACATTTCCTCAAACAGTTCCGGTCTAATCGCATCATCCAGGAATTGCTGTATTTCGTCGGATGTGGGCCAGATATCCTTCAGATAGATTTCATTTCCTTCCTTATCCATACCGAGCGGTTCGTGTTCCAGATCGATATCCACTGTACCGGCCAGTGCATACGCTACAACGAGCGGAGGAGAAGCCAGGTAATTTGCTTTTACATTGGGATGGATCCGTCCCTCGAAATTACGGTTGCCCGACAAGATGCCGGCCACAATCAAATCCCCCTCCTTAATGGCATTCAATACCGGTTCCGGGAGCGGTCCCGAATTTCCGATACACGTGGTGCATCCATAACCGACGAGATTAAAGCCGAGCTGATCCAGGTAATCGGTCAGGCCCGCCTCATCCAGGTACTTGGTTACTACACGGGAACCCGGCGCCAGCGATGTTTTTACATACTTCGGCACTTTTAATCCTTTCTCCAACGCTTTTTTAGCCACGATACCGGCCCCGAGCATCACGCTGGGATTAGACGTGTTGGTACAGCTGGTAATAGCTGCAATCACGACATCGCCATGGGTCATTTCAGTATCTTCGTCATTTTCGTAAATACCCTTGTTATCCAACTGATCTTCCTCGAGGTCGAAGCCCATGGTTGGATCATCACTCGTCAATGCATTTTCAAAGGTCTCCTTCATACGAGGCAGGGTGATACGGTCCTGTGGCCGTTTTGGTCCGGCGAGTGAGGTTTGTACGGTCGACAGATCCAGCTCCAGGGTCTCGGTGTATTCCGGATCCGGGGTGTTATCCGTTCGGAACAGTCCCTGCTCCTTGGCATATCGTTCGACAAGCTCCAACTGCTCTTCCGACCGTCCGGTACGACGCATATATTGCAATGCTTCAGCGTCCAGCGGGAAAAAGCCCATCGTGGCCCCGTACTCAGGCGACATATTTGCAATCGTAGCCCGATCCGGCAAGCTCATGTGTGAAAGTCCCTCACCGTAAAATTCCACGAATTTTCCAACCACTCCGTGACGACGCAGCATTTGAGTCACCGTCAGCGTCAGGTCTGTCGCCGTTATACCTTCACGCAATTTGCCGGTCAGCTTCACTCCCACCACTTCCGGCACCAGCATATATATTGGTTGTCCCAACATAGCGGCCTCGGCTTCAATACCCCCGACGCCCCACCCGAGAATACCGAGTCCATTAATCATGGTGGTATGAGAGTCAGTTCCGACCAGGGTATCCGGATAAGCGATCAGCGATCCGTCATCCTCTTCGGCGGTAAAAACTCCTTTGGCGAGGTATTCCAGGTTGACCTGGTGGATAATACCTCGACCCGGCGGGACCACCCGAAAATCATCAAACGCCTGCTGTCCCCACTTCAAGAACTCATAGCGTTCGCGATTCCGTTGCATTTCCATCTGAACATTAAACATAAATGCGTCTTCCTGGCCAAACATATCCACCTGTACCGAGTGGTCGATAACCAGGTCGACCGGAACTTGTGGGTTAATATTGGTGGGAGAACCGCCCATTCTTTTCATTGCCGAGCGCAGGGCGGCCAAATCAACAACCGCCGGAACCCCCGTAAAATCCTGCAATACCACACGCGACGGGTTATAGGGAATCTCACCACTTGGATCCTTGGCATTGTAATCGGCCAGGCGTTTCACGTCCTCTTCCGTTACCGAGAAGCCATCATAGTTGCGCAAAACCGACTCGAGCAAGAGTCGAATGGTAAACGGAAGCCGCTCGATGGTTCCATATCCCTGCTCTTCCAGCCACGGCAGACTATACAGTTTGGCCTTTCCATTACCGGTGTCAAAAGATCTTCTGCTTTCCATCAATTTTTTATTCGAACCCATAATTATCTCTTCAAATTTTTCGATTATTAACTAATAAATTCAACGGTGCTGTAATTCAAAATTTTATAACGGCAAACAATTCCCTGCTCCAGTTATCACTCGAATCTATCCATTTATGACATAATAGTCTGAAAACAGGATAGTATAGTATAACATAATACTTGAGCAGGTATTATGCATAAATTTCAAGACTCAATATTCTTCTGACTAAACCGTTTAAACCGCGACCATAAATTTAGGCAAATTTCTCATTAGATAGTAGTGGGTATTGATCCGATTCCCCGTTGGGAAAATCCGGCATTACGGTCTATCGTGATCGGGTTATGACATAGAAGGGCAAGTTTGACATTCTTTTTTCACACCCTGACAAGCCCAAAATTCAGCAGAAATAAACTTTTGGAAATTTTATTTAAGACCGCTATTTTTTGGGACTTCACAATACGGCAATTTTAAAGATATAGGACCAAATAGTATCGTGGATTCGACTAGCTATAAAACCTACTCGGCAAAGCCGAGCGATGTAGACAAAAAATGGGTACTATTCGATGCGGAAGATGTTCCGCTCGGGCGGCTGTGCAGCAAGGTTGCACACATTATAAGAGGAAAACACAAACCAATTTTCACCCCCCATGTGGATACCGGCGACAACGTCATCGTTATCAATGCGGAGAAGGTCAAGTTGACCGGGAAGAAATGGAGTGACAAAGAGTATTTCCATCATACGCAGTATCCCGGCGGAGAGCGGTTTGAAAGTGCCCAGAAAATACATGACAAAGATCCGACACAACTGGTCAAGCGAAGTGTCAAGGGGATGATTCCCAAGAACAAGCTCGGACGCAAACTCCTGAGTAACTTGCGTGTTTATGCCGGGCCTAATCATCCGCATCAAGCGCAGAAACCGGAAAAAATAGAAATTTAATTTTTTCGCATTATGGAAAATCAAAGTTTTATAGGTCGGCGAAAAACTTCCACGGCCCGCGTTCATATCAAGCCTGGCGCAGGTGCTTTCCAGGTTAACAAGAAGGAAGTGGACAATTATTTTAACACCGAGGCCCATGCCAACCAGGCCGTACAACCCATGGAACTAACCGAGACGAGTGACAAATACGATGTCAAGGTTACGGTTCGCGGCGGGGGCATGACCGGTCAAGCCGGAGCCATCCAGATGGCCCTGGCTCGAGCGATCGACAGCCTGGAAGAAGGCATGCACGAAGTGCTTAAGAAAAACGGCATGCTTACGCGAGACGATCGAATGGTCGAGCGTAAGAAGTACGGTCAGCCGAAAGCACGGAAGAAATCGCAATTCTCCAAGCGTTAATTACCGACGCATTTCGTTGCCGGAGGAATTTTTACGACTTTTACCCTTTATTTACACGTTTAATTAACTAATCACACATACGCGGTGACTAAGTCGCCGGGTGTTCCGACTGCTGTCGGAATGAGCGGCTTGGGAGGACCTGCGTAGCGGACTAACTCATACAGAAAAGACCAATACATATGTCAGACGTACCCACACTAGAAAAACTTTTGAAATCTGGTGCCCACTTTGGGCACTTGACCCGCCGATGGGATCCCAAGATGAAAGACTTCATCTTCATGGAGCGCAACGGGATTCACATCATCGATTTGAAGAAGACTCAACAATATTTCAACGAGGCTCTCAAAGCGGCCACCCGTTTTGCCCGTGCCGGTAAAACCATTCTATTTGCCGGTACGAAAAAGCAAGCCCAGGATATTATTAAGTCCGAGGCCATTCGCTGCGGCATGCCTTATGTTACGCACCGATGGTTGGGCGGAATGCTGACCAATTTCTCCACCATGCGCAAGAGTGTTTCTCGTATGGAGGATATTGAAAAGATGAAAAACGACGGGACCTATGATGAGCTGACCAAAAAGGAACGGCTCATGCTGGATCGGGAGAAAGACAAACTTGAGCAAACCCTTGGCGGTATTGCCAACATGTCTCGCCTTCCCGAGGCCATCTTCCTGGTAGACACGATCAAGGAAGAAATTGCCCTGAAAGAAGCGGTTAAGCTGAATATTCCCATTATTGCGATGGTGGATACCAATTGCGATCCCGATGTGCCGGACTATATTATACCGAGCAATGACGATTCGGCCCGCACGATTCAGTTGATAACCACCAAGATTGCGGATGCGATCATTCAAGGTACCGCCGAAAGAGAAGCTCAGTCGGAAGAAGACATGATGCAGCAAGCCGAACAACAATCATCCGAGCAAACTCAGACCAAACCGTCCGATGTGAAAGGCAAACGGCGCAAACGGAAGCGCAAGAAAAAGAAGAAGAGCAGCAAGGGATCTTCGGGTAAGGCTAAATCCAAATCGGAACAATCTGATAAGCAGGAATCTTCTGACGAACAGGAAAAACAGGACAAAGAGCAAAGCCAGAAAAGTGAACAGCAAAGCTCAGATTCCGAATCCAAAGCTGATCAACAAGCCGGAGAGAAG
>CAJXOW010000120.1 GCA_913057825.1 uncultured Balneolaceae bacterium | reverse complement strand
ACCGCCGAAGAGGCCAATCTTACCTCCTTTTGCATAGGGACACAATAGGTCAATTACCTTAATACCGGTCTCCAGCATTTCCGTGGTCGTCGCCAAATCCTCGAAATCCGGCGCCGGTCGGTGGATAGGATACCTCTCATCCGTTTCAGGTGGTTCCAGCCCGTCAATGGTCTCTCCTACTACATTAAACAAACGACCTCGAATGTTCTCGCCGACCGGCATTGAAATCGGTGCACCCGTGTCCACGACTTCCTTCTCTCGTACCAGGCCGTCGGTGGAATCCATCGCAATGGTGCGAACACGATTTTCACCCAGGTGTTGAGCAACTTCGAGATACAATTTTGTTTCGTCGTCCCTTTCAATGTAAAGGGCGTTCAGTACAGGAGGTACGCTTCCCTGTTCAAAATCGACATCTACTACAGGACCAATAACTTGTGCTACAGTTCCTTTATTCATGAGGTATTACGACCGGTTGTTGTTAAATATTTGCATTTGTCTGACCATGGTCAGCTGTATTGAGCTGAGAACCTACGAATGGTCATGCCTATTTCAAAAAACACCTTCTCTTATAAGCCACAGAAATTATTAATTTACTCAAGCAAAAGCAAAGTGTGACCGGGATTAATATGGATTAAAATAATTCCGTTGCTAGACTTCCTTAACTCATTAGATTACAAATTACAGACATCGTTCCAGTGAACACCGAGCGAAGCAATTTCCACGTTATTGAAGCGAGGGTTAAAACTGACTCGATCCACTACAAGCATGAGCCGGTTGCATTTCTACGGTGCAGAGTTTTCAAAATAATCGTATATCCTTCGCAACCCGACGTCATACAGAAATCTGCAAAGGCGTTAGTTATTTCTATTCAAATACCCTATTTTTGGGCTTTCCCAATAATGTAATTATTTCGGATATTAACGGTTGATTTCGGTACGGTTTACAGCTGTTCCCCATATTTCATTGACTTTGATTTTTTCTAAGACTCAATTACGTTACATTTGACATTCATTTATATAGGTATAATCTAAAAACAAATTATTAGTCCCTTGGCTACAGATACAGATAAATCTGCTCGCTCGGTAAGTATTGACATACTAAACAAGTTTGATGATACACAAGACCTGGATTACGGCCCCTCCAACGCCCTTGAACCATCGGAGCGTGCAAAAGTTCGAGAATATGTTCAAAACATATTGCGGCGACGGAGTTATCTGGACTTTTTAATTGATCATTTTGCCAGTGTTAAAATCGGCGAAATGAAATCCAATCTGAAAAACCTGCTTCGCCTCGCCATATACGAGTTGGTTTTTATGGACGGATCGCCCGATTATGCCACCATTAATGAAGCCGTAAACATAGCAAAACTCACCATCAGTCATAAAACAGGCGACCTGGTCAACGCCATATTGAGAAATATGCAGCGGGAGCTGGATGACCTTCCCAAGCCAAACTATGAGGACCGTACAAAGTTAGTCGCTACCACCTTTTCTCATCCCGAATGGATGGTAAGGCGCTGGGTAAAACGATTCGGTGAACGCGAGGCTTTCAAGCTGATGCAGTCCAATAACAAGCGCCCCCATTACTTTGTTCGCGTCAATACGCTTCGAACCAAAAGAAAATATTTCCGGCTGCGATTGGAAAAAAAAGAGGTCCCCTTCGAAGAAAGTGACTGGCTGCCGGGCTTTTTCAAAGTGGACAGTGTGCGGCCTTTTATCGAAATGAATCTGTTGAAACGAGGATTCTGTCAGGTTCAGGATATAGCAGCCGGCTTTGCCCCCACTATACTGGATCCGCAATCGGGCGAAACTATTTATGACCTCTGCTCAGCTCCCGGAACCAAAGCCATTATGATCTCCGACTTGATGGAGGGCGAGGGAACCATCCTGGCCGTGGACCGATCATCCAATCGACTGGATAAACTGGCGGAAAGCGCCCTTGATTATCATGCTGAAAACATAAAAATTCGTCGAGCAGATGTAAGAGAACTCGAGCTTGATCCGGCCGACCGGGTAATGCTGGACGCCCCGTGCACCGGAACCGGTGTATTGAGTAAACGAGCAGACTTGCGTTGGAAAAGAACCGAAGAAGATCTGCAAGACCTGGTTGAACTTCAAAAGGAACTACTCGATTCTGCTGCGAAGATGGTCAAACCCGGCGGTAAACTGGTGTACAGTACCTGTTCACTTGAAGAAGAGGAAAACATGCAGCAGGTTAAGCAATTCCTGGAACGACACGAGGAATTCTCACTCGACAGCTTAAAAGGATATATCCCCGAAGAACTCCTCGTCGAAGAGAACACCGCGTATCAAACGTATCCCCATCGACATCATTGCGACGGGCATTTCGGGGTCCGGTTGACTCGCAAACAGTAACGAAACAACCCAAACGCAACTGATTGGACCGAAAATAATTACCAGATTCTAATGAGTAAGGAAAAGCTCTCCCAGGATATACCCAAGAAATACGATCCGGAAGCCATTGAAGAACGTTGGTATGACTACTGGACCGAACACAATCACTTCCAGGCAGAGGTTGACGAAGATAGTGAGCCATTCACTATAATGATGCCGCCGCCGAATGTGACAGGTCGTCTGCATATCGGCCATGCACTCCAAAGCTCTGTCCAGGATGCCGTAATACGCATTAAGCGTATGCAGGGCCACCAGGCGCTCTGGCTTCCAGGTACCGATCATGCCGGTATTGCCACTCAAAATGTGGTGGAACGAAACTTAAAGGAAGAGGAAGGAAAAGATCGACACGACATCGGTCGAGAGGCTTTTGTTGAACGGGCCTGGGATTGGAAAGAGAGGTATGGTGAGATTATTATAGACCAGATGAAACGGCTGGGTACCAGCTGCGACTGGAGCCGGGAACGATTCACTATGGATGAGGGACTCTCTGAAGCGGTGCAGGAAGCCTTTATCCAACTTTATGAGGACGGACTGATTTATCGGGGCAACTATCTTGTAAATTGGTGCCCGGTCGACCAAACGGCGCTATCTAATGAAGAGGTGGACCACAAAGAGGTTCAGGGACATCTATGGTATGTTAAATATAAGCTTTCCGATGAAACCGCCGAGAAAACGGGTCAAGATTATATTGAAATTGCCACTACCCGACCCGAAACCATTCCGGCCGATACCGCCATTGCCGTTCATCCAGAAGACGAACGGTTTAAAGATTTTATAGGGGGCAAGGCCTTCAACCCCACAAATGGACGGTCTCTGCCCATCATTGTAGATGAAGATATTGAATCTGAATTTGGTACCGGGGCCTTAAAGGTGACCCCGGCCCATGACGAAACCGACTTCGAAATCGGTCAACGCAATGATCTTGAAATTATCAATATTCTGAATATTGACGGTACGCTGAATGAGAACGCCGGCGAGTATGCCGACATGGATCGATTCGATGCCCGTGACCAGGTTGTGGAGGACCTGAAAAAAGAAGGACTTATTGCACATACTGAAGAGTATACTCACCAGGTGGGAGTTTCCAGCCGCAGCGATGCCGTTATTGAACCATTGCTTTCCACTCAATGGTTTGTAAAGATGAAACCACTGGCGGAGAAAGCCTTGGAAGCCAGTCGGAACGGTGATTTTGATTTCTTTCCGCCGCGCTGGGAGAAAGAATTTTTCCGCTGGCTCGAGAATATCAAAGACTGGGTCATTTCTCGACAGCTCTGGTGGGGACACAGGATTCCCGTGTGGTACTACACCGATGAAAATGGAGACATTGATCCGGAACAGGGATATGTTGTGAATCGGGAACAACCGGAAGAAGGCATGGTACAGGATCCCGACGTACTGGATACTTGGTTTTCTTCCTGGCTCTGGCCCTTCTCCACCCTGGGTTGGCCTGAAGATACCAGGGATTATCGCTACTTCTACCCTACCGATTTACTGGTATCCGGTTACGACATCCTGTTTTTCTGGATTGCCCGCATGATTATGGCTGGACTGCATTTTACGGACAAAAGTCCCTTTCATGATATTTTTATTACGGGCATGGTAAAAGACAAGCATGGTCGGTGGATGAGTAAAAGCCTCGGCAACGGCATTGATCCGCTGGAAATGATTGATGAATATGGAGCTGATGCGGTTCGCTACTGCCTGATTATCTTGTGTGCCCAGGGACAGGATATCAAACTGGATCCAACCAAGTTTGAAATGGGGCGGAATTTTGCGAATAAGATCTGGAACGCGTTCCGATTCCTGGCCATGAACAGTGAAGAGGGTCGCGAGTATAAAGATGAGCTTGAAATCGATCAGGATAGCCTTGTCGATCGCTGGATGATGGCGCGCATTCATCAGACCATCAAACAGGTAGACGACGATCTTTCACGGTACCGTCTCAATGAAGCGCTTCAAAAAATATATGCCCTGGTCTGGGATGATTTCTGCGACTGGTATATAGAACTTATCAAACCGGAGCAAACCGACGAGAATATTCCCTACGGTCGGCTTTCACGTGCATTAAACATGTTCGAGATTCTGCTTAAACTGCTCCATCCCTTTATGCCCTACATTACGGAGGAGATCTGGCAGCGTATGCGAGAACGGACCCCGGAAGAAGCCCTCATTAAGGCGAAATGGCCAACTTACAAGGCATCATTCGATCAACCGGAGGATACCCACCTGTTTTCCACCATTCAGCAAATGATCTCATCTGCTCGCCGAATTAGATCTGAAATGAACGTTCCCGACGGAGCTGAAATAACCCTTCTGGTTAACGCCCTTGACAACGAACTCGAAGAGAAGCTCAACCGCAACGAGTGGATTTTCCGAAAAATGCTGAAGCTGGATGAACTCAAGATAGCAACAGATATCTCAAGGCCCGAAAACAGTGCCGCTGATGTAGTCAACGGGTCTGAAATATACTTGCCCCTGGAAGGACTTATCGACTTTAAAAAAGAACGTGAAAGGATTCACAAAGAAATCGATCGATTAGAAGGATTCCTTAAATCCATTAACGGCAAACTCAATAATGAACAGTTTATTGAAAATGCACCGGATGAAGTGGTAGAACGGGAAAAACAAAAGAAAATGGATACTGAAACCAATCTTGAGAAACTGAGGAAAAATTTAAAGAATCTCGGATCAAGTTAAGTTTTTCCGCGGTCGCCCGACGAACCTCAAATAACGGTATAAATTCAATCCACCCAACAATTGTTCGGGATTGCAGCCGTTTAATTCTTGGCTCTTTTTAGGATCATAACTACACGTAGTTAACTTCTACCGATTAAATATCTGTCTCAGTGTATGAAGCAATTTGAATTAAAATCCGACCAGCCGCCCACCCGGGAGCCTGATTTTCTGGAACATCTCAATGAAAATCAGAAAAAGGCCGTTCGTCATCGCGAGGGTCCCATTTTAATTATTGCGGGGGCCGGCAGTGGCAAAACCCGGGTTCTGACTTATCGCATTGCCTATTTACTACATCAAAATCATGCCCAACCCCATCAAATCCTTGCGCTGACATTTACCAATAAGGCGGCCAGGGAGATGAAAGAGCGTATACAGGAATTAATCGGTGAAAAGGCCCAGGGCCTGTGGATGGGCACCTTCCATTCCATTTTTTCCAAAATCCTGAGAATCGAAGCGGAGAAACTGGGTTTTAATTCCAATTACACCATATACGACACAGACGACGCGCAAAATACCATAAAACAGATTTTGCGGGAATTGAATTATGACCCCAAGGAGATCCGTCCCCGCACCATATGGGACCGCATCAGTGATGCTAAAAATGAGTTGATCAGCCCGGAACAGTATAA
This sequence comes from uncultured Balneolaceae bacterium, assembly GCA_913057825.1. Taxonomy (GTDB): domain Bacteria; phylum Bacteroidota; class Rhodothermia; order Balneolales; family Balneolaceae; genus CAJXOW01. Next base: position 1,152 of record CAJXOW010000120.1, on the reverse strand, counting down.
AAGCCGCTTTTCCCGCAGTACCCTGGATGATATTACCGGCAAGATCTATGAAGTGTACGACAAGCGTCTGCGTCAGAGTAATGCGATGGATTTCGATGACCTGCTGATAAAACCGATTGAGCTATTTGAAAATTTTCCGGAAGTGCTGGAAAAATACCAGGATAAGTTTCATTACATATTGATTGACGAGTACCAGGATACCAATCACGCCCAGTACCGGGTGACCAATATGCTTGCCGACAAGCATCGCAACCTTTGTGTCGTAGGTGATGATGCTCAAAGCATCTACTCATTCCGGGGCGCGGATATCTCGAATATCCTGAATTTCAAAGAGGATTATGAGGAAGCCAAACAAGTGCCGCTAGAGCAAAATTACCGTTCCACCAAGGCAATTCTTCAATGTGCCGACTCGGTAATCAAGCAAAACCAACATCAACTGGACAAGACGCTCTGGACACAAAATACGCAAGGCGATGCAATTACGCTGCTTAAAAATTACGATGAAAGAGACGAGGCCAATCGCATTGCAAACTATATCCAGGACCTGAAATCCCGTGAAGGATACCAAAGCAGTGACTTTGCCATCCTTTTCCGAACGAATTACCAGAGCCGGGTCTTTGAAGAGGCTCTACGTCGTAAGTCCATTACCTATCAGCTCGTAGGCGGGCTTTCCTTCTATCAACGAAAAGAAATCAAAGACGTACTGGCTTACTTAACTTTATTAATCAACCCTCACGATGAAGCCAGCTTGTTACGAGTTATCAATGAACCTTCCCGGGGAATTGGAAATAAATCGATTCACGATTTGACTCAGTATGCCCGAGACCAGGGTAAAACCTTATGGGAAGTGCTTAATGAAGTCGAATCGGTGGACATGTACAAACCGGCGGAAAATCAGGTTAAGAAGTTTGTACAAATGATCCGACAGTTTAAAAACAAACTGGAAGAGGATATCTCCCTTGTGGAATTAACGAAACAGCTGATGAAAGAAACCGGTTATATGCAAAACCTGGTAGAAGAAAATACGCCCAAGGCACTTACCCGCAGAGAGAATATACTGGAGCTTCAAAACGCCATCTCTTATTACGAACAAAACAATGATAACGCCACACTCAGTTCTTTTCTACAGGAAATCAGTCTGATCACCAGTGC
>CAJXOW010000119.1 GCA_913057825.1 uncultured Balneolaceae bacterium | reverse complement strand
ATACTTCGGAACCGCCGCCCGGTTTTTCAATGGTCTCTTTAAATAAGCAAACATAACGGATGTCGATCTTAAAAGATCAATTATCCTCATTATCTCTCCGATACAGGTGAATGTGCCAGAGAAAAGTGGTACCGGCATAATGTCGGCTGAAACCCTGTTTTGCGATTAAATTCTCAATAGAGTCGGGGTCGTGCAGGTAGATGCGGAACTCATCGCCCTTCAGACTGAACCACTTGTTGGCCACCCACTTTCCGATGCGGGTAATCCATCGCTTGCGTGGATAGACCACCCCGTACCATGCTTTGGCTTTATCGGTTGTGGCTGGAATCAATTTATCCGGGTAGGGATAACAGCAGATCACCCGATTGAGTGTTACGATATCCGCTGCATCAAGCGAAGGCGCTATTTCTACCACATCACCAAAATGAAAGCCGGAGCGGTCGCCCCAGCCTTGCCGGGCAATCTCCTCGCGCGCCGTTTCGATATAGGGGCGGGAGGCATCCACATTGGTTGCGCAACGCAACCCCTCTTTAAACAGCTCCAACTGAATTTCCCCGATGCCGCTGCCCACATCAAACAAGGCAGCCTGCTCCAGGTCGAGGTCGGCCGACCGAATCGCATCTATCAGCATCGTGGTGGACTTCTCCGGACCTTTTTTCCGGTAGCGTTTCAGCTCCTTTCGGGCCTTATTATTGCTAAAGAAATTTTCCGCATCGCGGCAATGGGAACAACAGCTCATTAAACTAAACTGTTTACTTGGAATTTTGTGTTTTTCGAGTGCGTCTGAGAAGTGAATGAAAACTCTCCCCGATTAGTTTTGGCGAACAAACTACAGCCCAACACGAGGAAAACGAGGAATCTCTTGCATGTAAATTAAGGATTAAAACGACCATCCCCTAACACAGGGAAACGGTCTCATGAAGTCATGGAGATAGTTTATCCAGGTACTGCCGTCCAGTGGTAAGTGAGCATTCTCCCTTTTGATTTACTCGATCATACTCAATAGCTTGCACATATACGCTGGTAATTCGAGATAAAGAGAGTCCTATGTTATCTAGGTACGTCCATCGGTTAGGCATCTTTTTATTTATGCTGAGGGCTTTCCTATGCTTGGGCAATAATGACCTTTACGCCCAAGACCCCATCGGCGGACCATATGAAACTGATTCGGCGACGGTGCTGCTGATGCATTTTGACCAAAACTTTAAAATTGATCACGATCCCTCCTACCAGATCGGAGAGCCGAACACCTTCGGCAACATCTCTTTTTTGGAAATGCAGGGAGCAGGCGATTTGGGGCACCAGGTCCGTTTCGACAACGACAGTCCGGAGGATAACTCCCATATCCAAATCCCGGATACAACAGACTTGGATTTGACCGGCAACTGGACAATCGAAATGTGGGTAAATAAATTTTCGTTCGGTATGCCTGATGGAAGGGAAACGATTCTAGCCAAGCCAGCCGCCGACAGCTTGCAGGCGGATAATCATAACCATGTGACTGCCAACTACTTCATGGACTGGGAATGGGATCAGGATACCTTTACAGCTGGTTATCATAGCAATAATGAGCGACGTCTAATCAGCACTCAAACAGATCAGCATTTTATGGAAGTCGGATTGTGGTATCATATAACCCATATCCGGGATACCGCGAAACAGGTTATTCTTACAATGCTTCATCAGAATGCCGAGAATCCGGGACGATTACCTCAGGAGCACAACGACTCGCTGGAGTTGGTTTATTTTGAGGCACGTTCTTACGATACAGTTCAGAATTCAGACGCTCCTCTAACAAGTGACAAACCGCTTTACATTGGAGGAGGTCCCCGACTTGACGAGGATATTCGCAACCTTGAAGGCTTTATGGACGAGGTCCGCATCAGTAATGTCGTTCGGGATTCCCATGTACCTCCATTCATTGATTCGGTCAGTCAATACTTTACCCGCTACGGGGGAGAAAACACGCCGGTCCGGGCACGGATTCTGAATGTTGGTAGCAATCAAATCGAGAAGGTCATACTCCATTACCGTACAGGTAATCATAAAGATGAAGTATTCGGAACATGGCAACAAGAGCCAATGAATCCCACCGGCTCGAACAATTATAAGACTAGCATTCCCGCACAAGAAATCGGATCCACCATTGAATATTATATCGAGGTCCGAAATGAGTCAGGATTAACGACAATTCAACCCCGCCGGGCCGTGAAGGACTCTAATTTTTATAATTATGTTGTGTGGATGGATAGCACAACTATCCTGGAACTGACATTCGATAATGAGATCGATGGAGAACCGCCACGGGATGTATCCCAGTTCTCCAACCGGATCACTGTCGAAAATGGGGAAGCACAGTACGGACCGTCAACGGGAACGGAAGAAGATAAAGCTTTGAAAATCCCTGCCGATCAACCCTATTATCTGCGAAGCGATAGCCCTTTCATGCACTTCACCTCCTTTTCCATCAGTTTTGATTTTATCGTCGACGGTGAACTACCTACTCCCGGCACCCGCTTGCTCGCCAAGCGAACGGGTCCGTTAGAAAAGAGCAATTACCAGGTCTGGATCGACACAAATGGAGTGGTTGTCCCGGATGCATATGTCGTCAACGAAGACAATCGAAGACGTTTAGGACCAGATCTTCGTATGGAAGACACCTCCATAAACCCTGGCCAATGGTATGAGTTGAAATATAAGTTCAGTACCAAAGGCGATACAGCATTTGCTGAATTAAAGACGTTAGAGGATGATAATATCGTTGCTGAGAGTGGGACAAAAGTCACAGGCTTTCCTTATCGCGGGAGTGGTCCTTTGTTTATAGGAACCGGAGATCGAGAGACCGATCGCTACTGGAACGGACGAATTGATGAGGTTAAATTGAAAAACTACTGTGCCAGGACGGGCTTATATTATAATAATGCCTGTGATCCAAGCACGGACATTAGCACGAGGGAACCACCAAACTTACCAGATGAATTCGAACTGTATCCAAACACACCCAATCCCTTCAATCCGACGACGCAGATCAAGTTCAGCTTGCCGCAAGCGACTGATGTAAAACTGGCGGTTTACGATGTACTGGGGCGGAGAGTGGCAACGCTTCTGAATGGGAAACGAAAAGCAGGCGAGCACTCTGTGACCTTCGAGGCTGGTAATCTGTCGAGCGGCGTGTATATTTACCGATTGGAGGCAGAAGGAGTTAGCAAGTCACGGAAGATGTTACTTGTGAAATAAACTTCATCTCGAAACCATTCTTCAAATATCTTGATAAGAATTCCGAACCCAAGAAGTGTACTAACCAACCTGCACTACCCCGACCGACCGTCCGGCCAGCGACCAGCCGCTCAACCCCGATGTTGGTCTATTCTGCGTAGGATCCACCATCCTCGATGCAAATACATGAACGAAACCTGAGAAGTAACGTTTCAGGCGTACAGACATTCAAGGGAGAAGGCGATCCGGCAGTGTAAAGGGAAGGAAATCAGAAAAATGTTAGTACACCTATAAATAACAAATGGCCTAATCCGCTGAATTGCATACGAATTAGGCCTATACTGTCATGCTGTTTTGTGGGAACGGGCGGAATCGAACCGCCGACTCACGGTTTTTCAGACCGTTGCTCTACCGACTGAGCTACGTTCCCTACCAGTTGCCCAGCTGAAAATGACGGGACCCTGAGGGTCTGTCCAGCCGACAACTACTAAAAATTATTCCAAATGAGTTGCCAAATATAAAGGGTTTTACATCTTTATACAAAGGAGATTTTTGAATTTTCTCTGCCTGCCAGTATTTGACCTGTCCAAAAACCTCTGATCAGTCACATTAACGCCAGGCTCGATATCATTTACACTTCAACTGTCTCTTCTTCATTCACCTTGATGTCTTTCAGCCGTATCTGAATCGTCCGTTTGCCGTTCCAGTAGTTTTCTTCCAGACAGTAGGCGATGTCGATTCCGCCCTGCGGGGAGTTGCGGATCACGGGCATGTATTCGTGCATGTTGAAGCCGATGGCGTCGAAGGGACCGGATCCGTTGTGGGAGAGGGTCATTTTCAGGTGACCGCTCCCGACGATGGTCGGGATCCCATTGACATCCACGCCGCGACTCACAAAAACCGGCCGACTGTTGCCGGGCCCGAAGGGTTCAAACTGGCTTAACAGCTTCCAGAATTTAAGATCCAGCTCACTCAGATCCAGCTCATCATCGATTTTCAGCTCGGGTTCAAAATCCGCCTGGCTCAGATCATCAAATGCAATACTGTTCATTCGCTCTCGAAACTCTTCCAGGTTGTCGCGCGACATCGTAAGTCCGGCCGCGTATTCGTGTCCGCCAAACTGCTCCAGCAGATCCTCGCACTGTTTCAAGGCCTCGTAAATATTGAAACCCTGAATACTGCGGGCCGAGCCTTTCACCTTGCCATCGACCGTGCTCAACATTATCGCCGGCCGGTAGTACTGGTCCACCAACCGGGAAGCCACAATTCCAATCACGCCCAGGTGCCAGTCGGGATGGTGCAGGACCATCGACGCGGTTTTCTCCATATCGTAATGCTGGTTGACCATCTCCACGGCCTGTTCCATCGTCTCGCTGTCGGTGCTGCGCCGCTCTTTATTAATCGACTCCAGTTCGTGAGCGCGCGTACGGGCTTCGGCTTCGTTATCGGCAATTAGCAATTCCACCGCCTTCGCCGCATCACCCATTCGTCCCGCCGCGTTAATGCGGGGTCCGATCGAAAACACAATATTGGAGGAAGTGAGCGTGCCCACATCCATATTGATCAACTCAAGCAGCGCGCGAATGCCCAGGCGGGGATTTTCATTCAGCAGTTCCAGTCCTTTCCGCATCATGATGCGGTTTTCATCCACGATCGGTACGATATCCGAGGCAATGGAAATCGCAACCAGGTCAAGATACTCGTGCCCGACTTCCTTCTCCAGGCCGAGTTTCTCCAGCGTACCCTGGACCAGCTTGAATCCGACGCCCGCCCCGGAAAGTCCGTCAAACGGGTACTCGTCGTCGGTCCGCTTCGGATCCAGCACGGCAACCGCCCCCGGCAATTCCTCGCCGACCGTATGATGATCGCAGATAATCAGATCCAATCCCTGCTCTTTGGCATACTTCGCCTCATCGATCGCCGTAATGCCGCAATCGACGGCCACAATGATATCAGCTCCTTCTTTCAAGGCGTATTCAATGCCCTCGGGATTGATCCCATAGCCCTCCTTATAGCGATGGGGGATATAGTAGTCGACATCCACTCCGAAATCTTTCAGGAAAGTGTAAAACAACGCCGTAGACGTGGTCCCGTCCACATCATAATCGCCATAGATAAGAATCTTCTCGCCCGAACGGATCGCCCCGGCCAAGCGGGTGGCCGCCGCTTCCATATCCTGCATCAGAAACGGATCGTGCAGCTCACTCAAATCCGGCCGAAAAAATGCCCTGGCCTTTTCGTACGTATTTATGTTGCGTATTGCCAGCAGCCGGGCAATCGTCTCCGGAACGCCGAGCTGCTCCTGCATAGCAGAGACAGACTTCTCCCGTTCGGGTTCTTGGTAGACCCAGTTATATGCCATGATTTTGATTGTGTTTTTTTGTTTTTCATGAAGAGGTTCTCGGCGTATCAGGCCAAAAACCAGCTGCTTTCAATATCTACATAAACCACTCAAATAAACAACGATAACCCTCTATAGTCACATAATTAAAACAAATACCTGCCAGCTATCATTCTTCTTCGCGCAACCTCGAATCGCGCTAATCTCACGCTTATTTATAAAATACAATTCTACGGCACTAATTCATCAAGGAATTAGCTTTCTCCCGTTTTATTTTGGCCGATGCCCCATATTGCAACTTAAGATCTTGTGGAGTTCAATACCGCTTTGATCATTAAGAATAGTTGAACTATCACGAATGTTTTCCTAATATCTTTCTCATTGCAATTGATCATGTCAAACCGCACTGCAATCGTAAAACACGACAGACCTCTGTCATAAACTTGATCCATTATCGAAGTGAGCAGCAATACCTCCGACGACGAACCCAAATATCCCTGCAGAACTTCGGTCGACTCTCCCATTGTATCGATCCAGGGAGTAAAGGGCTCCTTTCATCACATTACGGGCGAACTCCTATTCGGACCGGGCATTACCTACCTTGAGCGGGATACGTTCGACCAGGTGTTCGACGACTGTGCCAGCGGCCGGGCTCAATATGCCCTGGTCGCCATCGAGAATTCAATTGCCGGCTCGCTGCTCCAAAATTATGATCTGCTGGCCAAAAACGACCTGCATATCATCGGGGAAGCCCTCTTGCGCATCGAACACCACCTGATAGCCCATCCCGGTGCCTCCCTCGACAGCATCAAGCAGGTCTGGTCGCACCCGATGGCCATTAATCAATCCCAGGCCTTCCTGGATCAACTGGGCATCGAAGTAATCGAAAAGCGGGATACCGCCGGGGCGGTCAAGTATATTAAAGACGAGGGACTCAAAGATATGGCCGCGATTGCGAGTGACCGATCGGCCGAATTATATGGGATGAACATCCTTCGCCCCAATATAGAAACCGATCCCCATAACTATACGCGATTTCTTTTGATGTCGCGCCACCAATCGATCGAAACGGCAGAAGATCTCTCCTACAAAACAACCTTGCACCTCAGCGTGTTAGAAGAGCCCGGGTCACTGGCAAAACTGCTACAGTTGATCGCCGACAAAGAGATAAACATGACCATGATCGAATCCCGTCCCCAGCTGGGTAAACCCTGGCAATACGACTTCTTCATAGACTTGCAGGTTCGTATTGACGACCCGGATAATGACGCTTTTATAGATGAAATCCGTGAACGGACGCTCTTTTTAGAAATACTGGGATCATATCCTTGTTTGGGGTATCTGAAAACCTAGCACCAGAGCGTGAAACACCATCCCTCTTTGATGTACTGTTCTGGGACATGGGTAACACCGTTTCGGGACATGGGTAACACATTTTATGAATTATTTTGATGGTTGT
>CAJXOW010000118.1 GCA_913057825.1 uncultured Balneolaceae bacterium | reverse complement strand
AACCAACAACTTCACGAGAAATTGAAATCAACGTTGCTTTTGGATTGAAAAACTCTCAATCTTGAAATGCGACCAAAATTTTAAATTTAAGATTATGGGCGTTGATTGCCTGCAATATGAGTTTTTGCCGGAACAGATTTTGTTAAGGAGAAATAGTAATACGGTTAATACTATGTTATTCCTCACTTCCGCTTTTTTACATTAATAGCCGGCAATTACGTCCATAATTTTAAATATTAAATTTTAAACTTCTAATCTCCAGGGTGGGGAAGTAGTAATATAAATCAAAACATAAGAAACAGATATGGATGCTTCGGTTGAACCTCAGATGGAACTGACAATACCCCGTACATTAATTACAGGGACGGTTTTGGCAGTTATCAGCGTGGTCGTGTTTTTTATGTCGGGGTTCGGTTATAATTGGGATATATGGAGTTTGGGTACGGCTTTCCAGATGTTTAAATGGGGAGCGGTCGGTGCACTCGCCGGTTTACTTCTGACCGTTATTGGATCGGCGGTGGCCAATTTCAGTTCATCGTTTCAAATTGCCAGTATGAGCTGGATCGGAATCATTCTGAGTATTATCGTTGTCGGTACGGCGGTCTATTTCATCATACGCGCCCGAACGGTTCCGTCCATTCATGATATCACGACCGACACGGCCGAACCGCCGGAGTTTATCGCCTTGCGGGATCTACGGGAGAGAGCACCCAACGAAGTTGAATATGCCGGGGAAGAAGTGGCCAAACAACAATTGGCAAACTATCCGGATATCAAACCGATGTTTTTGGATATGAGCGAGGCGGAAGCTTTTGATAAGGCCCTGGAAAGTGCCCGGGCGATGAACTGGGAGATTCATGCAGTGGATACAGCCGAACATCGCATCGAAGCGACGCATCAGATCATGTGGTTCGGTTTCAAGGACGATGTCGTGATACGAGTCCGCCACGATTCCACCCGCAGCCGGGTCCGCATCGACATGCGATCGGCTTCGCGCATCGGCAAAAGCGACGTGGGAGAAAATGCCCGCCGCATCAAGCGCTATATGAAGGTGCTGCGGTCTAAAGTGAAACAGGAATAACGTAAGAGCAAGCAGCAGCGGGCGGGCGGTTCCTTGTCCGGAAACTTTTCTTTGTTCACCGGCAATGTTTGGTTGATTGCAATATAGAAGATAATAGCCATTACAGCCTTATACCCAGAAAATTTTAATACTTCGGAACCGCCCGCCCGCTGCTGCTTGCCATTGATTATAATTCAAAATACAGCCATGAAAATAAAGACCTTTGAACTGGAGCGACGTCAGTCGATCTGGGAAAACCACGTAGAGTATAATTTGACTGAGAGCGGAATACACCCCCTGTCACTTGGTGAATTGTTGACGGAAGACGAGCAGAAAGAGCTCCTGGAATTGGAATTGGGATATGGTCAGACCAACGGCGACGATCGGCTGCGTGATCAAATTGCTTCATTATACGACAGACCCTCCTGGTCCCGGGAAAATGTGTTGGTCACCAATGGAAGTTCGGAGGCCAATCTGTTGGCTGTTTACAGCTGGCTGGAACCTGGCGACGAATTGATTTTCATGATGCCCAACTACCAGCAAATGAACGGATTGGCAGAATCGCTCGATATGAAAGTTAAACACTGGTGGCTGCGGGAAGAAGACGCGTGGCTGCCGCGCTTGGATGAACTTGAGAACCTTATTAGTGATCGCACCCGTATGATCGCGGTATGCAACCCGAATAATCCAACGGGCAGAGTGTTGCCGAAAACAATGATGCAAGAGCTGGTCGAGTTGGCCGACCAGCACGGGGTTTTATTGTACGCTGATGAAGTCTACCGCGGTGCCGAGTTGAATGGAGAAGAAACGCCCAGTTTTGCCGACCTTTCCGACAATGCAGTCGTTTGCGGGGGGTTGTCAAAAGCTTACTCGCTTCCCGGATTACGTATGGGATGGCTGGCCGGACCGGAAGGCTCTATCGAACAAGCCTGGGAACATCGCGACTACACCTCCATTTCATCCGGTTTGGTCACGCAATATGCCGCCCGAAAAGCTCTAATGCCAAAAAGGCGCAGTTGGATATTGCAGCGCAATCGAAGACTGTTGAGAAAGAACCTGGAATACTTCCAGCAGTGGACCCGCAAGCACAACTCTCGATTTCATTTTTCGGATCCGGATGCCGGGGGGATCGTATTTTTACGGTATGTTGAGGATATCAGCTCCCGGGAGCTAACCCGTCGACTGCGCGAAAGGGAGAGCGTGTTTCTGGTTGCCGGCGACTGCTTTGGGCTGGACGGTTTTTTGCGCATCGGAATCGGGGCAGAGCCGCAATATCTGAAAGAGGGGTTGAGTCGGTTTGACCGGTGGATTGAAGAGAATTGGGAATAGTTCAAATTCGCTTGCAGGGTCTGCTGCTTTGAGTTCTATAGAGACGGTATTGGTCCTCCCCCTTTCCCCCACCAACCAATAGCAGCCCGTCCCACCATAACGTTATTCGTCACAACTATATCCGTCTTGTCACAAGAAATTCATCAGAAGAGGAAAATGGTCGGTAAGTTGCTTGGTATTCAGGGATTGCAACGGGTCGGAAACGGCTAAAAAATAATCCCTGACAACCCATTTTCTTATTACAAAAAGTGATATATTAATAGAATGAGGATTAACTTCACGCCGTATTAATAATCCAGCCGATTTTAATGAAAAGGGGCAACAAACGGTTGAATGGAGGATGAGCAGCTAATCGAATCGAGTGATCCCATAAACTAGCCGCAAAATTATTTATTTAAAATAATGGATCTACAGATCAATTGGCGTAAACATTGGCAAAGGGCCTGGATCACCCTGGGAATCTGGCTGGGAGTTAGTCTGCTCGTATCCGTTTTTACCTTGATATCCGTTTTGAGCGGGGCGTATTACCTGTCTCCATTATCCATCATTTCCTTTGAATTTATTTGCATCCTTCCCTGGATGTTTTCGACTCCACTGTTGGTTGTTGCCGCTCGCAATTACCGGCTTGATCAGCGTTGGACCTTTTCAGTTGTTGTGATCCATTTACTGGTGGGCTTTTTTGTTTTCAGCTTTCACTCGATCGGACAAAGTGCGGCCGTTGCGTGGTTTTTCAGCGAGTCTTTCATGTGGGAATATGTCCGCTTCGACTTTGTCCGTTTTCTCGATATGCGGATTATTTTGTACGGGGGATCCATTCTGGGGATCTATACGATCGATTATTACCGAAGAGACCAGGTGAATATGGTTCGGGAACCACAGTTGAAGGCGGAGATAAACCGTGTTCGATATAAGGCAATAAAGAATCAGTTGCAACCCATATTTCTTACCAACACGATCGATGCCATTGTCGATATCATGCGTACAGACGCCGAACGGGCTGAGACGATTTTGGCCGATTTGAGCGATCTTTTGCGATTGATGCTGCAATTTACCCAAAAAAAGGAAGTTACAATACGCGAAGATCTGGCATTCATGCGTATTTACCTGCGAATTCTGGAAGGAAGACTCAACCGTTCGATTGACTATACCACCCGGGTGGACACCAATTGCCTGGAAAGCAGAATACCCTCTAGTTCCACTATCCTGCCGCTGTTGGAACAGATGTTAATGTATAAGCAAGCAGAGATAAAAAAACTCGATAAAATCGTTTATGAAGCCTTGTATAAAGAAGAGGGGATGGTTCAGCTCAGACTGACATTGAGCGGCTTTGAGCTGACCGAACAGGCACTGTCGATCTGTTACAAAAAAGCGGGGATTGACAAGATATTGGGAAATATCAGGCAACTTTATGGACAAAAATATCCCTTCAATCTGTATTCATCGTCCGGGAAGATATTTATTGAGCTTAAGCTTCCGAGGGTGGTCGATGAAGAATTGCGTTCTTGGGCAGATCGAAATCAAAACGAACCTGGAGTATCGCTAGAAAATGAAATGGTTTAACAAGCTGATAGAACATCGCCGGTTGATCGGTTTATTGTTGCTTGGATGGTTGTTTCTGCTGACGACCGATATCAGCAAATCGATTTCAATGATCAATAAAGCGGGTAAAGATCTCGAGTTGGGATTTGTTATGATACGTGCCCTAAGTGTCTGGGGTTGGATTGCAGTCTTTACTCCATTGATTTGGAAGTTGGCCGACCGCTTCCCTATTCACAAAGACACCTGGCTCTTTACTATTCCCTTGCATATTGTTATAAGTTTGCTGTTTATGGGGGTGCATGCGGGATTGCACCGGCTTACCATGGAGGTCTATTATCAGGAAGGCTTGACGTTATTCACCTGGGCGGATCACACGCTGAATATCATGGTCTGGTTGGGATTGGTTAGTTGTTTTTCCTACTGGTTGATGGGAGGCATTCGGCATTTGTTAACCTACTATGGACGGTATCGTGAACGAGCGCTGCGTAATGCCCGCTTGGAAGCAGAGTTGACACAGACGCGCCTGCAAGTGCTGAGTATGCAGCTGCATCCGCACTTTCTGTTCAATACCCTCCACAATGTGAATACACTCATTTACGAAGATGTGGATACTGCAGAAAGTATCCTCAAAAAATTGAAAACCCTCTTCGAGCAGTCCTTTTCCCATAGTGAAGTGCAAGAAGTAACACTGGCAGATGAAATCGAGTTTATTTCGCACTATCTGGATATCGAAAAAACGCGGTTCAGCGACCGGTTGCACGTTGACTGGCACCTGGATCCGGCGGCGATGGACGCTTATGTACCCCGATTCCTGTTGCAGCCCATTGTAGAGAATGCCGTACGTCATGGCATTGCCAAAAAGATTGAACCTGCAACAATCCGCATCATTGCACGTAAAATGAAAGACCGGTTGCAGATCATCGTAGAGGATGAGGGACCGGGTTTGGAAAAGCTTCCGGCCCATATCGGACAGAATCAATCCCGAAATGGACAAGGCATGGGATTGTCGAATACCCGAAACCGGTTGATGAATTTATATGAGGATTACCGTTTTGAGCTGGCAAGTTCGTCGCTGGGCGGGGTGAAGGTGCTTATAGAGCTGCCCTATGGCACCGAAAAATATAAACAATGGAAAGAGGAGGTTGGCGTATGGAACGGATAAATACATTTATAGTGGACGATGAACCGTTGGCGCGAAAGCGTATTAAGAAATTGCTGGAGAATGATCCAGAAGTAAAAATCGGAAAAATATGTCAAAATGGGGAGGAAGCCATCAGATGTATTAACCAGGATGAACCGGAGCTTGTTTTTCTGGATATTCAAATGCCGGAAATTGATGGATTTGAAGTATTGCAGCAGCTGGAGGTTTCACCGCTGCCCGTCGTTATATTTGTGACTGCCTATGACGAGTTTGCGCTGAAAGCGTTTGAAGTTCACGCATTGGACTACTTGCTTAAACCTTTCAACAAACAGCGTTTCGATAAAGCGTTGGGACGAGCCAAGATGCATCTGCGGACCAATGGAGAGAGCAAGGTACAGCAAAAAATCGACGGATTGATCGATGCCCTCGACAGTAAAACAGCCTCTCCGTTGAAACGCGTGATGGTGAAGCAAAACGGTCGGGTCTTTTTTATAGATACTCACGATATCGACTACATCGTGGCGGCCGGTAACTATATGGAGCTGCATGTCGGGGATAAACAGTACCTGGTAAGAGAGACCATGACCAACATGGAAAAGCGGCTGGATTCCGAGCAGTTTTCGCGCATTCACCGGTCCACCATCGTGAACATCGACCGTGTCAAGGAGCTGCAGACCTGGTTCCACGGCGACTACCAGGTCGAGCTGAAATCCGGCGAAAAGCTCACGATGAGCCGAAACTACAAGGATCTGCTGGAGCGGTACGAATGAGATACCTGGTTCCAATTTAAAAATGCGGAAAATTTCTGTTATAATATTTATAGTGGCAGAATAGGAGAGACGCACCGGGAGTCCGACACACTCCTAAATATGGTCTTCTTGGAGTATTGTTTTCAGTTTATTGGAAGAAGCCCATAATGAGGCTATACAAACAGGTTCAACTCATATATCATTTGTTGATATGAGATATTTAACGGGAACTAATATACGATGGTACCGTTCGCTACTCATTATACTTCTGGTTATAGTAACCGGAGTTGGGTTCTTCATGGAGTCGCACCGGGCATTGACCAATCAATACCGCGGAAAGACGATTAATGCAATAATAGGTAACCAAAGTTATGTGGCACAATATGGTCACCAACCCGGTCCTGAAATAAGCGAAATCAAACGTATTAGAACCCATTTAACCTATGTTCGGAATCTTTTGGCGAACAAGGATATTTCGAACCTGTCAGAAAATCAAAAAGAGAGACGTAACCGAAATCTGCGTAGGTTAACTGCATATATAAGTGAAGAGTCTTTCCCCGTCAATGAAGGATATCCGAATCAGCGTCGCCCAAACTTTATCGACAGTGAGGGCAGGGTTTGTGCAGTAGGTTATTTAATTGCTCAAAGTCAGGGTCTGGAAGCTGCGAAACGGATAAAGAAGAAATATCAATATGCCTACGTCCGCGATATGCAGTCTGCATTTTTAGCTGAATGGGCTGACCGGAATGGTTTCACTATACGGGAACTTGCGATGATTCAACCGGCTTATGATTGGGAGGACCCTCATCAAAATGATAAGATTAATCGTTCAGCAGAAGTATTATGGCTTGGAGCAAATGTCGGCTTAAGTGGCTTGAATACCATCCAGGGTTTTCGTAATTCGAGCAGCCTGGTACCGGCCATCGGGGGTATTGCATCCGGAGTCGCACAGTTCACACTTGGCACGTCTGAATTTGCGAACTATTCCACAACTGATAAAATGGTAGGCGGAGTAACGTTACTCGCGGGATCCTGGGGAATTTATAAGCTGCTAAACCCTGTAGAAAAGAGTAAGGACAGCAGATTGTCGGTAAGCATGGTCCCGAACAATAAATACAAGAAAAATATCGGACTTTATGTCAATGTGGATTTCTGAATAATCGACAAATTGAAATGGTGGTGTTCTAAGAAAACCCGGGCGGCGGTTCCTTGCTCGTATACTTTTCTTCGGTTGAATGCATTGAACGGTTAATCACCCCTGTTTACGATGATCTTATTGCTGCCTGCTACCCAGAGAATT
>CAJXOW010000117.1 GCA_913057825.1 uncultured Balneolaceae bacterium | reverse complement strand
GTTCGCAGAACATTTTATATTAATTCCAGTTTTTTGCTGTCTTCCAGGTACATATTAAAAGTCTCTTTTGCGGCGTCGCTCAGTTTGAATCTGGGGTGTTGGGACAGGTCGCCTTTGATGTGGCGGTACCAGAGGTATTTCAGGGCATCGGAGGGGGTGTTGCGCATGCGGGTCATGAAGTGGTGTCGGTCCCAGGTGTTGTCGCCATGGAAACATCGTATGAACAGGTAGTTGTAGTCCTTCGACAACAGGGTGTAGTTTTTCTCTTTCCATTTGCCGAGGTAGTAGGAGTCTTCGGCCTTGCTCAATTCGGGGTAGCGGATGGACTCTTCCCGGCGGTGCATGATGCTTCCGGGGATGCCGTCGGACAGATATCCTATATAGGGATAATATTTGAATTCCCGGTCGTTCACATGCATCAAGGTCCCCTGCAGCGTGCAGGCGTCGAATCCCTCCATCAACCTCCGTGCCTGCTTCTCGATGCGCTCGGGGTGATACCACTCGTCGTCGTCCCACTGCACCAGAAAATCCCCCGTTGCGGCTTCCAGCGCGATATTCCGCAGTTTCCCGAGGATATAGTTCTTGTCGGGCGACAACCGCACATGGTTCAGCTCCCCCTCCGGCACCTCCGCCAGCACCTCTTCCAGCTCATCTTCCCCGTCGTTCACCACCACCAACTCCTTATTCGGCCACGTCTGACGATTATAACAGGCAATCGCGCGGCGACAAAGTTTCGGCCGGTCGGCTGTGACCATCAAACAGCTTACGAGGGGTAGCGTTTTGGTGCTTCGGTTTTTTTCTGGGGATTGTTTCATAAATATTGCTGTATTTCCGGCTGTTTGATGGAGCTCGAGGCTGGAGGCTCGAGGCTCGAGGTTTATACGAGCTCGTAATTATGTGGTATATATGCACTTCATGAATACCTGCTGGTATACACCTCTAGCTTCCAGCCTCCGGCCTCGAGCGCAAAAAATCATTTCGTGGCCTTCAGGTAAAATCGTTTGTGTTTGTTCATGCTTGTTATTTCTACATTGTCGAAATGGTTTCTAATTTTGTCGATGATTTTGCGCGTATTGCAGCGGTCGCCGTGGAGTTCGCCGATCATGCGCTGGATGCGGTCGAAGGACTTGAAGTTGTTGAAGACTTTTTCTTCGGCTCCTTCGATGTCGAATTTCAGCAGATCGACGGTGTCGATGTTGAGTTCGTCGAGTATTTGATCCAGGGTCTTGGTTTTGACGGTAACCCGCTCTTTATCCGCTGCATGACGGCCGTTATTTCCAGTTTCTTGTCCGTTACCGGAAGCGGTCATTTCCTCCTTATCCCGGCCGTTGGTCGATACCAGCAGCGAGGAGCTTCCGCGATGCGGATCGGGATAGAAGGTCATCTCACCGTTCTTATCCCATATGGCCACATCGTGAATCTTCGTGCCGCCCCAAAGCTGCACGTTTTTTCGGAGCTGCGAGAAATTATTGGGATCGGGCTCAAAGCAGTGAATCTCGGCCGACGGATACCGGAGCCCGAAATACAGGGCCGAGACCCCGATATTGGCGCCCAGATCGATGATGGTATTAATTTCCTCGGGTTCATAAAACTCGTAGGAATCCTCCGAAAAAATTTCATAAAACAGTCCGAAGTCGGTCAAATCATTAAAATAAAAAGACCGTACTGTACCATTATAGCGGATATCCGCCTTGAAAAGCAACCGCGACTTGCCGCGGTCGGTCAGAAAAAACAATAATCCACCCAATACCAGCTTAACAGCCGATTTTTTGTCGGCCGACAGCCGGAAAGAAACGACATGGATCCACCGGAGGCGTTCTATAATACGTTGAATGAACTTTTTAATGGGTTTCATGTGGTATTACGGGTCGTGCTGTTTTAGGATGCTCCGGTGGATGCTCCAAGCTCCATGCTCCAGGCTCCACGGGTATACCAGCAGGTATTCAAGTTGTGTATATACACATCGCGAATACCTGCTCGAATAACCGTGGAGCATCGATATCGGGGAACTAGTTCCCTCGATATCGATATACTTTCTGATCGTTGACGACGTAGGGGACTCCATCGGGACCTACGGCGATCTGGGTTGCTTTGCCGCCTTTGCTTTCCCAGGTGAATCCCTGGTCGTTCCATTTGTAAACGGCTCCGCTTTCGCCGATCGTCCAAACAGTTCCGCCGCCGGCATCGATAGCTACAGCTTTACCGGGCATGTTCTGCCAGGTTTGTCCGCGCAGACGATAGATCTTCTTGTCGTTGACCACCCACGGAATGCCTTCAGAGTCGACGCCGATCAGGTCGGCTTTGCCGCCCACGCTCTGCCAGGAGAAAGCGTCATCGTTCCACTGGTAGACCGCTTTGCTGTCGCCGATTACAAATACATTGCCGCCGCCGGCTGCAATTTCAACCGCTTTGCCGGGCATATTCTGCCAGGTTTGTCCGCGCAGGCGGTAGACCTTCTGGTCGTTGACGACCCACGGAATTCCGTCGGAATCGACGGCGATCTTGGTCGCTTTTCCGCCGTAGCTCTGCCACGAAAACGCGCTTTCATCCCACTTGTACGCCGCGTTATTCTGTCCGATCGTCCAAACGGCCGTACCCGCCGAATCACCACCCGCCGCTATGGCCTCGGCTTTACCCGGAAGGTTTTCCCACTGTGCGTTGCTGTTGCCGATTATTATGGTAGTCATTAAAAGTATTAACGGCACTATTTTTATTACGTTTTTCATTGGTTATCCCAGTTGTAGATTTAGTTGATGTTTTGTCTTTGTTTTTATGATGATTACTGCTTCTTCTTTTGTTGCATGTTTTTAAAAGCTCGAGGCTGGAGGCTCGAAGCTGGAGGTTATCACAGCCGGTTTTCATGTTGTGTATATACAGCACTGAATTACAAGCTTGAATAAACCTCGAGCCTCCAGCCTCGAGCTACACAAAATTCACGCTCTCTGCCGTAACTACCGATACCCCATTCATTTGTGTTATTATTAAATATAAAAACAATTTATCAACTTTTGTGTATAATGTTTTTGTCTTCGAGCCACTGCAGCAGGGCCGGGAGGAAGATCAGGGCGGCCAGCAGGGTTGTGACGGCGCCTATGACGGCCAGTTCGCCGATTGATCGCAGTCCCGGGTGAAAACTGAACAGGAGTCCGAAGAAGCCGATCATGGTGGTCAGCGACGCGATGGTGCAGTGCTCGCCGGTCGACCGCAGTACGGCGCGGATCGATCCCGGTCCGCGTTCGCGGTAGCGGTGCACCAGGTGAATGCCGTCGTCGTTGGCAATACCCAGCATCGCGGGCAGTACGACCAGGTTGAAGAAGTTAAGCTTCGGACCCAGGAACTCGATCACCAGCAGCATCCACAGCAGTCCCACCGTCAATGGCAGCAGCGCCAGCATCATCCACTTGAACGACCGGAAGTAGGCCAGCATAATCAAGATAACGATGATAAACACGGCCGTCACCATCCAGGGGGATTCCTCCTGCATCAGCCGGAGCATATCGGCCCCGATAATCGAGGTCGAACCGGCGTGATAGACCTCCCCGTCTTCGGTCTTGATCGTGCCCACGTCTTCGGCAAAGGCCATCGAATTGAGTCCGTTCGACAGACCGACCGACGGGTAGATAATGACAAACGTCCCCATCTCGCCCGACTGCGTGGTAAATTGATCTTTCAAATAATCCGGCACCTGCTTCAGGGTAATCGGGTCGGTCGTCTGGGAGGCCTTTTCAATCTTCTCCAACACCTCGGAATCCTCGTTTTTCAGAAATTCACTGTCCAGCAGCTCCCGGACTTTGACGATCTTCTCCAGTTTCTGCAGTTGCTCTTTCGGATCCAACGGGAAACGCTCCTGCAGCGTCTGCACTTCCTTGATCGTCGGCGAGGCCGTATCCTGCTTCATGATCTCGCGCACCCGCTCCGCCACTTTTTTCGACTCTTCCGGGGTGTCGACCACGATATAGGCCGGGTTGGATCCCATGCGCCCGCTGGATACGCGGTCCACGATATCATCCTTGCGTTCGTACTCCGGGTATTCGGGTTCCAGCTTGCTGAAGTTGTACTCGAACGATACCCGCGGCACCATCACGAGGGCCGCCACCACGGCGGCGATACTCAAAATCAATACCGGACGTGCGATCGGGAATTTCTTGCCCGAAGGCTTCGGCCGCGGAGCGGTCGCTTCATCCCGCGTCAGGTTGATCAGCCGGAATCGCTCGAAAATCGCGAGCACTGCCGGCATAACGACAATCATGGCGACGACCGCGAAAAGTATCCCCACGCCCGCGATAAAACCAAACTCTGAAAACCCTTTGAAGTCGGCCGCCATCAGCACAAACAGCGCCGCCGAGGTGGTCAACGCCCCGGCCGATACCGCCTGGCCCGTACTGACAAACGTATTCTCCGCCGCCTCGATCACCGGTCGGTCGTCGGCCCGCTCCTCCGAATAGCGTCCGTAGAAGTGCACGCCGAAATCGACGCCCAGTCCGAACAGCAGCAGGGCCAGCGTCGAGGTCATCATATTGAGGTTGCCGATCGCCAGGTACGCCACCCCGAACGTCCACGCCAGGCTCATCAGCAGGGGAATGGCGATGGCCAGCAGCAAGACCGGGAAACGCGCCAGTTCGCTCAGCAGAATGCGTCCGCTGAACCGTGATCCCGCCCGCGCATGATAAGATTTGTAAAGAAAATAGAACAGCACCAGCAGCATCACCGCACTCGCCCCGATGCCGAACGTATTGGCCACATCGTTGCGGATCGACTCCACCTGCAGCGACCGCCGCATGAGCCGCCCGGCCAGGGTGATCTCCATTTCCGGATGATACTCCTTCGGATCCATCGTCGCCAGCAGCTTCTCAAAATCGGCATAGAGCTTGTTGATAAAACTGATATTCGTCTGCGAGCCCGACGGGAAAAACCGGAGCGTCATCGAGGTACTGTCGTCCGTAATCGGGTACTCCTTCCCCACCAGCTGATCATAGACCGAATCGAATTCATGCGTGGTATATCCTTTTTGCCCGGTGGTATCCTCCTCCAGCTCCGTGTAGAACGGGTTTGCTTCCAGTTTCGCCTGACGAATTTCCCTTTGAAGGTATGTTATGAGGCTGTCGAGTTCGCGCTCCGTTGCAAAATAGAGTCCATTCCGCTCCAGGAACTCCGTCTCCCGCTTATACTGCACATTGCGCAGGTACGGATTTTCATAGCCCTCGCCGGTGAGTTTCAGTGCTTTGGGGATCAGGTCCTCTGCAAATTTCTTGTTGGCCTCGAATGAGGGACTGGAGATCCCGACCGCCAGGTCGCTCCCCTCTCCGCCGACCGTATTCCGCACCTTCTCCAGGGCCTGCACGCTCGGGTAATCCTCCGGGATCAGTTTCGAAAAATCCGTCTCGATTTTGAGTCCCGTGGCAAAATATCCCCCGAGCACCGCAAAGGCCAGAGCGATGAGCAAAACCCATCCCGCGCGCCGAATCACTCCCCGGATGAATGGTCTAAGTGCGTTAAAGATTCTATCCATGCTTCGCTTCGCTCAGATTTTTGATTAGTAATTAATGATTTATGATTGATGATTCTTGTGCGCAGTGCCGGTTTTAATGGATGCGGTCGGTATAGCATGTCCCCGATATCCGCCGCTGCGCTCTTGAAAGATATATTTTCTTTTATCAACGTATCAAATATACGAAAAAAAGAATTAAAAGCTTCAATTTTTCACATTCGAAGCCAAAAACCCTTCTCCCCATCGGACCTGTCTCCAACAGCAGTCGGGACAAGACCTTCAGACTCACTGTCGGTAGGGGAAAGTCCATCTCGGCCCCTGTCGAGATAGACAAGGGGGAGAACTGATCACTCGTTACGCTCATGAAGGTGAAAGCCAAAAAAACGTCCCCATTCAAGGAGAGAACGGTTAAGCTTTGAATTTTTTGTAAGGATCTTCCTTCGCATACCTCCAACTAATATACTGATAAATACATCTCAAGAAGTCTTTGAAAAACCGGGCGGCGGTTCCGAAGCATAATAATTTTCTGGGTAGCCGGCAGTAATAACGATAATCGTATACAGGGGCGGTCAACTGTTCAATGCATTCAACCGAAGAAAAGTATACGAGCAAGGAACCCCGCCCGGTTCTTCAAAGGTCCCCTCAAATCCATAAGCTGATCTATGTTCGCATTTTGCGAACATAGCAAAAAGTATTAAATTGAAAGTACACTTAATTAAATCAACTACCTTAGTAGAGTATGCCAAAAAACATGCCTCAGGCACCTCCTCCTTTAATCAATGGATCAGCAAAGTAAAGCGGGCAGATTGGGAAAAACCGCAGGATATGCTTGATACGTTCAATTCTGTTGACTTGTTGGGAAAGGGATGCAGCCGTGCTGTTTTCGATATAGGTGGTAATGATTACCGATTAATATGTTCGTATCACTTTGGAAAAACGATGGTTCATCTCTTCGTAAAGTGGATCGGTACTCATGCTGAATATGAAGAGCTTTGCAAAATGAACCGACAATACACAGTCGACCATTATTGATTATGAAATACACTGTCATTAAATCCGATAAACAGCATCGTGAATACTGCAATAAACTGGAAAACCTGGTTTTTTCTGAACAATCCGACGAATACCGGGATGAAATTGAATTACTAACGCTTCTTATTGAAGATTGGGAAGCCAGGCAGTTTGTCGACCATGAAATGGATCCTGTGGAATTGGTCAAGTCATTAATGGAGGAACATGATTTAACACAAACCGATCTTGCTGAAATCGCGGGCATCGGGAAAAGCTACATGTCTGAAATCCTTAATTACAAGAAACAGATGTCAAAACGGGTCATCCGCAACATTGCCAGGCACTTTAAAATCCGCCAATCAGCATTGAATAAAAAGGTTGAATACCTACCTACGGATTAAATCGAAGCCCGATGAGATAGCGTCCCCCTCCCAACCGTATCTGTTGATCCGTGCCGTTAACACGAATGGTAGGTAAATTTTCAAAGTCGGCACGGTAGGAGACGAACAGGGAGAAGTCCTCGTCAAGGTAGATCGAAGCGTCGCCGCCGACGTGGTAGAACCAGGAGTTGCCGGAGGTCTTGTCATGGTCGGGCGGATTGAAGTTGATGCTGTTGTTGCCGAGTCCGACGCCGGCAAAGAGGTCGTATT
>CAJXOW010000116.1 GCA_913057825.1 uncultured Balneolaceae bacterium | reverse complement strand
CATTCTGGCGCGCAGGCAAATGCAGCCGTTTATCACGCCTATATGAACGCGGGAGACACCCTGCTGGGACTGGATCTGTCGCACGGCGGACACTTAACCCACGGCTCTCCGGTTAATTTTTCGGGCATCCTCTACGATTCCAAATTCTACGGGGTCGAAGAGGATACGGGCCTGATTGATATGAACAAAGTCCGCGACAAAGCAAAGGAAGTACAACCTAAAATGATATCAATCGGCGCATCGGCTTATCCGCGCGATCTGGACTATAAAGCGTTCCGCGATATCGCCGACGAAGTGGGTGCTTTCCTATGGATGGACATGGCCCATACGGCCGGACTCATTGCAGCAGGCGTTCTGAAAGATCCGCTCCCTTATTGTGATGTTGTTTCCACCACTACGCATAAAACGCTGCGAGGACCGCGCGGCGGTATGATCCTGTTGGGCAACGACGAGGAAAATACGATTGGAAAAGTGGCGCGCAAGTCGGGACGAACTAAAAAATGGGGCGAGCTGTTGAATTCGGCCGTATTCCCGGGGCAGCAGGGAGGACCGCTGATGCATGTTATCGCTGCCAAAGCGGTCGCCTTTGGTGAAGCACTGCAGGATGATTTCGTCGACTATCAAAAACAAATTCAGGCTAACGCCAGAGCCCTCGGCAAAAAATTCCAGGAAAAAGGATACAACCTGGTAAGCGGGGGGACCGACAATCATCTCATCCTGATCGATCTTCGCAACAAAAACCTGACCGGCAAGAAGGCCGAACAAGCCCTCGAAGAAGCCAATATCACCCTGAATAAGAACATGGTGCCTTTCGATGATGAAAGTCCCTTTGTCACTTCCGGAATTCGAATCGGAACCCCGGCTATGACCACACGCGGATTCGAAGAAAATGAATTTGAAAAAGTGGCTGAGATGATCGACCGCGTGTTGCAGTCACCGGACGATGAAGAGGTGAAGCAACAAGTAGCAGAGGAAGTGAACGACCTTTGCGATCAGTTCCCTCTCTACGATTTCATAACGGCGTAAACAATTGGGATATCACGTTAACCTTTTTCATCAACCAAGCAGGCTGGAGTGACTAAAGATCGTCAAATAATGGAAAAGGATCCGCCGGAGGCCGAGATGCCGGAGGATCGCACAGAAAACATGAGCTTCCTCGATCATCTTGAGGAATTGAGATGGCGCATTTTAAAAGGCCTGCTGGGCCTTGCCGGCGGAATCGTGGTGGCTATTATTTTTGCCGATTTCTTTGTCAACACGGTAATGCTTGGACCCACGCAAAGCAGCTACTTTATCTATGACTTTTTGCACATCGACGCGGTGGATCTTACCCTGCAGAGTCGTAAGTTACCCGGTCAGTTCTTTACCTACTGGGGAACGTTAATTGTCGTGGGCGGAATCATCGGATCACCGGTTTTCTTTTACCAGATGTGGGCGTTTATTGAACCCGCCCTGGAGACCAAGGAAAAGTGGAAGTCGCGGCTCAACACTCTTTTTATCACCTCTTTCTTTCTGCTCGGCATCGCCTTCGGGTACTTTATCCTGGTGCCTTTTGCTCTGCAGTTTTTTACGAAATTTCAAATTTCGGATGTCATCCACAACGATTTCGACATCAATTTATACTTCTCGTCCGTAGCCATGTGGGTGCTATCTTGCGGGGTCATATTCCAACTTCCGGTGGTCAGCTACTTTCTGTCAAAATTCGGCTTGCTCACGCCCCAATTCCTACGTGATTATCGACGTCACGCTATCGTTATCTGTTTTATTCTGGCAGCATTCTTAACCCCGCCGGATCCGGTATCCCAATTTTTGATCGCCGTTCCCCTGTTGCTGTTATTTCAATTGGCCGTTTGGCTCAGCAAGGTGGCCGCCCAAAAACGGCAAAGAGAGCTCGAAGAAGCACTTGGCTCCGATATTGGAGAATAGTTTTACATTGTGTTTTGAAAATCGTTTAATAAATTTCACATGAATATTACGACGGAACTAAAAACCCAGAGGACCACGATGCATCGTTTTCGCAATTCATTTCAATCATTACTTTCTGTCCTTTTGCTGTCTGCTTTCCTGGTTATGATCACGGGATGCAGTGATAACGGCAGCGGACCTAATCCTCCCGATTACTCTATGGTTCCCGACCCCTATGACACTACCGGAACCCAGAAAGTGGTTACCGAAGAGGGAGCCACCTATTATATTATCAAATCGGGATCAGGTCCGTTTGAAGTCGTGGCGCGCGATCGCATCGAGATCAAATACACCGGCCGCATTAAAGCTACCGGCGAAATCTTTGTCAGCTCCTATGAAGGGGGAAGTACGGAGCCTTCGGTACTGTCGATAACTTCTGCAATTGAAGGTATCAAGGAGGGCGTCATCGGTATGAAAATCGGCGGCAAACGCAAGATTATTGTTCCACCCGAACTCGGATATACCGCCGAAAATCATGAGCTGCATGGAGATACCCTCGTGTACGACCTGGAACTGGTGGACATACTGGGTAATTAGGGTTCTTTCGGGTTTTTATCTTTATGCCTTAACGGTATTTGCCCTCCCCCTTTCCCCCTCCAGAGGGGGAATGTAAGGCAACCGAGGTGAAAAAAACGTCCCCCTTCGGAGGGGTGTAAGGGGGAGGACGGAAAGTGGCGAATAACCTAAAAACCCGCGCTAATAGCCATTACCCACTGCCCACCCTACTCAACATACCTGCGCTGCACCCGGGGGGTTAAGCGGGACAGTATTTCGTAGGATATAGTTCCCACTTTTTCGGCCCAATCGTAAGCTGTGTTACCATTTTTTCCGAATAGAAGCACTTCTTCGTGTTCCTGCAGTTGCTGCTCTCCCAGGAAAACCATAATGTTATCCATGGTGACGATTCCAACTACGGGATAAAAGGTATCCCGAATCATCACTTCAAAATTGTGGGAAAGATTGCGCGGCACTCCATCTGCATATCCCACCGGAACAACCCCCAGGTACCCGCTATAGGGAGCTTCCCAGGTGGCCCGGTAGCTGACCGTCATATCTTTCCGGATAGGCTTTACCTGGGCCAGGTACGATTTCCAGTCCATGATGGGCTGCAAGCCCTCAATAGCAACCGGACCCGGATTATAGCCGTAAAGACCGATTCCGTAGCGAATCATGTCGAGGTGCGATTCCTCATAAAAAGCGGCTCCCCCGGAGTTCGCCATATGCGTAATCAGGTCCGTCGAAAAATGAGACCGTATCTCCCGAAATATCTCCATTTGATCATAAACCTTTTCTGAATCGGGGGTATCGGCTGTTGCAAAATGAGAGTATATCCCTTCACATGTTAGGTGGTCATAATCCTGAACGGCTTTTCGTACCTCCTGCACCTGGTCGGGCAAAAACCCATAACGTCCCATCCCGGTGTCGATGTTTAAATGATACCGCGTATTTTCTTTCAAACAATCAAAATGACTAAACCCGCTGATTGTCGCCACCAAGTTATAAGTAAGATATGCGTTCGCACTGGACTTGGTCGGCGTACCGAATACCAGTATCTCGTTGTCGAGGCCTTCCTGGCGCAACTCCATGGCCTCGTCCACATTTGCTACGGCGAACCACTCGACGCGGTCCGACAGCCGACGGGCCAAATCTACCGCCCCGTGGCCATAAGCATCCGCCTTGATGACCGCCATCGATTGAACCGTATCTGCCACCGGTTCCCGCAGAACCTCAAGATTATGATAAAGCCGGGGGATGTGTACTTCTGCTACTGAATTGGGAAATTGAGACATTAAATTTTATGCGTATCTTCTAAAAGTTTACATTATTAATCGGAATACCCGGATTTTCAGGAACCTCTTTAAATAAAAGCACAAGAACTTGTCTAATAAAGCTTATTAATTTATTATTCAGAAGAGTCCTTTGAAAAACCGGGCGGCGGTTCCGAAGTATTAAGTTTTTCGGTAAATAGATAAAAAATTTGTTGTAGTTGATATGCATTTATCATGATCTGCAGATATTTAAACGAACTCAATAAGAGAAAAACTTTCGAACGAGGAACCGCCGCCCGGTTTTTCAAAGGACTCTAGAAGTTTGCGATTATCGTTTTCCAAAGATCTCTAAACCATATTATCGATTCCCAATGAAATTTTTCAAAACCTTTTTGGCTTCCATACTGGGCACGCTGACGGCCCTTTTTCTAATTATAACAATCGGTTTTATCATTCTAATGAGCAGTTCGGAAGAACCGGAACCCTATATCCGTGATAATACCGTTCTTAAATTGGATATCAGCGGAGAATTCCCAATTCGAAGCAATCAAAATCCGTTTGATGAAATCTTTAATCCCGAAAAAGCCAAACAGGTTTCGCTCGAAAGTCTTAAGTCCAACCTGGAAAAAGCCGCTACCGATGAAAATATAACCGGTGTATGGCTGAATATCGATTTTGTCAACTCCTCGTGGGCGACCCTCCAGGAAGCACACGCCGCACTTCAAACGTTCCAGGACTCGACCGACAAATTCCTCTACGCCACCACCGGCGATATGGGATACAACGAAAAAGGCTATTACCTGGCTACCGCGGCCGATTCCATTTTTTCCCCTCCTTCCAGTCTTTTTGAATTTGACGGATTTTACGTGCAATCAACCTTCTACAAAGATCTTTTTGACAAGGTTGGCATTGAGGTCCAGGTTGCCCGAAAAGGTAAATATAAATCGGCTGTTGAACCTTATATTCGCACGGAATATTCCGAGGAGAGCCGCTATCAACTGAATCAGATTGTGGACCAGGTAAGCCGGGAGTATCTTGAAAAAACCAGCGCTGCAAGCGGGCTATCGATCGACTCGCTCAACCGGATGCTGAACGGCCAGCCGCATTTTGACGCGGGTTATGCCTATAATGAGGGTTTGATTCATAAACTGCAATATCCCGCACAAATGGATTCGGTACTGAAACGGCGCATGGGCCTTGGAGAAGATGAAGAGTTTCACACAGTAAACAATAAACGATATAGTGAAGTAAGCCGATCGACGGCCGGCCTTTCTTCATCCTCCGGCAGTAATAAAATTGCGGTTCTGTATTCATCGGGAATCATCGTACCACAGTCGCCCAGCTCCGGCCCGTTCGATCAGCAACAATTCATTACCGGCGAGGGCTTCCGGGAGAAACTGGAGAAGATCAAAAAAGATGAGGATGTAAAAGCGCTGGTCGTCCATATAAACAGTCCCGGCGGTTCGGGAAGTACTTCCGACGTTATTTGGAAAATGCTGCGCCGCACTTCCGAAGAAATGCCGGTGATTGCTTCCATGGGGCCGGTTGCCGCTTCGGGCGGATACTATATTGCGATGGCGGCGGATACCATCGTAGCTCAACCCACCACGCTTACCGGTTCTATCGGGGTATTCAGCACCAAGTTCAACACCAAATCCCTGTTTAATGACAAGCTCGGCATCACGTTCGATCGCGTTAAATCCCATGATCACGCCGATTGGTGGGATCCAAATAAGCCGATGTCGGAGGATGAAGCGCAAGCGCTCCAACATTTTACTGATAAATTCTACGATCAATTCATATCCAAAGTGGCTGAAAGCCGGGGGCTTACGAAAGACCAGGTGCATGAAGATGCCCAGGGACGGGTATGGACCGGCGCCGACGCCAGGGAGCAAGAACTCGTGGATGTGCTTGGCGGACTGGATAAAGCCATTGCCATTGCTTCCGAAAAGGCCGGCATTAAAGACTATTCCGTTGTCAAGTATCCCAAGCCCAAAAAGTTGATCGATCTGCTGATGCAGTCGGCCGAAACCAAGGCGAAAACCTGGTTCCCGACTTTCTTTGCCAGCGAATATACCAAACCGCTGAAGCGGGCGTTGATTTATCGTAAAGGTGACCCGCTTGCCATGATGCCCTATAAAATCACGGTTGAATAGTTCATGAATATTGGCCGATTCTTAGTCGAACATTTAAGTGAAGGAAAATTCAAGGTTTACCCGGACGGTTCATTCCAAAAAGTTAAAAACAGCAAGCCGAGAAAATCGCTCGGTACCCCGCTTTCAGGTGTACGTACCTACGCAGCCACTATAGGTATAGACCCGGTATTGATAAGGGATCACAACCGTTGTATCCTGTTGGATACGGGACTGGGATGGGGTATGGATACGCAGAGCCCCTATTCTGACGTCTCCAATATTGTTTCAAATCTCCGCATTTTTGGTATTGATCCCTCCGAAGTGACCGATGTAATTCTTTCCCACTTACATTTTGATCACGCTGCCGGGAGTACATATGTAGCTAAAAATTCTGAAACCACCCTTTCGCTTCCCAACGCGACCTACCATGTTCAACGAAGAGAATGGGAGCACGCTCTTTCTCGTTTGAATAAAAGCAAATCAGTCGCGGGAGCCGGCTATCAACTTGACGAACTCTACCGGCTGGCGGCCGACGACCGTTTCCAGTTCATTGAAAAGGACTATCAGCGGATTCTTCCGGGCATTGAAACCATCTGGACCGGCGGACATACTCCGGGACACCAGATTGTTCGTGTTTCAAGTGAAAATGAGGTGGGGTACTATATGGGCGACCTGGTTCCATCGGATTCCCAGCTAAACCACTACGCCATGAAAAAAGCCGACCTGCATCCCCAACAAGCCAAGCAGATGAAAACCGTGATTCTGCGCCAGGCCCTGGAGGAAGACGCCTACCTCCTATTCTACCACTCTCTCTACACCAAACACGGTAAAATTACCAAGGATAAGAACAGGAAGTACGCCTTATCGGCTATTGATTAATAATTAATGATTTATGATTAGTGATTATGGTAAATCAGTAGTATCCTGGTGGTTACTTCATTTAAGGGATATGCAGCCTAATTCCTGTCCTATACCACCAGCAACCACCTCGCAATCACCAATCACTAATCATCAATTATTAATCATAAATCACCAATCACGAACTGAGCGAAGCGAAGGAGGGTTACTGGTTCATAGACTTCAGGAACTCCATATTATCAGAAGTGCCCTTGATTTTGTCCATCAGAAACTCCATGGCTTCCTGGGCGCTCATGCGGTTTAGGTAGCGGCGCAGAAGGACCACTTTTTGATGCTCTTCTTCGGGAACGATCAATTCTTCTCGTCGCGTACCCGATTTGAACAGGTCGATGGCGGGGAAGATTCGGCGGTCAGACAGTTTTCGTTCAAGTTGAATCTCCATGTTACCCGTTCCTTTAAACTCCTCAAAAATCACATCGTCCATTCTGGAACCGGTTTCAACCAGCGCCGTTGCCAGGATAGTCAAGCTTCCGCCATGCTCAAT
>CAJXOW010000115.1 GCA_913057825.1 uncultured Balneolaceae bacterium | reverse complement strand
TCCGAAAGCGCCCCATGGCGTGGATGTTGACCCGACGGGTCAGTATATCGTGGCCGGAGGTAAACTTTCGACGGTGATTCCGGTACACTCGTTCGACAAGATGATCTCGGCTATTGAAAACGAGCAGTTTGTCGATGAGATTCAGGGCATTCCGGTACTCGACTATGAAGCTATCCTGTACGGGGAAGTTGAAAATCCCGGACTGGGTCCGCTTCACACCGAATTTGACGGTCGTGGCAATGCCTATACGACGGCTTTCATCTCCTCAGAGATTGTTAAATGGAATATCGAGAAAACGGAAGTGGTCGACCGCATTGAAACCTATTACTCTCCAGGACACCTGATGATCCCGGGCGGCGACAGCAAGGAGCCCTGGGGCGAATACCTGGTCTCGTTGAACAAGATTACGAAAGACCGTTATCTGCCTACGGGTCCTGAACTGTTCCACTCGGCGCAGTTGATCGATATATCGGGTGAAAAAATGAAATTGCTGCTTGACTTCCCGACCGAGGGCGAGCCGCACTATGCCCAGGCGATTCCGGCCGATATCATTAAAAAAGATCAGACCAAGTATTACAAACTGAAAGAAAACAAGAATCCTTATGCGGTTACCAACGAGTCGGAAACGAAAGTAACCCGTGATGGCAAGGAGGTTCATGTATATATGTCGGCCATCCGAAGTCACTTTACCCCCGACAATATCGAGGGCATCAAAGTGGGTGACGAAGTCTATTTCCATGTCACCAACCTCGAACAAGACTGGGACGTACCGCACGGATTTGCAATGATCGGCGCCAATACCTCAGAAATCCTCGTTATGCCGGGTGAAACCCGCACGATTAAGTGGGAACCAAAGAAGACCGGCGTGTTCCCCTTCTATTGCACCGATTTCTGTTCGGCGCTGCACCAGGAAATGCAAGGATATGTCCGCGTATCCCCACGCGGATCTGACGTGAAGATAGCCTACGGTACAGGTCAAAAGTGACCTAATCCTCAATTTTGGAAGGGAGAGTGAAGTCTCCCTTCCTACTACTTTTACTTTGTGAGCCGGTTAGGTGGTTAGCGTGGGCCCCTGGCCAAACAGTAATAACCAATAACCGGATTTATAAAAACTGAAATTAATACTTAACGGACGTCTCCTCCGGGAGACGGGAAAAAATTATGCAAAAATCAAGCAGACTCTGGATGGGAATAGCGGCTTTGATTTTAATTTCGGTGTATTTTTTCCCCATTTGGAGCATTTCTCTGAACGCTCCCCAGTATCCGGAAGGTATCGGGCTCAATATTAAAGTGAATAATATTGAGGGAAAAGAGCCCAACGATCTGCAAAATATCAATGGGTTGAATCACTACATCGGAATGAAAACCATTAACCCGGAGTCGATTCCCGAACTTCAGTATATGCCCTATATTTTCGGTTTCATGATCGTAACGGGATTGGTCATTGCCGGTTGGGGGGGACGAAAGCTGGTGTTAAGCTGGTTAGTTTTGTTTGCACTACTGGCCATTGCCGGACTGGTTGACTTCTACATATGGGAGTATAATTACGGCCATGACCTGAATCCAAATGCACCAATCAAAGTGCCGGGGATGACTTATCAACCCCCGCTTATCGGCTCTAAGCAATTGTTAAATATCAACGCGACGTCCTTGCCGCATATAGGATTTTTCGGTGCGCTCCTGTCGATGGGTATCGGCGGTTTTGTTTACTGGCGGGAACGCGCTCGAGAACGTTTGAATAAATAGGTTTAAGAGACCGGTCGGAAGAATAACGAGGGTGTTCGTTCGGCTGTTCTCCATATCATATTTCTATGAAAGGAACAATAGGCTATAAAAACATTGAGGATGAACATGAATATCTCAGGAATTAAACACCATACGGTGGGCTGGCTTTCATTAGCCGTGCTCCTGTTGCTTGTAGGATGCAGTGAGAACCCGCAGCCCATAAATTATGGATCTGATCAGTGTGCTCACTGCAAAATGGTTATCACGGAGCAGGCGTTTGCAGCCGAGTTGATCACCGACAAAGGAAAAGCGTATAAGTATGATGCCATCGAGTGTCTCGCTGCTTATTTGCAGGAACACCCGGAACATCAGAACCCGTCGGCTACTCGTTGGGTGCATGATTTTGCCAACCCAGAGCAGTGGATAAAAGCAGAATCCGCCCTGTTTGTCCAAAGCAAGGAGATACAAAGTCCGATGGGCCTGTCACTGCTAGCCTTTAACCAGGAGGAAGCGCTTAACGAACACCTTGAGGAGTATCCCGGGAAACAAATCACCTGGTCTGACATTAACTCTCAGGTGAAAGATAAATGGTGACCCGGAGATAGGTATCGGTAAAGTTTGAACAGGCCGGGTTGCGATCTGAACTATCGATGTGTTACTAAAGAGATTCGGGCTATACCAGATATAGCTTGAAATGAAAAAAATTGAGGATTGGACATAATGAAAATAAGTGTACTGTCATATGAAAGGTCGGCAGGAAATGGTATTTCTGCAGCTACCTGCCCCTACAGGGGGGAGGTAGTAGTATGAGGAATGCGTCGCTAGAAGCCTTTTTGCCTCAATGGCTCCGCCCCTGTTATATCGTGATGATTTGTTTAGCCCCTCTTATACTCTGGTCACCGCGTCTGGTTGCCGATCAGCTGATTGTCGACAAGGCAGGCGGATCGGACACCTATGCCACGATCAAAGAGGCCCTGCAGCAAGCAACGGATGGCGACCACCTGTTCATACGGTCCGGTCACTACCTTGAGCACAACCTGCAGGTAAACAAGAGCATCGTTATAGAAGGGGAAGACGGGGCCATTGTTGACGGGGATCACCAGGGTTACGTGATGGTAGTCCACGCCGACAGCGTAACGATAAATAACCTCGAAATTCATAACTCAAAAGTAAGCTATGTGGAGGATTATGCCGGACTGCTGTTTGAAGAGGTAAAAGGAGGCAAAGTGACCAACAGTCGATTTAAAGGTAATTTCTTCGGTATTTACCTGGCTAAAAGCGAAGGTGTGACCATCGCCAATAATGAACTGCATTCCAAGTTCAAGCGAGAAAGCGGGGCCGGGAACGGGATTCACTTGTGGTACTGCAAAGATATCCATGTGCATAATAACCGCGTATTCGGCCATCGGGATGGCATCTACTTCGAATTTGTGGAGTCCAGTCTGATAACGGAAAATTACAGTGAAAACAATATGCGGTACGGGCTGCACTTTATGTTTTCTGACAGCTGTGCCTACCGCAACAATACCTTTCGGGATAACGGGGCGGGGGTGGCGGTCATGTATACGCAGCATGTGGTTATGGAAGACAACACCTTTATCCATAACTGGGGGACCGCCTCGTACGGACTCCTGTTGAAGGAAATCAAGTATTCCAAAGTCCGCAACAACCGCTTTGAACAAAATACAATTGGACTGTATACCGAAGCGTCGACGGATGTGGAGATTACGCATAATGAATTTGTGGAAAACGGATGGGCCGCCAAAGTCCAGGCCAATTCGGTCGACAACAATTTTAAAGAGAATAATTTTATCGGAAACACTTTTGACGTGGCGACCAATAGTCGACAGAACTACAATCAATTCGACGGTAACTACTGGAGCCACTATAATGGATATGATCTCGACCAGGATGGAGTCGGCGATGTTCCCTATCGACCGGTGACCCTGTTTTCCTATCTCGTACAAAGACATTCAGTCGCTATCATACTGCTTCGAAGTATGTTGGTCGACTTGTTGAATGCCGCCGAGCGGGTAATGCCGGTTTTGACTCCCGAAACTCTGGTCGACTCCAAACCCAAAATGAAACAAATTAAATGATTCGCATTGAAAACATATCCAAATCTTTTGATCGTCTCGAGGTGCTGAAGCGCATTAGCTTGCAGATACCCCGGGGACAGGCCACCGGCATTGTTGGTCCCAACGGGTCGGGCAAGACGACATTGATCAAAATGATTCTTGGATTGGTCAAACCTGACGAGGGAACGATTCAGGTGGCGGACAAAGAGCTGAATGGGCACTTCGAATACCGACACCTTATTGGATATATGCCCCAGATAGCTCGCTATCCGGAAAATATGAAAGTGCGTGAGCTGATTGATTTTATCAAGGAAGTACGCAATGACGAGGCGGTATTTGAACAGGAGCTCATTGAAGAATTTGAATTGACGCGTGAGCTTAATAAACCCCTTCGTAATCTGTCAGGAGGATACCGGCAGAAAGTGGGGGCATGCATCGCCATGATGTTCGATCCCCTGATTTTGATATTAGATGAGCCAACGGCCGGCTTGGATCCGCAATCGAGCCAACGATTTAAAAGAAGACTGGAGCATGAGAAAGATAAGGGGAAGACTATTCTATTAACAAGCCACATTATGAGCGAAATTGAAGAACTGACCGATCACCTGGTCTTTCTGCTGGAAGGAAAAATTCGCTACGACGGTTCTATGAATGACCTGATGCAGGATACCCGGGAACCGCACCTGGAAGCCGCAGTAGCCCGAATGATGGAGGAAAACCTATGAGAACAACCCTTCGAATATTACAATACGAATGGAAAGATCTGCTGCGCGGTAAATGGGTAGCCGGGTACGGCATCTTTTTTTTAGTGTTGACCGATCTGCTACTTCGATTTGCCGGCAGTGGAGCCAATGTGCTGATCAGCCTGACCAACGTGATGCTGCTTTTTATCCCACTGGCAGCCTTGATTTACGGGGTTTTATATCTGTATCAATCCAGGGAGTTTGTGGAATTATTGCTGGCCCAGCCGATATCCCGCAATAGTTTATACTGGGGGATATATGGCGGATTGTCCGTCCCGCTCACCGGGGCCTTTTTAGTCGGCGTTGCCCTGCCGCTGACCTGGCATGGGGTATGGACGTCGGAGGCCCTGGCCTCCGCGTTGCTCGTATTGGGTATGGGAAGCCTGCTAACCTTGCTATTTATCGGGCTCGGATTCTGGCTGGGGTTTGCGTTTTATGAGGATCGGATTAAAGGATTTGGCTTTGCCCTTATCGCCTGGCTGGTGATGGCGGTATTGTACGACGCACTGGTGCTGCTGGTGATCTATGTATTCGGTGATTATCCCCTGGAAAAACCGGTTCTGGCGATGTCGGTTCTCAATCCCATTGACCTGGCCAGGATCGTCATATTGCTAAAGTTTGATATTTCAGCCTTAATGGGCTATACCGGGGCGGTCTTCAGCCGATTCTTTGGAAGCGCCTGGGGAATGGTGGCCGCTTTGTTTTGCATGGGACTCTGGTGGAGTATTCCCCTGTGGCGAGGACAAAGGATTTTTACGAAAAGAGATTTCTAAATTCAACTTGTCTAATGTTGTTAAGATATAAAATATGTGATGGTTTAAGACTCGCATGGCAAAAGCGGTCAAGATGCCATGAACGGACGCGCATACTCCTGACAGCAAACTGGTAGTAAATGATCAAAAAATATTGAGCTGGTCATGAAGGTAGATATTGACAGAATTCGCAAGTATAATGTATCCGGCCCGCGGTACACCTCTTATCCCACGGCCGTACAGTTCAGGGAACAATTCAGTTCAACTTCGCTGGAGAACTATTTATTGTCCCGTAACGAAAAAGCCCGTGACATCTCGCTGTATTTTCATATACCTTTTTGTTTTTCATTGTGTTGGTACTGTGGATGCACTAAAATCATCACGCGGGATCAGGATCGGGCGGATGTGTATCTGGATTATCTAAAGTCCAATATGGATCAGTTGCTGCCGATACTCAATAATGCCAGCGAGGTGACGCAGATCCATTTTGGAGGAGGAACACCGACCTTTTTGGATCCCGGCCAGATTCATGATCTAGGCGAAAGTATCAAGTCCCGATTTAAGATCGGGGCCGGATCGGAAAACAGCATTGAAATTGATCCGCGGCGCCTCACGCGCGATCATGTTCGGGCTTTGCGGCAAGCGGGCTTCAACCGCGCCTCCATTGGAGTCCAGGATACCAATAAAACCGTCCAGGAAGCGGTTCACCGCATACAGCCGCAGAAAACCAATCGTAAAGTGACCGGGTGGTTGCGGGAGGAAGGATTTTCATCCATAAACATTGACCTGATCTATGGATTGCCGCGTCAAACGCCCGAACTATTTGAAAAGACATTGGAGGATGTGTTGGAACTCGATCCCGATCGAATAGCTACCTACAGTTATGCCCACGTTCCGTGGATTAAACCTTCCCAGAAACTGATTAGGGAACAGGAGCTGCCGTCAACCGACGACAAGCTCCGGATGATGAAGATGGCGGTTGAACGTCTTATCGACGAGGGGTATCGGTATATCGGGATGGATCATTTTGCCAAGGAAGATGATGAACTTTCAAAAGCGTATGAAGAGGATACGCTGCAGCGTAATTTCCAGGGATATAGTACGCGTGCCCGTACCGATCTCTATGCTTTTGGGATGTCAGGCATTTCGCAGGTCGGATCCCTCTATTTTCAAAATTACAAAGATTTACCCCGGTATTACGGGGAGCTGGATAAGTCTCATTGGCCGGTGCAAAAAACACGGTGGTTATCGGGAGATGATCGAATCCGCCGTGAAATTATTATGCAAATAATGTGTAAAAACTTTGTATCTTATGACTCCTTTGAAGAGCGTTGGGAAGTCAGTTTCCACAGCTATTTCAAAGACGAAATGGAGCAATTGAGGCGCTTCGCAGAGGACGGTTTGCTCGCGTGGTATGACAATGGATTTGAGTTGACCGATGAAGGACGTTTTTTTGTACGTAATATTGCCATGGTGTTTGACCGTTATTTATCCCAGGCGAAGCGTGAGAAAACGTTTTCCAAGACGGTATAACGATCCCGAAAACGACCGGCTTAACTATTTCTGAATCATCATCCATACCAAAGACGGCTCCCTCATTTTATGAGTTTCCCACAAAAGGGAAACGTCCGGTTCGCATATGGTTGTGGTGCGGAGTCGCACTTATTTTTATCATGTTGGTAGTGGGAGGCATCACCCGGTTAACAGAGTCGGGACTGTCGATGGTGGAATGGCAACCCATTATGGGAAGTATTCCGCCGATGACTTCCGCTGAATGGCAGGAAGCTTTCCAAAAATACCAACAATATCCGGAGTACCAGCAACTCAACCCGGATATGACGCTCTCCGATTTTAAAACCATTTTTTACTGGGAGTATATACATCGTATGCTGGGTCGATTGACCGGGCTTGTATTCTTTATTCCCTTTGTCTGGTTTTGGTTTACAGGCCGGTTCGACAAGCGTCTTCGACGACGCGCTCTGATTTTACTGGTGTTGGGAGGCAGCCAGGGCTTGATGGGATGGATCATGGTGAAAAGCGGGTTGGCGGA
>CAJXOW010000114.1 GCA_913057825.1 uncultured Balneolaceae bacterium | reverse complement strand
TTGGCCAGCCATTATACTGGCCTTCCGGGTTGGTCAGCGGATTGACGTACCGGGGCCAGCATTCGATCCGTATGTTACGATGTTGCTTGTTGAATTCAATGAGTCCATAACCGGTGGCTCGATTATAGATAATTTCGGGCTCTCGACGGGTTTCAGCGGGATTTGCCGCTGCGTATACCGTCATTTTATTGCCGAATCCATCTTCGAAGTTACCCGTATATTTGGGTTGACCCGGCAGAGGTGTATGCTCATCGTCAACCGGCGGCCACCATCTGCGAGGCCATATGTTATTAAGGGCGGGAGCCGTAAAGGCGAAGTTGGAATCGCCGAAATCATCTACCCCGTACTGCACGACGCTTGCCAGGTGTTGATCACCCGCTATGTGAAATGTAAATGACTTACGCAGTATCTCAAGAATGCGATCTCTCTGCTTGGGAGGCCAACCGTTGGTGTCCATGTCCACTACCGGCTCATCCCCCGCAACATATTCTCCCGGCTCAGGAATTTCGAGATTGGGCACAACGCTGTCTGTTTTGCTGCCGGCCGGAAGCGTAGCCAGGGCACAGAGGTTGGTCTGGGACAACGCCACTTTCATCCGGATTTGATTACTCCAGTCCCGGATCCAATGCCGCAGAAACTCAATCAGCCGTTCGCCCAGCAGTTGGGCATCGATATCGTAGTATTCCTTAATATCGAAGTCGGGATTCTGGATAAAGCCATTTACAATATCGGCCTTTTCGGGCAGTACATTGGCGGGGGCTGACTTAAACTTTCGATCTTCGAGTATGGCGAAGCTGATTCCCCCATACTGCCAGTCGGTATAATACACGTTGATGTCTTGTCGAACGGGGCGTGGATCAAAGGGGTCGGGGAGGTGACTGGTTTGGGCGCGCTGAACCATATTCACCCATTCGGGCGACATAGTATAGCCCCCCTGGTCTTGGGCACTGGTGCCGGGCGGTGGATTTTCAGGGGCATCCTTGCCTCCTTCCCCCCAAATATTCCCGTGATACACATCATGGTCGTCCGGCAGGAAAGCAGCAGGAATATCCCGGAACAGATCACGGTACGACCAGCCAAACATGTACCACTTTCGCAGAAAATCCAGGGAGGCCATCTCAATGGGAGATCGTTGAACGCCAAACCCACCGTGACTTTCATAAAATTGATCGCCCAGGAATACGGCTAGATCCGGCTCATGTTTCGATACATTTCTAACCACTTCGTTGTTGGGAAAACCATAGTGACAGTTACAGCTGAACACTGCCATTTTCAGGCTATCGGCCTCAATCGGATCGGCGGCGATGGTACCCTCGTAGGTGTAGGATCGTTTTTCGTTTTTAAGGGGCAGTTCGAGTTTAACGCGGTAGGGGATGTCTTTTTTATAGCTCCAATTATCGACTCTGAAATGAGCGGTACGTGCCAGTTTATGGATCGTGGTGGATTGGAGGGTTTTCCAGCGTTTCCCGGGTTGTATCTGCAATTTCACCTCATGTCCTGTTATTGCTTCGATCGGAGCAAGCTGGGCCGTCAGTTTTAGCTGTTTCTTATGACGGGTATACTGGGCAAAGCAAATAGGACCGAAGGAATGTTGCGGATTGGAGAAAAATTTCTTTCCGGAAGCGGCCCACCGATCAAAACGAACGGGTGAGGGGGAGGAGGCATCATCCTGTTCCGGGTAATGAGAGATTAATGCAACCGCCCCGCTAACTTGCCGTGCTTCTATATCCAAGGCCTTGAGGGAATCCAGGGTGGAAGCGGTTCTCGGATCCACCGCTTTCAGCCGAAGCAGGTAATCACTGTTTTTCGGACGAGCTTCCAGGATGAGGCGGATGGGAGTGTCAACATTAATTTGGTTTGAGCTTTTTTGATCCCCGATAAACAGAGTACCGTCGGTGGTGCACCCTGCGTCGAGTCCGCTGCCGTAAATCACGGCAGACCGGTAGTCCTTGAACTTGCCTTTTGAACCGATTCTGAATCCGACATAATCGGTTTGTCGGCGGGTGATGTGGTCAAGGTGAACCGTCACGCCCATATCAAAAGATGCGGATTCATCCTGTAATTGGTGAGTGAGCGAATAAAGTGTCCGATTATTTCCGGCGGCCCGGCATTGGCACATTCCGTCCCGAATCCGCCAGTCCTGCAGGCGGTTACCCCAGAACTCCGGTCCTGTCCACTTCATATCCGGCCATAATTCCCATTCGCTGATGAAAGACGCTGAGTTCTGCAATAAACCCGTCTCCCGGTTCCGAGCCTGCTTTAGAAAGGGCATGCCGATAGTGCCCAAAAGCATCATTTTGATAAGTTCTCTTCTGTCCATGTATTCCTGTTAATTAGATGGTGGAAAACTTATTTTCGGTTGCAATTTATTGTTGTCAGTCGATATCTGATGCAGCTTCAACTAAACTTCTGCAGCGTTATTGACAAACTAAAATGATGGGTAGATAGACAGCACATCAATGCCTGTATCATATTTCCAAAAACTGTTCCAGGTCCACTTCGTACGATGATCGGGCGATTTTTTTCAGTCGTTCCATATTTTCAAATGCGTCGGTTCCTCCCGGGGCTGTGGTAGACAGCATTCCACAAAGATTGCCCGCACGCGCACACTCCGCCAGGTCGGCATTAGACAGGTATTTATGAATAAAACCGGCATTGAAACTATCGCCGGCCCCGATCGCATCCACTACCTCTTCATTTGGATAAGGGGATGCATATTGAATTTCGCCATTCTGCATATAAGCCGATCCCTTTTCCCCGAGCTTCACCGCCGTAATATTGGAAAATTCGCTAATCGATTGAAGAGCCGTTTCCAGATCGGTTTTTCCCGTGATCTGTTTCAATTCCGTTTCATTCGGAAGAAACAGATCTACATGGGGCAAAATTATTTCTGCATCAAAATCCCATTGTTCGCCGGGATCCCACTGAATATCCAATGAGGTGGTTACCCCATTTTTCCTGGCCTGTTTCATCAGCACATCGAGGTTTTTGGCAAGGCCCGGCTGAAGAAAATAGGACGAAAAGTGAAGGTGCTGCACGCGGGTGAGCAAGTCCGGATCAAACGCTTCCATGGAAAGCTTGCTCATGGCTCCTTGATGGGTAATCATGGCCCGGTCATTCCCATAATTCAAGGCGACCGTGATGCCGGTATTCAGGTGGGGATCCTGTATGATCGGATTCGTATCGACCTTTCTTTCTTGCAATGATCCTATAACGGTGTCGGCGAACGAATCCTCCCCGATCATTCCGAAAAAACTCACAGAGGTTCCCAGTGCACTGAGATTGCTTGCAAATATGGCCGATGAGCTGCCCAGCGTCATGGTAACCTCATCCGCCAGAATTTCTTTCCCTACTTCCGGAAATCCTTGAATCTGGTTGAGTATCAAGTCAACGTTCAACTCTCCGACAACTAAGACGTCATGTGATGGTTCAGACATGGAAAATATTTAATAGGTATTGTGATTTATTTCAATGGAAAATGCGGGCATCATGCAGAAAATTCTGATAGCCCGGGCTTCTTTTATTTAAAAGTTCGTTGTTTTTAAAGGCCTTATGGAGTTGC
The DNA here is from genome assembly GCA_913057825.1 of uncultured Balneolaceae bacterium. Taxonomy (GTDB): domain Bacteria; phylum Bacteroidota; class Rhodothermia; order Balneolales; family Balneolaceae; genus CAJXOW01. The sequence goes on along the minus strand of CAJXOW010000114.1, from coordinate 3,941 downwards.
AAGCCGCAAAACCAATTCAATTATGAATTTTCCCTGGCAACTATATCCAGTTTATCTTCAATCAAGTGCTGAACTTCTTTGATGGCTTCTGGAAATATGTTGCGCAGGTCGATATCATCCGTGTGCTGCAATTCGGACTTAAGCGATCCAATGAATTTATTTTTTATTTCGGTAGCTACATTAATTTTTCGAATACCCTTTTTTATAGCTTTTTTCAGCTGGCGAGGGGGAATGCCGGAGCCGCCGTGCAGTACTAGGGCGGCCGGGGTGGCATCATGTATTTGCCCGAGAAGCTCCAGGTCCAGGCGGGGCTCTTTGTCGTAAAAACCATGGGCGGAACCGATGGCGACGGCGAGGGCATCAACTCCTGTTTGCTCCACGAAAATTTTGGCTTCATCGGGTTGAGTAAAACGAATCTTTTCGCGGGATTGTCCCATTTTGGCTACATATCCCAGTTCTGCCTCTACATTTACCCGGTGGGGTTTAGCCATCTCCACAACTTTTTCGGTAGTCTCGATATTTTCCCTGTAGGGTTGTTCACTTGCATCGATCATCACCGAATCAAATCCACCCTTAATGCATTGCCGAATCAGATCAAGATCCGTCGCATGATCCAGGTGAAGCCATGCATCCACTTCATACTGCTTACGGGCAGATTTTGCAAGCCCAAGTGTGACATCGAGGCCGAGATACTGGATGGTTTTACGGGTTGCTTGAATAATGACCGGCAACTGTTTTCGCTTGGCCGCTTTGAGAATGCTCGATAAAGTCTCAAAATTATAGAAGTTGATAGCCAGCACGGCATTGTTTAGTCGATCAAGTTCCCGCCATTTTTCTTGGAGCGATAGCATATAAATATTTATTGAGTGAAGGTGGAAGTCGATGTCAACATCTCATTTAATAGCAAACCTTTTGAAACTAAAAGGTTTTAGCTCCAACTTAATAAACATACGATCAAATAAAAAGGAAATAGCAGGGTAGCAATGAAAAAAAGCCAACTGTTTTTCAGTTTGCTTGATGTTTAAAAACTTCATAGCTAAATTGTTTTAGCGTTTTAAAAGTAAAATATGTGATATGTATTGGTATTGGCGAGACCGCTAAACTGGAGTGGGGAAGGATCCCGCAAAAATTTTAAAAACGCTTAATCAAATTATGAAATCAGTGTTCAGGTATACCGTCGGACTCACAGGATTGCTGGGTATATTACTTTTGGCCATCGGGTGCGGGTCTTCCACGGAGAAAAATCCTCAAAAGGATTTGGCAGATCGACTGCTGCTCAAGGACTGGATGCCCAGGTCGATACACAAAGTACCCGAGCATAATTTGGAAAAGGCCAAATATCCTGTCATCGATCTACATACGCACGATTATGAGGCTGCCCGGGAGGAAGTAAAAAAGCGCATTCAGATTATGAATCAGGCGGGTATCGAAAAGGCCATGATTTTTACGGAAGCCACGGGGGCTCGTTTCGATTCGATATATGCGGTATATAGTGAGTACCCGGAAAGATTTGACGTGTATTGCGGCATTGATTATACGGGATACAAGGAGGAAGGATGGAGTTCTAAGGCCGTAGCAGAATTAAAAAGGCTGCATGAAATCGGATGCGACGGACTGGGGGAGCTGGGAGATAAAGGTCGCGGCATGGTTTATTCTCATCCTACCAAGGCGATTGGAATGCATCCAGATGATCCTCGTCTGGATCCGGTATTTGAAGCAGCGGGTGAGCTGGGTATGCCGGTGAATATCCACGTTACAGATCCGATCTGGATGTATGAGCCGATGGATTCGACCAACGACGGGTTGATGCGATCGTACACCTGGCGCATACGCAATAAGGATAAAAGGGTAGGACACAATGGGTTGATTAAAATGCTGGAACGCACGGTCCAGAAACATCCCAACACCACATTTGTTGCGGCGCACCTGGCTAATTTGTCGTATGATCTGTCTCGAATAGGAGCCATGCTTGAGAAATATGAGAATCTGTATGCTGATATTGGGGCTCGATTTGCAGAATTTTCCACCACACCCCGTGCAGCCGCCGATTTTTTTCGGCGACATCAAGACAAGATTGTGTACGGGACCGATTACGGGTGGGAGACCTTTAATAATAACACGGATTATGGCAATAGCACTACCACCCTGGAGATGTACCGAACTACGTTCAGAATCCTTGAAACGGAAGACGACCATTTTTATTTAACCGATCTTATGGGATACAAGTGGCCTCTATACGGGCTCGGATTAAAAGATGACGTTCTCAAAAACATTTACAGGGAGAATGCATTGAAAATAATCGGCGAACAATAGTGAGAGGGTATGCGGAAGCTTTTTGCAAAGTGAACATGGTTGGATTGGATAAAAAGTAAATGCGTAGCCATTTTTATCCCGCAAAAGAAGTTTTAATCAGTCATACATTGCATGTATTGGATACTTTCTGTTATTTGGATGCTCTGGCTTGATGGTTCTGGTCTGTCGGCCACCCCGGAAACCATGGGTCCTTCCGATTTGGCTGACCCGGCGGATACGCTCAAAATTGAAAAAACGGCGGATTTCCCGATCAAGGGTAATCAGGAGGCGCAGCAATGGAAAAAAGCGGAATGGATACCACTGCCGCTCCGATCTTCAAATAAGCAATCGGCATATGCTGGCACGCGGGAGACCCGGGTTAAAATTCTGTATTCTGAATCGGGAATTTATTTTTTGTTTGAATGCAAAGACCGAAGGTTAACGGCCACCATGAAGTCCGACTTTTCGAAACTTTGGAAAGAGGATGTAGTGGAAGTATTTCTTTGGCCGGATACCGCTGAAACGGCTTATCTTGAATATGAACTTTCTCCATTAAACTTTGAGCTGCCGCTCCTGGTTTCCAACGAGCAGGGAGATAAAGTAAGGTGGCGCCCGTTCATGTATAAGGGGGAGCAGCAAACGCGTCATGCCGTCACGGTGAAGGGAGGAAGCCGGAAAAGTGGAGCGCAGGTCGAAAAATGGATAGCTGAAATTTATATTCCCTTCAAGCTGCTGCGTCCCCTGAATAATATATCGCCAGATCCGGGAACCGTGTGGCGAGCCAATTTGTACCGGGTGGATTATGATCTAAATAAAACCCAGTACTGGGCATGGCAAGCGGTAAAATCCAGTTTTCACGAATACTCCAATTTTGGTTACTTTAGTTTTCAGTAAAGATCCGCATTTTGTACTAACCCGTTAACGATAATGGTGTTGGGCAAAACCGATATTTTATCTGATATTCATCTCAGGATTCTTTACTTTGATACGAAGTGGCTAAAAGGTTTTAGTAAGCAATCTTAATTGATAAATCTAAAAGAGCGGTAATAGCTGATGAGACTTACGCAGGCACTAGACAGATTTTCAACTTGCAGACAGAATTTCATTAAACGGGTTTGGGCATGTACGGTTGCGGCTATGTTTATACCCGCCGTCTTGATGGGACAACAGACCGCTGACGGGATCGTATTCCAGGACGGTAACGGGAACAACAAGCTGGACTCGGAAGATGCCAGGGTTTCGGAGGTAGCCGTTTCAAATGGCAAGGAGGTCGTCCTGACCAATGAAGAAGGATATTATTCGCTGCCCATTAACGAGGATGGAGGGAAGATTTTTGTTATCAAGCCGGCCGGTTATGAACTGCCGCTTAACGGATCTAACCTTCCCCAGTTTTATTATATCCACAAACCTTACGGGTCTCCCTCCAGCCGCTATCCCGGAGTTACAGCCACGGGCCCGCTGCCGGATTCGATCAATTTTGCGCTGCAGAAAACCGAAAAAAAACAAAAGTACCGGGTCATTCTGTTTGGAGATCCGCAGTCTCGAAATGTTCAGGAAATTGACTACTTGGACCGAGATATTATTTCTGAATTGGAAGGGACCGGTGAATTCGCTTTTGGTTTGACGCTTGGGGATATTGTGTACAATGA
>CAJXOW010000113.1 GCA_913057825.1 uncultured Balneolaceae bacterium | reverse complement strand
TCAACCTGACCAATCACGCCTATTTCAACCTGCAGGGCCCGGCCTCCAGCAAGATTACGGACCATGAAGTGATGTTTAATGCCGATCAGTATACGCCGATCGACTCCACCTTCATCCCCACCGGCGAAATTGCCGCGGTCGAGGGAACACCGTTCGACTTTACCGATCCGACAACTATCGGCAAGCGAATTGAAGCCGACAACCAACAGCTTAAAAACGGCAAAGGCTACGATCACAACTGGGTCTTAAACAAGAAAGGCAATCCCCCCCTCAGCCTGGCGGCGAAAGTTACCGAACCGCAATCGGGTCGCGTGATGAAGATCTACACGACCGAACCCGGCCTGCAATTCTATTCCGGAAACTTCCTCGACGGCAGTATAATCGGCAAGCAAGGCAAGGCGTATGAGCACCGCACCGGCTTCTGCATGGAACCCCAACACTACCCGGACAGTCCCAACAATCCCGACTGGCCGTCAACCGTACTGGAGCCGAACGAACTGTATCACACGTTGTCCGTCTATCAATTCGGTACAACTGATTAAGGTGAAAGGTGAAAGGTGAAAGATAATCTGCAGTTCGTATTTGGGTTTCCGATCCTGCTGCAACTTATTGCCGGTTATCGCCTTTCACCTTAGCTCGAAGCTGGAGGCTCGAAGCTCGAAGTTATTTATGCAGGTATTTGTGTTCTGTAACTTCATACTTTGAACACCAGCAGTTGTATGCTTTCAACTTTGAGCTTTCAGCTTTGGGCTTTTGTCTTATTTAATTTTTATGCGATTGCTATACTGGCGGGTCCGGCCAAGGGTATAATTTCTGTGTCGGAAAATCCGACTTGATCCACCCAATTCTCGAATTCACGGGGCGTAAAATCTAAGCCTTTTTTGGTTTCAAAAAGCATATTGAGTGACATGGCCAATCCAAACAGATTTTCGGACCGGTCAATCCGATGACAATCGCTACTCACGCTTATTATCTTACATACTCTCCTTACCTTTGATATATGAACTGGATACTTCCCGGTGTACTTTCCAGCCATCTTTGGTCTTCTTCAGGAGCACCATATAGGTGTCGCTGAGAGATTTTGATTTATCGGAATCTTTCGTGGGATACGTAAGGGTACCTGTACCTATTTCATAGGCCCAATTATGGCTTAACACCTTGGTTTCCATGGGATTAATTTGCAGTTTGGCGTTGGGTGGAAAAGCACCCCTGTAGTTTGCACGCATGGAATCCCAATCGGCCGATCCCGGCTGTATCCCCATATGATCGCTGGTTACCAGCATTTCCAATTTTTTAAAATTACCGCTGTTAACTGCCGACTGGTAATTGCTTCGCAAGCTATCAATGGCCGACATTATTGCAGCTGTATCCACGGTTGCCGTTTGCATCCCCCTGCTCTCCCTTTCTTTGGGTTGACAGGAAAACAAAGCTATACTAACTGTCACTACCATCGCAATAGTTAACGTGCGAGTGAATCCACCTACCGGTATTCCGTTTTTATAGATCATGATCTATCCCCTTTTTATTTTATGGTACCTGTTATACCTGCAATCCTCAATCTTTAACTACCTGCAATCACTATAAATAAGGTTAGCCAAGAGACCGTCTTAAACAAGATATAAAATTGAAAACAATATTACTGCCTTTAAATTGATGTTATAAACATATTGAACCCTTTCTTCTTAATCAAATGGAACAGGTCTATGCAACTGGTACAGGGAATCCGAAAAAAGAGAGGGTCCGACTTTCATATAGAAATCGGACCCTCTTGACATTCCTGTTAAATCAGGATTCTGTTAATAGGTTTTACCCTTATGGTTTCTGGACGACAATTATAGAGCCGTCACTATCAGAATCCGGATCGTGATTAGCACTGGCATCATATTTATAGTCGGTATGCGCGACGTTCTCTACAGTAAAGGCAGCATCACTGGAACGTTTTAGAAGACCACTGACCGAAACCATGCATGTTCCGTCAGAAGACGTGGTGCACTGGGCTGTGCCGCTATTATCCCGGCTATCCCATGAAAATGAAACCGTCGCATCCCCCAGGGGACCGTGTTGCGGATCATGGACAGTTGCTGTTACTTCGGCCGTCCAGGTGGAACCGTTATTGATACTATTTCCATCCAGATCGCCCACATGCATACCGATTTCGGTCGTATTGTCGACCGTAACCGTTATACGTGATTCGGAGCTGGTATTACTTCCGGTATCGGTTGCACGCGTATCAAGGTCATGACTACCGTCCGAAACCGTTCCGCTATCCCAGCTGTCGGTATAGCAGTCGCAGCCGGAGTCATAGGTTGCCGTTTGCCACGTGCCGTCATCCACTTGCCATTCGACCGTCAGATTCGATCCGTTGTCGCGGTCGTCGGAAGCAGAAATTTGGATGCTTACCGTACCGCTCACTGTTGCTCCATCCGAGGGATTAATCCAGGAAACCGTTGGAGCTTCATCAACATTATCGACCGTTGCCGTAATCTGATCCGAAGCTGTTTGTCCATTGTCATCGGTCGCTTTCGCGGTTACTGGATAATCACCGTCGCTATAATCCGTGGTGGTCCAAGTAGCGGTCCAACCATCACCACCATTGCTGTCCGTTCCAATCGAGCTACCATCTACAAAGAACTCGACCTGGCTCACGCTATTATCATCCGAGGCGTCAGCCGTAACCGAAACATCCCCCGATACCGTTGCACCATCGGACGGATTGGTAATATTTACTGAAGGCGGACTATCGGAACCAAAAATCGCCTGCACCAGCGGTTCGGGATTATTGTCCGGATCTTTGGTATCTCCGCCCTGCCAGTTCGATTGTGGTTGACCGTTATCGATCAGGGCCTGGCGGACCGCATACACGTCCGATGCCGAGCTCGGGCTGAGTCCTTTTTCAACAATATAAAGCGCCGCTACCCCTGCCACATGAGGCGAGGACATACTCGTTCCGGTTTTCTCGCCGGTACCCCCGTTATTGGTCGTCGAGAGCACCGCAACTCCCGGGGCGGCTACATCAATCGCGGCACCCGGTGAGTTAACCGGATTGGAAGAAATTACACTTTGGCTGTAGTTTGAAAAACAATCGGCGAACGTATCATCCTCGACCTTACCGCATCCCTGGAAAATCAACGATCCGCCATTTCCACCAGATGATCCGTCATATTCGGCCATTGCCGACACGGCAGCCACCTCAGGATAGGCGGCCGGGATAAAGTCGTCGCTGGTACCGAACGTACCGTCCCCTCCATACACATCAGCTCCGTCATTTCCGGCGGCAACCGCATAATACACCCCGGCATCCACACTGCTTTGTATGGCGGTGCGCATGGCGTTACTGGTACCTTGAGCGCCGAGACTCATATTGGCTACTTCGAACGTACTCGCATTAGCCGTAACGTAATCGATACCGCAGACTACACTGGAAATGGATCCGCCACCGCCGGAATCCAGCACTTTGATCGCATGAACCCGTGCACCGGGTGCTGCTCCCACCGTATGGCTTGAATTATCGATGGCTCCAGCAGAACCTGCCACATGGGTACCATGTCCATTATCATCGTTAGTCGTGCTTTTACCGTCATCAATACAATCCTTACCGGCCTGAACATCCAAGTCCGGGTGATCGAGATCTATTCCCGTATCCAGAATGCCTATATCCACATCCATAGCGTCATCGTTGTTGTCGATATTAGCCGTAGTATTCTGATCAATCTGGAGTCGATCGACCCCGGCCTGCAAAGTTTGGTCCACAGCATGAACCGCACGATCTTTTTCGACATACTGGACTCTCGGATTTTTCTTCAATGCCTGTAACACCTGGTCGCTTTTTACATATGCAGCAAAACCATTAAGTGCGTGCGAATAACGAAAAGTTGCAGAAATACCGTGGGTGCCCGTCACCTTATCGATCGATGCATTTTCCTTCAGCACCACAATATAGTGGTCCTCAAGGTTCATTTGCGGTTGGGTCGCCTGGTCTGCCAATCCAGCTAGATCTCTCGGTTCCGAACCATCTTGCGTCTCCGTCGGATTATCATTACATCCGAAAAATAACAATACAAACGTTATTAAAACTACAAACCATGTAGATAGTGATGTTGTACGATTTATCATAACAAATCCCCATTTTGATGTTATATAGCTAAAGATATACCTACTGCGAAATGCGTGTTTTCCGATTTAATTGACGCTTATATATCCACCAGCCGTATACCACCTCTAGCCATATGTTATATTACGGCCGCTACATGACGTGCTTTTAGTATATTGACGGCTCACCTAATCCGGTAATGATCACCTTAATTATCCGTCAAACTCCCTCTCTCCTAATCACTGTTATCAATATACAATATGGTTTGACAACAACAAATTATTAAACTTGACAACCCCCCTTGAAATAACCTCAATCTCATTTTATAAATTTTGCCTTGTATTAAATGTTATGAACATTGGAATCTTTCCCAATTTATTTTCCTTTAACCAGATGGGGGAAAAGATAAGGCTGTGATTTGAGCTGTTCCCATCCCTCTCCCTGTTGGACTTGATTCACCTCAATATCTTTAAAATACCGATCAAGCACTGCTTCCCGTTCCTGGGCAAGCGGAGGTGAACAATAATCCTCTTCCTCCCATGCCGCTCCGCCATCCGAAGTCCTTCTTGCATGTAATAACGATTGATGCAAGGTATTTCCGAAAGGTCGAAGAGAGATAAAATCCTTTTGCTGTAATTTCTCCTTTAACTCATTTAATCGCTCCTTTATTGGTTCCGCCGTTACCAGATAAAATGCCATTTTCGCGACCCTTCAATTTTATGTATCTATGTTGCCTATACATTTTTTAATAAACATATAGGGAATCCGCTATTCAAGTTGCCATGAAAAAATGGGATAGCATTTTCTGATTATCCCAATAAACGACCCCCCGGAAATTCAAGACACCTATAGCTCGTTGATTTATTAAAATTCTCTTAATCTTCTACATTCTCTTTCATCAAGTTCATATATTGAATATATAATTCAAGATAGCAAGAGTCTTTGTCTGTAAGTGGTTATTACCGCTTTAAAAAAGTTGATTGCTACTATTAACCGCCAGGAGTCTGTATTTTCAAGATACCCCCTATAGACTTGGGGATCCGTCAGAAAATCGACGGCTTAAAGCCTATGGCTTTCCTATTCCAATATTTTAATTGTTGAGGAGATCGAAATGAAATTTGAAGTGCTGAACTTTGGCATGGTGGCCCTTTTACTGATCTTACCGTTGCAAGCCGCTGCCCAGCAACTAATTAACGAGAAGACTCAATTCGGTGAGCCGGCACTCCTGAATGATACATTGGGGACAAATGAAGTCCTTGGATTAAGGAACAAGTTTAAGTTGATCAACAACGCGGGATTTTGGCTGGAAAAATACGATATCTACACCTATGAGAATGATCAACCCGCTCTATCACAATCCATCTTTTTTTCATATAACACCGACAGCACCCAGGATAACAAACTAACCAAGGTGGTTTTCGACACTTCTTCGGTTAATTCCACCCTGGAAACCTCCCATTATGATATAAATAAACTGCTGACAGAGAAGGTCATTCAAAAATGGGAAGAGGGTGAGTGGATCAACCTCCACAAAACGCTCTTCGAGTATGACAATAACAATTATTTATCAATCGAGACCGAACAAAGTTGGGATACCATAAACAGCAACTGGACGGATAACAGCAGAACACATCATTATGTCAACGAGCTTGGCAGGGACGACAGCCTGTATGTCTACCTGAATGAACAGAATGATTGGATCAATTATTATAAAATAGTCTATGACTATTCCGGGGATACCCTTCGTCGGACCACCACTTCTAATTGGGATCAAGAACTCTCGGACTGGCAGTTTACTGCCCGGTCTTTTCATGCTTACACCGACAGCACACGTACCATCCGAAGGGAAAGCTATTTCCCTTCCACCGGCTGGATGTTCAGCACCCGACAATTGGATCGCTATAAGGACCGCGGCCAGCTACTTCAATCGATTAATCAACTATGGAATAGTTCAAGCGCAATCTGGACCAACAACGTAAAAACGGACTTTTTCTACGACTCGAACTTCAACCTCCAGGAGGTCCAGGTTAACTTCTGGAATCAGAATGATTGGGCCCTTTACTCAGAATCGGTTTATACTTACACTACTACTCGTCCTTCCGAGGTCCCCCTGCCGATTGAACCGGTCTCTCGTATCGATATGCCTCGTGCTTTTATACTCAAACAAAATTATCCCAACCCCTTTAACCCAACCACTAACATAGGGTTTGATCTCATCGAATCCGGAAAAGTAACCCTGGAGATATACAATATAAAAGGAGAAAAAATAGCGGTTTTATTGGATCAACACTTAAATGTCGGATCACACATAGTCCCGTTCGATGGCTCCAACTTTACCAGCGGTATGTACTTGTACAAGTTGCATTCCAACAGCGAATCGACTACCAGAAAGATGATGTTGATAAAATAGGGCAATTATATTTACATGCCCCTCAAAATCTGCTAATATGTTGAGGTTTTGAAAAATTCTTTCTATACAGCATATCTACTGTTAACATATAAGAATCTTTAAGCTCGATATTGATCCCTGATTATGAGACACTTCACGACGCTGATAATATTTCTGGTGTTTAGCCATATGGCAATGGCTCAGAGCAACCAACGTCCTTCTGGCAACAAGGATAAACGTCCCAATATCGTGCTTATCCTCGCCGATGACATGGGGTACTCGGACCTCGGCAGTTTCGGGGCGGAAATTCAAACGCCGAATATCGACAAGCTGGCCAATAACGGGCTCAAGTTCACCAACTTTTACAACACCGCCCGCTGCAGTCCCTCGCGGGCCAGCCTGCTGACCGGCTTGTATCCTCACCAGGCCGGTGTGGGGCGACTCGTGTACCTTGATCACGGCGGCGCCTACCAGGGCTACCTCGATGAGAAAACGGTTACGCTTGCTGAGGTACTTAATGAAGCCGGGTACAAGACCATGATGAGCGGCAAGTGGCATGTCGGACATCAGAAAAAAGCCTATTGGCCGGTGAACCGGGGATTTGATCGATTCTACGGAATTCATATACATGTCGACAGCTACTACAAGGTACTCGACTGCTGCTCGGTATATCTGGACGGCAAGGAACAGATTCCGCCGACCGAGGATCCGACCAATCACCTGCATCCCGAGGAAGACTTCTATACGACCGATGCCTTCACCGACTATGCGATCCATTTCCTGAACCAGGAAGTGAAACAGGCACAGAAAGAGCGCCCCTTCTTCCTGTATGTCGCCTACAACTCTCCGCACTGGCCGCTGGAAGCGCCCGATGAGGTCGTCGACAAGTACAGAGGTACCTGGATGAAAGGCTGGGATCAGTTGCGACGAGAAAAAATTGAGCGCATGAAAGAAATGAATATTCTGCCCGATCACGCCGCCCTGCCACCTAACCATCTTCCGAAGTGGGATACGCTCAGCCAGCAGACAAAAAAAGAGCTCGATTTTCGTCGCTCAATTTACGCCGCCCAGATTGACCGGATGGATCAGAATATCGGCCGGTTGGTTAAACACCTCAAAGATATAGGTAAGTTTGACAACACCCTGTTTTTGTTTATGTCGGATAACGGATCGTCCGGCGAGCCCGCTTCCGAGGTATTCGGGTATAAATGGGGCGAGAATATGATGGATAATTATGAAGAATGGAAAGAAGACAGTCGTCGTTCGTCAAGCCAGGGCATGGTCTGGGCGAATCTCAGCAACGCACCCTACCGAAAATATAAAGTTTGGACCCATGAAGGCGGCATCAAAACGCCTTTGGTGGTTCGCTGGCCCGGCGTAATAGACGGTGAAGGTAAAATCGTCCGCGACGTCGGACACCTGGTCGACATCATGCCCACCGTGCTGGATGGCTCCGGAGCGAGCCACCGCTGGACGGCGGCCCCGAACGCGAG
>CAJXOW010000112.1 GCA_913057825.1 uncultured Balneolaceae bacterium | reverse complement strand
CCCCAGCTATGGTCCCAAGCCAATTCATCCGTTTTTCCAGGTGGAAAATTTCTTTCTTACCTGCATTATGAATCGCATCCTCGATATCCCTTATAGGCCGACCGAGTCGCCGTATCCCACTTTTCAGTATACGAGGCAGCGGCTTTTCATATTTGTCGCAATATCGCAGCGCCCGCTCACGATCACCATCTTTAAGCATCGATTCAATCTCCCGCAAAAACACATCCTGATTCATTCTCGAGTTTTTCAAAAACAACCACCGTTCAATAATCACATATATGGCCAGCAGCGAAAGTATAAAGAGGGGAATCATGAGAATGCCGCCTTGCGACAATAGCTCGAAAAACGACATTTGTTCTTGCTGCATATTCATGGCCGTAAGCGTATCGGCCGTGTCAGGCTGCATTTGCAATAATAAGGCTAGATTGTTGAGTATCATGAACCGTCGATTATTAAGAGTAAATAGTTTAGTTACGAGTTTGAAATATTGCGGATGAAGAAGTTCTCACGGTGCCGGGCATCCAGCTTGGATGCGGCTTGCTGGGCCGCCTCGATCGATCTAAATTGACCGACTGCGACTCTATAATACCGATTTCCATCAACTATTGCGCTATGGATATGCATGCGATATCCGGCCTCTTGCATGTTTTCAATTACCTCCTCTGCATAGGAACGTTCTTTAAAAGAGTAAATTATCAGCGTATAGCTCGTCCCCTCTGAATACCAGGAACCGAACAAACCATAGGGTTCGGTCTTCTTCCCTGCTTCCTGTTGGCGTGCCGCCTGTTTTTGGACCACCTCATCCGTCGGCTCCCCGGCATCGTCACCTCCCTCGTCGATCGGTGTTGCCTGTTCGTTTTCGGATTCCCCGGCCTGGTTAGCCGCAGTGTTTTCATCACTTGCCTCATTTTCAGGCGCAACCGGTTGAGCTTTTTCCTGCTTCACCGCTGTAGTGGATTCCGATCCGTAAATAAGATCTCCCACATTTTCCCGCATGTCCGGACTGGTAATTATCCAGAATCCAAAGCCAAGCACAACGATTGAAACCGAAATAATCAGCAGAGGAATGATCGGAAACTTTTGGTTTAACTTCATCAAAAAAGAACGATTACGGCGGGAACGAGTTTTTCGTCTTTTTTGCGTTTTTTGTTCTTCTCCAGATTTTTCAGTCTGCCGGGTTTCCCGTTCCGAACTTCCAACCTTTTCTTCTTCCTCGAATATGTCCAATTCCGACGTGCTCTCCTCCTCCGCGACTTGCTCCCGTTCTTCGCGAGGCTCTTCCCGATCAGGTTGGTTCTCTTCAGATGGTTCGTCAATTTGCAAATCAGAATCATCCTCTGTTGATGATTCTTTCTCCTTCCGGGGTTTTTCTTCGGATCGCTCTTCGTCGGTTGATTCACTGAATACCTCGTCAGTATCTTCCACCGGCTCCATCTCCTCCTCTTCAAACGTTTCGGCCTCCTCTTGTACTTCCTGCTCACTTTCAGGCGTTTCCTTATCGTCGTCCTCCTCGGTCTCTTCCTCTATTGAGGCACCTGCCGAAAGACCAAATATTTTTTCAAAATCCACATCTTCCTCTTCTTCAGCTGCCCCGGCATCAAACCCTTCTTCTGGCTCTTCCTCAGAATCCTTTTCCTCTTCACCATCTTCAGTTTCGGGACGACTACTTTCTTCTCCGGCTTCACTGACCTCATCTACCGATTCCTCATCAGGCAGGTCTTTATTGGATTCAGCCAATTCAACCGGTTCCATACCGGCATATTTATAATTCATCTCGGTGCTTAAGTCATCGGACGGATCGAAAAGCAACGATCCTTCCTTCTCGTAAAAACGACCAAACCCTTCCAGTTCAAAAGATTCTCCCTCGCCAGTCTTCTCTCGTATTTGTTGAATTAATTGATTAACCTCAGACTCCACCTGGTCACGATCAAAATCCACTTTCTCGGCAATCAGATCGATCAATTCATCTTTGGAAATCGGCATAACTACTCCTGCTCGTTCTGTTGATTAACATCCTTGAATTCCACGTAATCCTGGGGTGGCAACAATACCACTTTACCGTTTTTATATTCCCACTTTCGCTGGGGCAGGTGAACCGGTTTAAAAATCCCAAGATCCTCGATATGGACCTCGTTCCGTTGTATTAATTGATCACGGATAACCGATTTAAATGCCTTTTTGATTTCTTCCTGCATCGTAGCTTAAAATTCTAATCTTACCATTAACCTGTGCAATAAGTCTATAGACTGATAATAACTCCACCATAAAGCTGAAGCGGCCTGGCTTGATACCCTTCCCAGACCTGGTATTGTTCGTCCATTATATTTTCAGCCTTGATATAAGCGCCTATATGATCTGTTATTTTGTATTCAAATTTGCTTCCGGCCAGCAAATAAGGGTCCAGCTCATTCGTGTTAGCGGAGTTGTGTCTGGGACCTACGTAAGATCCCCACAATTCAATCCTAAAAGTGGAAATCGGTTTGACAAAAAGCCGTGACTCCATCTTATAATCTGCCACAAAAGGAATAGGTTGGTCGGATCCGTCGGTCAACTTATGGGTTCGGTACATAGCGGCGGCCCTCATCCAGAAAACCTTAGGGATCCAATCGTGGGTCAGGGAGGCCTGGAACTCTCCTATCCGGGCATCTTCATAAAAAGTTCTGTAGAAGTCATTAAATACGTTATTCGGGAACCCTGGTCCTCTGAATAAGGCCGATACTCTTGGCCCATTCGCATAGAAAGCATAGTCATCGATATGATGGAAGGATCCCTTTGCCTCGAGGTATGTGCGTTTAAATATCCTCCAGTCGACTTTTACGCTTCCTCCCATCCGGTACGAATGCTGTATTCGGGGAGTTGGTGCCAGATCTGTCGAAGCCAGCAAAAACGGGTTATCATCGTAGCGCTCTTTAAGCGTGGAATTGGTTAGCCGCGTTTCCACTTGGGCTTGCAGGGTCAAATTTTCCCCGAACCAGTGCTTCGCTTCTAGTAATGAGGATGGATACAAAAGCTTTCCACCGCCTGATTCTCCCGCTCCCTGCAATCCAATCGATCCCGACAAAAATGTCTCATGGGCCAGGAGCCGTTGATAGGTCACTTTCGCCCCGGCCCGGTACCAATCCTCCGAAGACCTTGGGCGGGGAGTAAGCTGACCATATCGTCCCCGCACATCGATCCGGTAGATCTCATGGGTGCGATTGCCGGTCCACTGGTAACGGAAATGCGCTCTTCCTTCATCTTCTCGACTTTCCTGGTCGCTCATACCTACTCGTGTTTTGGCCTCAAATAGGTCATATCTTCCTTTAAGGCTCCACCCCTTGTAGGAATTCTTCCATTGTCCATAACGAGCCTCGACATGAGCTCCCTTGAACTCATTGCGGGAATCGACGTCGTCGGGGTTTAGAGGAGTATTTACTTCGGCAGGAAACAGGTTGTTAAAATTATGCTCTCCCCCCACATTCAAATTCAACCGTCCCGCATTTTCCAGGTCCAAATGATACCCCAGATCTGCGTTAAAGTCTCGAAACGCCCCAAAATCATTGACCAGGTGTCCCGACGAGGAGTGGTGATTCAACTGCGCCGATAATGAACTCTGTTCATTTAAATCCACTCCCCCGTACATCCGGGCTTCGGGGGATGTGTAGCTGCCAAAACCCGTTTCCGAATAAAATTGCCCATCGGCCGGGTAGCTGAAAAATTCCATCTGAGGCGGAGTGGGTCGACTGAGCTGAACGACCGGCAGATCAGCCATGCGTTCTTCCTGGCTTTCTATAAACGGAGATCGTTCGGGACTGACTTTGTACAGTCGGGGTTCCGGGTTGAAACCAAGTATCGGCTGCCGGCTGAGTCCCCTGAAATTCGCCTTGAATTCGCTACGAATTTCAATATCCTGGGGATCTATATCGGGCAGCAGCGACCGCTCGGTCTCTGTTCCCTGCTGGGCCTTAACCGGGGACAGATACACGCATCCCAGCAGGAATCCCGTCGTCAATAATACGAGAACTGCACTTCGTTTCATGATTAAAGTCATTGACCTGGTCTTCATCACTCACCTTCTGTTATTTGGCGATCTGTCGGAAACAAGGGCTTCGAAAAGTCCGACAGACCGCTCAAAGAAAATTAAAAAATATTAATGCTAAAATCTTATTCTTCAGGCACTTTAATATCACGCAGCGAAAACCGTCCGGTGGATGCGCGATTGACGGCCAGTCGCTCTGCAATGACAACCAGTGGGGTACTTACTATAACCACCAGCATCATCACGGCATGGGTAACCGTCGCGTAGGCCAGTCCCGTCACTGCCGGTACGGCAAAAAGAATTAACAGGGATTGTTTCACAAAATAGTGATACGTCCCGATACCGCCGGGCGTCGGTATAACGACACCGATGGCCGAAATAACGGTAACGCTCAGAGCTTCCGGCATTCCCAGCTGATACTGTTGCTGCATATCAAACATCCAAAATGGAATATACGTCATTAATATATAGCATATCCAGATAATAGCCGTAAACGACAAAAAGCTTCCCCACCGCTCGACTTTCCGGATAGCCAGCAAGCCATCGATGAAGGTCCGTACCATCTTTCGAAATTTGTTCAAAAGCGACTCGATGCGCTGCACCCGCCGCCCGAGATACTGAAGTCCCCGATACGCTCCAAATCCCACACCGGATAAAAACAAGACCCCCAACAGCAGGTATCCGAGCTGACGGGGATTAAAGAAATCGCGAAAAAATGAGACCGTCGCATCACCAAAAATATTTCGAAGTACTTCGACGTCGGCGATAATATAGACAAAAACAAAGGCCAACAGCAGGACCAGGGTTACCAAGTCGATTACCCGCTCCAGTATAATCGTCCCGATCAGATTGGAGGATGACAGCTTTTCACGACGTGCTACATACACGGGACGGGTAACCTCGCCCAGCCGCGGGAACACGAAATTGAGCAAATAGCCCATCATGACCCCCGAAAAAAGCGTAAGCCGGTGCGGGTCTTCCTTTCGCTCCCGGATCAACAGTCGCCAGCGTTCTGCCCTGAAATAATGCGAGATCAACACCGCCGCCGTAAACGGCAGAATCCAACCGTACTGGATAGTATTCAGATAATTAAGTAACTCATCAAATTGAACATTGCGAAAAGCCAGCCACAGAAATAAAATGCCGAGCAGGACACTGACTGTAATTTTAACCCAGCTGCGAAAACGTTTCATGAAATACTATTCCCGAAGATCAATTATTTTTGCATCGTCCGGATACTCCAATTCAAAAATACCGGTTTCATCCTTCAGAAAAGAACCTGAATTGAAGCGAGTCAACACCGTGTTGTCAGCTTGATCTATCGCCTTAATGCTCATGGGCTTAAGCGTCGTATCCAGACGTATTTCGATTTCCTTGAATACCGTAAATGGATCTTCGGAGCGCATTGTTATTCTGACCGTGTCAGCTTCGGTCTCCTGGCTTCTAACCGTATAAAGGGTATCGGTCCCCGTCAGAAACTTGGACGGGGCAAAATCATCCTCCTGAGGATCGTACTTGCTGATCACCACCCGGTTTTTGTTCCCATCATATACCCTTGAGATCCCGTTAAAAACCAACACGCGTTGATGCTGAGCCTTCACCTTGTACTCATTATCACCAACCCAGACCTCTCCCTCACTTTTTTCGGATTGTTTGGTATAGGAATCCTGATAAATATGCGTAAAATTCGCATGGAAAATTTGTCCCCCGCGAAACCGGTCACGCAGCTGGTCCAGGGGTTGCATCTCCGGTTCTTGAGCCTTGAGAAAGGATGCCTGACCGAGCATGCCGCCAAGAAGTAGAAAAATAATTAAATAAGCTGATCGAAAAATTTTAATCATCAAGTTCCGCTAATTTTTCCTCTAGTTCATCCTGATCTTCGCAAAGCACGTCGCGCGCCGTACTTCCCTGGTAAGGGCCGACCACGCCGGCCGCATACAATTGGTCGATAATGCGTCCGGCCCGATTATAACCCAGTTTCAATTTCCGCTGCAGCAAAGAGACCGAACCCTGCTGATGCATAACCACCAGTTTAGCCGCATCCTCGAAGAGTTCGTCCTTGTCATCCAACGGATCCGGGATACCGTCGGCTTCCTCTTCTTCTTCAACCGGAAGCTCATACGGATGCCCATACCCTTGTTGATTGCCTATGAACTCCGTTATTCGCTCTACTTCCTCGGTCGACACAAACGCATTCTGCAATCGCGTCATGCCTCCGCCATTGGTATAAAGCATGTCACCATTACCAACGAGCTGATCCGCTCCCTTGGTATCCAGGATGGTCCGCGAATCGACCCGCGAAGCGACCTGATAAGCGATGCGCGCCGGGAAGTTGGCTTTAATCGTACCGGTGATGACATTGACCGAGGGGCGCTGGGTGGCCACGACCAGATGTATACCTACGGCGCGCGCCAGTTGAGCCAAACGCGTAATCGGCTCCTCGATCTGCTTGCCGGCCGTCATCATCAGATCAGCCAGCTCATCAATCACCACGACGATGTACGGCAGATGCCGGTGATCGTCGTCTTCATCCAACTCGCCTTTTTCAAAACGTTCGTTATAGGCTTTTATGTCCCGCACCATCGCTTTTTTCAACAGATCGTACCGCTCATCCATCTCCATCGTCAGGCTGTGCAGAGTTTCCAGCGCTTTGGTGGTATCCGTAATTATGGATTCTTCAGCATCCGGAAGCGTCGCCAGGAAATGGTTTTTGATGTTTTGGTAGAGGGACAGTTCAATCTTCTTCGGATCGATCAGCACAAACTTCAGGTTATCCGGATGACACTTATAGAGCAGGCAGGTCAGAATATTGTTTATTCCCACGGTCTTTCCGGATCCGGTGGCTCCGGCAATCAGCAGGTGAGGCAGCTTGGTAAGGTCGATCATAAACACCTCATTTTCGATCGTCTTGCCCAGTGCCACCGGCAGCATAAAATCCGTATTCACAAATTTTTTGGTATTGATGACCGACTTGGCGTACACGGTTTCCCGCTGGCTGTTCGGTATCTCGATACCGACGGCCGACCGACCCGGTATCGGCGCGATGATACGCAAGCCGTGGGCTGCCGTAGCCATCTTCAAATCGTTGGCATAGCTCTCTATCTTGCTGATTTTAACATCCGGCGCCGGCTGCAGCTCGTAAAGGGTTACCGTGGGACCCACAATGGCGTTGATCGATTCAATCTCGATATTATGTCGCTCAAGCTTGTCGAGAATAATACTTTTGTTTCGCTTAATTTCCTCCAGGTCCACATCGTTATCCGCGTCCGGGCCGGAATCCAGCAGGTCCACTTTGGGAAACCGATATTTAATCGACGGGGTTTCCTTCGATTTGTCACGGTTCTGTTTTTCGAGTTCCTTCTTGTCCGCTTCCTCTTCTCCCTCACCGACATATACCTGGATATCCATATCATCGTCGGTTTTTTCCTCCAGCGCCTTCTCCTGGGCTGATTCCTCTTCATCCCCGGAAGATCTCTTTTCCTGCTTTTTCGGCTGCGAACCTGCCGGCTGATCACGCTTCGGGGCATCCCCATCTTGATTTACACCGGCGGAAACAGACGATGTTCCGGTTGATCCGGCGCTTGACCCTTTTTGCCGCCTGTTCGACTGTTCTGATCGCTGATTACCGGATGAACTCTGGTTCGGAAAAGACTGGTCCGGTTCTTTGATCGTGGGTTCGGGCTCCTCTTCGACCGACTCCTGCGAGGATGCCTTTCGCTTCTCCCCCCATTTACGGAACAGGTTGGCCACACTATCTCCCATATCGGCAAGCCTCAGTTTGAGCCCATCGATCGACCACTGCAGGTCCCGGTCCATAATCATCAACAGCGTCACAATAAACAGCACCCCCAGCAGTACAATCGATCCGATGCCCATGATGTTTTGCAGGATCCGGGCCAACGCCACCCCGGCGGCACCATTCCATTCAACCGGCAACCACTGAAATCGATTATACAGCCATCCCAGGATCGTAGACAGAAGAATGGTACTCCATACCACATAGATTGCCAATCCGAGGAGCCCCTGCACCGTCTTATTGCGGAA
>CAJXOW010000111.1 GCA_913057825.1 uncultured Balneolaceae bacterium | reverse complement strand
TTATTGCTGCCTGCTACCCAGAAAATTATTATCTTCGGAACCGCCGCCCGGGTTTTCTTAGACATCTCTAATCGTTATGTCTACATGGAATTTGCATATAGTCCGTAAAATTTTTTTTGCACCATTAATTTATATAAAACATGTAGAAATCAATGCGAAGAGAGGGCGACTTAATGAAGCTTTTAAAAAGTTTTTCGGCGTTGTTAATCGCTGTATTAATAACGTTTCCTGTCCGCGGACAGTTTACGTCCGCCGGGTTGGAAGGCCATGTCGTAGAGGATTTGAAAATCCACGGCAGTATGATGTATGCCGCCACCGATTCCGGTATGTACCGGACCGACGTGTCCAACAACACTTCCGACTGGACCCGTATCGGATTTGAAGGCGATCATGTGAAAAATATCCTGGTTTTATCCGCGGATACGCTTCTGGCCGGCACCTGGGAGCATCAGGATCAGGATTCGGTGTTTCTGTGGCGGTCGGTCGACGGCGGTGCATCCTGGCAGGCTTTTCAAAATGGGTTTGGATCCGACTCCACAACGCGTAGGACCATTGATATGGAACAGGCGGGTGCAGGTAACGATACCCTCTTTGCTACAAACGGATATGATATGTACCGGTCGGTAGATCAAGGGAATAGTTGGAGCAAAAGTTTGGACATGTCCAATCAGTTATATTTTATCACCACCGCCTATTATGATAAACAGATGGTATATTCCGGCGGACAGACCGGTTTCGGACGCGGTGTTATTTGGCGTTCCGCTGATGGGGGCGAGCAATGGGAAGGTTTGGCCAATTCCAGTCAAACGATGATGGCATACCGTGATATGGGAGTATTACC
Source organism: uncultured Balneolaceae bacterium (assembly GCA_913057825.1). Taxonomy (GTDB): domain Bacteria; phylum Bacteroidota; class Rhodothermia; order Balneolales; family Balneolaceae; genus CAJXOW01. The sequence goes on along the minus strand of CAJXOW010000111.1, from coordinate 7,438 downwards.
CCATCAACCGGATTCGGCCGTGTCAGCCGCCGGAACAAATGTATGGGTGAGCGGTGATCGCGGCAGCAGCTGGTCGAAACAATTGTATTTTGACGGGTATGACTTTACAAAAGTCTCTGTAAGTACCGAAAATGCAGGCGCCGTTTATGCAGGCGGGAAGAACCGGGCCCAATGGTGGAACGACGACTTGGCTTTATTTAAAAGTACCAACAGCGGAGATACATGGGGAGTCATCAGTGATTCGGAGGTTATGGCCAAAGATATTAGAAGCATGGTTGTGTATGGGGCCACCAGCCCGGAACAGGTATACATGGGGACCGAGAACGGGATCTACGTTTATGATAACACCGAAGAACCGACCCCGGTAAGAAATTATCCCACGGTTCAAATACTCACGCCCGAGGATGGATCCGACCGGTATTACCTGGAGGAAACGAATCAGTGGTATCAAGGGGTGGAGTTGTCCTTTAAAGGCAGTGACAAAGACGGTAGGATTATAGAATATGGTTGGGCTATAGGTAGTGATTCGTACACCTGGACCAACGACACTAGCCTGGTACTATCCCCTGATCAGTTCGGATCGACGGGTACCTATAATATTCGAGTCACGGCCCGCGACGAGGATAGCTTGATGGCGAAACCGGATACTGCCCGCATAAACCTGGTTCGACCGTCAAGGGATCAGGGCATCCTGATTGTAGACGGGACCAACGAAAGCGATTTTGACCGTACTGATCTGCAGTTGGAGGATAGTTATGTGGACTCCCTCTATCATGCCTGGGTAGGAAAACGAGGCCGAACGCACTGGGATATTTCAGAAAAGGGGTTGCCCGGTCGTGGTGAGTTGGGTAAATATAAACTGGTGATATGGCACTCCGATAACTGGTACGCCGAAAGTTCAGATGCTCATAAAGTGGGAGAATACAAGAAACAGATGGCAGATTACCTGGATGTCGGGGGTGACGTGATCATCGGGGGATGGAAAGTCCTGAAATCGATGTATCCCGCTCTCGATAAATCTATCCAATTTGAAGAAGATAAGTTCGCCCGAAAATACTTGGGGATCATGACTGCGGAGAGAATCAACACTTCGCCTCCCGGTGATATGGTAGGGGCGTTCGGAGTAGATGGATTTCAGGATATGACGATCGATTCTAACCGAACTGATGGGTATCCGGTCTCATTTTATGATAATTTAGTTGATGTGATTTTCGTTAAAGATTATGAAGATTCAGTTAAGCCTATATATAACTTTCAATGTCGGCCTGAGTGTTCTAATCCTCAGTATAGAGGTCAAGTAATGGCTCAGGTCAACAACCGAACTCACTTCCAGGTTGCATTTTTTGGATTTCCGTTAACATTCATGAAAGAAGATCAAGCGGGACAGGCGATGTTGGATCTTTTAACAGAAATGGGATACCAGGAGACCGCTTTGCCCGGTCGAAAAGAAAGTCCGCAAACGTATTCGTTGCGGCAAAACTATCCCAATCCCTTCAATCCGACTACCCAAATCCGCTTTTCCCTTCCCGAAGCGACCCCGGTAGAGCTGACCGTTTATGATATGCTGGGTCGGGAAGTTACGACCCTGTTGGACAAGCAGATGTCAGCCGGCAAGCACTTGGTTACGTTTAGCGGGACCGGTCTCTCCTCAGGTGTATATCTTTACCAGATAGAAGCCGATGATTTCACCCAAACACGCAAAATGCTGCTGGTGAAATAAGAAGTAGGGATTTAACCTTTTAGGTGCAAAGCCTGCCGACCGGACATTCAAAAAAATCAAAGTTTCTAATTCCCGAGGGGCAGCGAGGGTCAAAAAGTAATCGTAAATTTGGTTCCTTCACCCGGTTTCGATTCATATCGGATATCTCCCTCGATTTGCTGGACCAGGTTGTTGATGATATTGATCCCCAGGCTATCCGAATCCAGGCTGAAATCGTCTGGGAGTCCCACCCCGTTATCTTCTATAATCAAGATGCAATGCTCGTTAGAATGGGTCAGGGAAACGTTAATACGTTTTTCGGAATCGTTTTTAAAAGCATGTTTGAATACATTCATCATGAGTTCGGTAGTCAACAGTCCGATAGGCACGGCTTTAGTGAGCGGTAATGTGATATGGCTGGCATTGACATTTATTTCCACTTTCTTTTGGGCGGCCCCGGATGTTTCCTGTATCGATTGTGTGAGTTTAGGTAAATAGGACTCCATATCAATATGTGCGTCCGACTCGGTTTGCCGGTAGAGTTGCTCGTGAACCAGGGCCATCGATTGAATCCGATTTAAAGCATTTTGCAGATAATCGATTGTGGCGGGATCATTTGAGGTTTCCAATTGCATAAAAAGCAATCCCGATATGATAGCCAGGTTATTTTTTACACGATGATGAATTTCCTGTATAAGTACATCACGATCTTTTACGGTCTCCTGCAGTTCTTGCTGGTTTTCAATTAACTGCAGTTCGCTGTTTCGCTGCTTGCGATTCATTACCAGGATCACCGCGATACTGATAAATAGCAAGACTGAAGAGAGCAGGATCGTTCCCCGGACAATCCAACGCTGCATCCACTGCGAAGCCTGTCCATATTGATTGTTTAGTCGGGCTGCCTCTCGCTCAATACGAACCATTAATTGTCGAAATCTATCTCCCAATTTTGTTTTCTTCATCGAACTTTCCGCTCTATTGGAAAAAGAGGTCTGTACAAGGGTTTCGAGGGAGTCCAGTTCGCTAAGGGTGGCGGTTAGACGTTGGGAGCGCTGAATGACCTCTTCAATGGGTTCAAAAAATCGGAGTTTCCGGTTTACCAGGATCGATTTACGGATTTGCCACCGGTTTTGATTCGTTCTTTCACTCAGAAGATTGATAACCTTTTCTTCCGCCACCGAGGGATCCAGAATCATTTCTCCCCATTCGACTCTCCTCCGCAAGATGTTAAAATCTTTTTTGTATTCTTTGTAATAGGTGGAATCACCCGATAGAAGGTATAGATGAAGATTCTCAACAGCCTCCTTTTCCTCACTGACCCAGTGGTTGTGGCTGATTTGATTGGTGTAGTGGATAGATTGGATTTCGGTACCCAGCCAGATCACACCGACTAAAATTGCCAGCAATACAATAATCCCGCTAATCGGGATCAGTATGCGATAGGTATTGTTCATAAACGCCCCGTGTCGCCCTCAACTTTACTATTAAATAACTAACAAGTTGTAATTTTATCTTGATGATTACAAAGAAGTTAGTAGGGGGTTTGTAGTTTATTTTCAAGTTTCAGAATCGTCAAGAATATGTTGAGCCCGTGGCACATCCTCCCGGGCTACATGAAGTTTGACCCCCGTCGCCGCATGCATGAAACTTTAACCCCCGGTAATTTCATCGGTGAGGTAGGCGTCGATCTCCTCGCTTTGCAGTTTTTGCAAATCCATCTGCGCCTGGTGGGCGTGGGAGTATGTTTTAAAGAGCATGTAGGATTTGTCGCTCATTATTGTTGGATATTATTCCGATAAGACCAAGTGTCAAGAATCAGGTGTGTCGCGGGATATCTGCCAGCGGATCCTCAAACGTATAGTTTTTCACTTTTTCACGGTTGGCAACAACAAATCCCATTCCGATCAGGGCCAATCCTTCCAATCCGGATGTTATCAGGGAGATCCAGTTAGAGGCGTCCATCGTGATCACTTCGGGTATAAGGTACGCTTGAAAGCCCGAGGTGAGTGTGGTAAAAGCCGGGATAATTAGTAAGATACCGAGGATTTTGGGATAATGGTCGCTTTGGATTAAAGCGAGCGAAAACAGGGCGAATCCGACGAGAACTATAAGTACTAATGCATAGTTACCAATGTTCGAATGGAGAAAAGAGGGAGCGAGACGGGTATTCGTCAGTTTTGAAATCAACCAAAGGGAATTTGAAATCAAATAATAGATATATAAGACTCCTGCAATAGCAAGGGAAATTAGACCGTAGCGGGTCAGACGAGGAGCTTCCTCAGAGAGCACCCTGTAGAGACCGAAAATCGCCAAAATGACCAGGATATCGGCTGCATTGAAGAGGACCGACGTGCCGCCTCGCAGTTCGATTTTTGGAAGTTGAAATATGACTGCTGCGATCATGTACGTGAATACTAACGTTAGTCCCCCGGCGATATAGAACAGCAGCGGACTGTGGGGTTCCAGCGATTTAAGGCGATCTTTCAAATTTGAAACCATGGCATCAATCTTTGGTTATGGGTGACTTCTTGATGGTAGTGGATTAATGAGTGTAATACTCCCGTTAATTGACTCTTTATGAATAGTTAACTCATCCATGAACCATATATAAAGATTAACTATGCCGAATAAATTTGCAAATGGGGAACCTCTTCGGTTTCAGATAGTGATTGAAAAGGTGGTCCCTTTTCCTTTTTCTGATCTTACAGCCAACGTTCCGCCGTGTTTTCTTACGATTTGGCGGGACAGACTAAGTCCGATACCGGAGCCGCCGCCTGACTTTTGCTGGTCGGTCGTGTAGAAGGGGATAAAGATTTTATGGAGATCATTTTGTTTGATGCCGGGTCCGTTGTCTTCGACTTTGATTTGAACATTATTTTCTTCGTTTTTCGCGGCGGAGAGTTTGATTTCGGGTTTTTCCGTGTTTTTGACGGCCCGCATCGCGTTTTTCATAAGATTGATCAACGCCTGTTCGATAAGTTGGGGGTCACCTTCGATTTCGAGTGATTCAGGGTCGACATCGATCTCGACCGATATCCCATGGGATTCGGCCTCGCCTTTATTCAGGCTTCGTATTCGATCAAGCAGTCCTTTGACTTTAAATCGCTCAAAATCGGGCTCGGGAATCTGGGTGAATTCGCGGTAGGAGTTGACAAAACGCATTAATCCCCGGCTGCGATTTTTGATGGTGTCGAGGGCGTCTTTGGTATCTTTAAGTGCTTCTTTCTCGATCTGGTATACGCCGTTAGCTGGTTGCGCATTGTTATCGAGCAGGGTGGAGGCGGTGTCGGACAGCGAGGCGATGGGGGTGATCGAGTTCATGATTTCATGAGCCAGCACCTGCGTCAGGTTTTGCCAGGCTTCCATCTCTTTTTCTTCGAGTTCCGAGTGGATATTCTGAAAAGAGACCAGCTTGTAGCGTTCCCCGTGCATGCGGAATTCGGTGGCGTGCATCGCCAATTGCAAAGGTTCTTGCCCGGTTTGGAGGCGGATTAATGTGCGGCTTCCGCCTTTTAGGCTATTAAGTTTACCGGGTAACTGCTTGTCGACGTCATCGAGCGAGTTAATATTGAGCAGGGTCTTGATATCGAAGAGCTCTTTGGCGGCGGAATTGATCAATTCGACATTGCCATTGTCCCGGAAGCATATCAGTCCGATACCGATATGCTGAACGACCGTCTGCAGGTAATGAGTACTTTCCTGCTTTTTGCCCCGTTCTTCGCGAAACTCCTCGATTACCTCCTCAAAAGCCCGGTTGAGATCCCGGAAAGAGGAACCGAGTCCCTCGTCGGGGAACGACCGCGAGAAATCGGAGTAGCGAATCGACTCCAGAAAGCGGGTGAGTTTCCGGTTAGTTTGATCGACGTATCGGGTCAGCGTGTACACCTCAATTCCGACAACCACCCCCAGCATCGTCATCGTCACATAAAAGTCGGTCCGCAGCAGCACGTATCCCCATAGAAATATCGTCCCCACCAGTAAACCAACCCGCCAAGTGACACCCCACTTAAAGTTCTTGAGCATGAAATTTATAACTCGGTTCTACAGATAGTCGCAGATCTAATCGTAGCAATTAAGATGCAATAATTCGTCGATATTCTAAAGGTGCGACAGAAATTATTGGTTTGGATGTCACACTCGGGCGCTGGATTTCGTCTATCTATGTCATTTTGAATTAAAAACATTACCATTATGCCACAGACGAAAACCAACACCCGAATCGAAACGAGTGAAGAAGAACCGCGGATCGAACCGGTAGAAAACCCGGACAGCCTTAAGTTGAAGCTTGCGTACTGGTTCACGGAGAAGCAGATGGGCAAGGTAATTACGCCGCTGAAAGTGGTGCAGGCGCGGATGCCGGATACGTTGTCGCTGGCCCAGAAATTTATGAAGATTGAGCAGAATCTGTCGCTTTCCGATGAGCTGGTATTCTACATTAAGAGCTATGTGGCCACCCTCAACGGCTGTTCATTCTGCATCGACATCGCCAAAGCGGATGCCGAAGAGGAGATGGAGATTGAAAAATATGAAGCGTTGATGAACTATGAGTCGACGGATGCATTCAGTGAGTCCGAAAAGGCAGCGCTGGCGTATGTGGAAGAGGCGGCCCGGCAGTTGGAGGTGTCGGACGAGGTATTCGAGCGGCTGCAGGAGCTGCTGACCGACGAGGCCGTGCTGTATTCCGATGGCGGCGGAAAAGTAACCGCGGCCCGCAAACCGATCGATAGCATGGAAAATGTGGCCAAATTCCTGGTGGGCATCGCCGAGAAAAACAAAGACCGTGTAGAGATCGAGCGAACAAGCGTCAATCGTCGACCCGGCTACAAAGCTTATATAGATGGAGTCCTGCACAGCATCTGGTCATTCGATATACGAGGTAGACAAATCAAGGAAGTCTACGCCATCTTAAATCCCGAAAAACTGCCGTCAAGTTAAAAATATCCCCCTTTGGAGGGGTAAGGGGGAGGACAAATACCATTCTCAAAAAGCAAAGGAAAAGTAAAAAATCCGACAGGATTATGAGTCGAAAAAGGAACTTTCTGAACTCCTGTATTCTATTTAAATTACTTTAGTTATCTTAAAATTAAGGCAAGTATTTGCCAAAAATAATAATTACCCCATGGACAAAGCTGAGTTGAAAAAAAAGGTAGACGATTTATTTGAGGATCTTCCGGAAGAGGCGGATTGGGATGATTTAATGTATAAAATCTATGTACGTCAGTCGATAGAACACGGTTTGAAAGACGTGGAGGAGGATCGCGTAAAATCCCATGAAGAAATCAAGAAAAAGTACCATCAAAAGTGAATATCAAGTGGACAGAAACGGCGGGAAGACAATTAGATCATATTTTTAACTTTATAGCCAGGACTCCGAATTTTACGCTTATCATACGATTGATAAAATAATAAGAGAGGCGGAAAGCCTGACCGAACATCCCAAGAAAGGACGAAGAGTGCCTGAATATCAAAAAGAAGATATTCGAGAAGTGTTCAGCCATCCCTATCGGATAATCTATCAGATCGCTGGTAAAGAAATACAGATATTAAGTGTGATTCATAGTGCACGTCTTCTACCCGATGATTCGTAAAGGATTATAGCTTTAGTCCTCCCGAATCCCATATTTCTCCATCCGTCGATACAGTGACGCCCGTGTCAAACCAAGTTCTTCGGCAGTTTTGGAGATGTTGTCGTCGTGCTTGTCGAGCGCCTTTCGAATAAGCGTTTTTTCGACTTCTTCC
>CAJXOW010000110.1 GCA_913057825.1 uncultured Balneolaceae bacterium | reverse complement strand
TTAAGTAGAAATTATGTTAAAACATAAAATTTTCTAATCTCTGTTGTTAACAGGTTTAAAACAAGTACATTGTTCATAATTTCCATACTGCAAAAAATTAAAATTTTTTAATACTTGCAAGAAGAAGGGCATGAACAAGTAATGACGAGTGAAAACTTCGATCGTTACAAATGCGCTGCAATTTTTCATAAATGACTTGAATAGTTTTCCAATAATTTCGTGGTTAGCTTGCATGCATGCGTTTCTTTTGCCTATTCTCTGTTTGGCCGGAAATGTCGGATCACAACGAGATAGTATCCGATCTAAGATAGGTTTGGACTGGTATTGAGGTGGATTTGCGGAGCTGCGCAGAAAGAAAAGGACCCAAAAATCCATCCCGACAACTCCCGGATTTTCAGTAGATTCGTGAAAGTACGATTCCGGGATGCAGGGGGATACTTTTCTCGGGAAGTGCTTCACCCAAAATAATCAAGACCGGAAGAGAGAAGTATTTTTCCGATTTTCATTGTATAATTCATAGAAATCCGGCCTGAGAGCACAAGGTCCAATGCAAAAAGCCAAAAACCCGGCAAATGACTGAAATTGAAACAGAAATTTTTGTTTCGTGCCCCAAAGAACGCAAGGAAGCAGCACACATAGCTATATCCAAAGCAACTCAAATAACCCAATGCAGACCCCCGCTATTAATAAACAGGAACCCCGTATTGACAACCAGAAAAACGACCCCATGCCCACTCACATATACCAACAAAAAAACCACCCCAAATACACCTCGAGCCTCCAGCCTCGAGCCTCGAGCTTCATCAGTTCCACCCCCCAAAGCCAAACCACCAACACACAAGTGTATCGCCAACTAACCACTAACTAGCTTCATTATGACCTTCGCTGCCTGGGTTACAATCGCCATTATTCTTAGCTGCCTGGCGTTGTTGATATCAACGCGGTTGTCGGCCGATTTGATTCTTTTCGGGGGATTGGTGGTGCTGATCCTGACGCAGATGGTATCGCCCGCTGAGGCCCTCGTGGGATTTTCGAACGAGGGGATGCTTACGGTGGCGGCGCTTTATGTGGTGGCGGCCGGCCTGCGGGAGACCGGGGCGATCCAATTTGTGATTAACAAGCTGTTGGGAGGCGTAAAGTCGGAACGCGGAGCCCAGGCGCGCATTATGGCGCCGGTGATGGGGATGTCGGCTTTTATGAATAACACGCCGGTGGTGGCTTCTTTTATCCCCGCGCTGCAGGACTGGGCCCAGAAGAATCACTATGCGGCCTCCAAACTGATGATCCCGCTTTCGTATGGGGCGATCTTCGGCGGAGCCTGCACGATTATCGGCACGTCAACCAATATGGTAGTCAACGGGTTGCTTATCGCGGAGCCGTCGACCGACCCTGTCAACATCTTTGCCCCGGCGTGGGTCGGGGTGCCGGTGGCTGTTGCCGGGTTTGTCTATATGCTGACGATCGGCCGAAAGCTGCTGCCCGACCGGCATTCGGGCTTCGAAACCTTCCAGGATCCGCGGGAATATACCATTGAGATGATGGTGGAGCCGGACAGCCCGCTGGTGGATCAATCGGTGGAGAAGGCCGGACTTCGAAATCTGCCGGGGGTGTTTCTGGTCGAAATCTACCGAAAAGGACAGATTATACCGGCGGTGTCGCCCGACGAACCCCTGATGCCGGATGACCGGCTCATTTTTGCCGGGGTGGTCGATTCGATTGTGGACTTGCGGCAGATTAACGGGCTGGTGCCGGCGACCGACCAGGTGTTTAAACTCGATGCCCCGCGGCGGGAACGTCGCATGGTGGAAGCGGTGGTTTCGCCCACGAATCCGATCCAGGGGATGTCGATTCGAGCGGGGAATTTCCGGAATTATTACGATGCAGTAGTGTTGGCCGTGGCCCGAAACGGGGAGCGCGTCAAGAAGAAGGTGGGGGATATTACCCTGAAGACGGGGGATACCCTCTTGCTGGAAGCCCACGAGGATTTTATCCGGCAAAACCGCAACAGCCGGGACTGGTACCTGGTGAGTCCGATCACGGATTGGTCTCCACCCGATTTCGACAAAGCGTGGATTGCATGGAGCGTATTGGCCGGCATGATCGTTTTGGCGGCGACGAGCCTGTTATCCATATTTGAAGCGGCCCTCCTGGCGGCCGGAACGATGATTGTGTCGGGCGCACTGGATATCAACGATGCGCGCAAGAATATCGATCTGCCGGTATTGCTGGTTATCGCTTCGGCGCTCGGACTGGGGAACGCCCTGCAAACCACGGGTGCGGCCGAAACCATTGCGATGGAAGTGATGTACCTGGCCGGCGACAACCCCATGCTTTCAGTGGCGGCGACCTACCTGGTGACATGGATTCTGACTGAAATGATTACCAACAATGCCGCCGCAGTACTCGTATTTCCGATCGCCATCTCCGTAGCCGGCAGCTTCGGGGTCAGCTACCTGCCGTTCGTCATGACCATCATCGTGGCCGCCAGCGCCAGCTTCTCAACCCCCATCGGCTATCAGACCAATCTCATGATCTACGGTCCCGGCGGCTACCAGTTCACCGACTTCATGAAAGTGGGCCTCCCTCTCAACCTCATCGTATTCGCCCTGACCGTACTGCTCGTGCCCCGGATATGGGCTTTTTAGCAAACGGATAATTTTGGATTTTGAATTTTGAATTGCGAACGTTCCCTGCGGGTGTACTTGTTTCATTGACGCCAGCACATCTGTTACTACCGGTAATGATGGCAATCAATATTAAAGCTGGTGCAAAGCAAATACACTTACTAACGACCCATACCCTCATTAATTCAAAATTCAAAATCCAAAATTCAAAATTCCTCCGTTTGCAACAGTGAAACATTTAGTAATAAATTTCGTATGCTATAGAGAGCATTAAAGGCTAATCACTAATTATTCATCATAAATCATTAATCAATTTATGAGGATAGGAAGGTTAGGGGTATTGATCGCTTGCTTGGGAATGTTGTGTCAGGGGAATCAGCTGCAGGCGCAGTCGTCGGTTGCGGTGCATCCCCCGAAACCGGAACACGGGGATACGTTGACGATCACCTATCAAGCGGGACAGGATACGGCTTCGTGGGATCAGCTTTACCTGACGTTTCCGCGAACCAACATGTTTACGCTGCCCGACCGGCTGCCGATGTCGGCCGAGGACCGCACATGGAGGGTAGGCTTTAATATCCCCGGATATGCAGATTATATAAAGTACGCAGTTGAAAATGCAGACGGTAAAAAACTGGCGTCCGGCGACCAATTGATCTATAAAGAGGGTATTCCGTTGAAGGGCGCATTGGATCGAAAAATGCTGTACGAGTATCATCCTTCCCTTAACAATTTGACCGCTGAGCAGAGGGATTCGGTCAAACTGCATTATTACCGGCAAATCAATCAATATTATCCGGATGATTTCGGGTCAAAAGTCAATATAATGGCGATGACAGCTCCCGGTGATTCGGCGGCCCGTGCGGAAGTTCGACAGAAAATCCGCGAAAAGATGGAAAAGCGAAGCCGGCAGAATCCGGGATCCCGCGAGACTTTTGTAGCTTTGGTGGAAGGGTACGAAGCCCTCGGAAAAGAGGAGGTAAGCGATTCCCTGCGAATGGCACTGGCTCAAAAATATCCCCGGAGTGAAGTGGCCGCTATGCATTATGCCGGGAAAGCGCGTGACACCGAAAATTCCTCCGAGTCAGCTCAATACTACAAAAAAGTGTTAAAGGCGGACGGACATCCGCGATACCGGATCCGGGCGTACAGGGAGCTCTTTCTCCATTATGCCGAAAAAGGAAAAGCTGACTCCGCGCTTACTTTTGCGAGCAAGTGGTATAATAGTCGATATCCGGCGAAAGCCAGGGTCGGTGAGCGGGTCAGTCGAACATTGGCCGAAGACAGTCTCTGGTTGGATCGTGCCCTGGAATACGCTGAAAAAGGGCTCCAGCATGTGGAAGATGAACCCTATGCCCCATGGCTGCGTGATCCCGATACGTACTACGAGCACTATGCGGATTCTGCCAAATTGGAGAATTTTCGCCGTGACCTCCGGGCGGATCTTAACGCCAATCGCGGATATATTCACTGGCAGCAAGAGAATCCTCAAAAAGCTGAAGAAATATTGAAGAGAATTTTAGAGGATCATTCCGACCATGAACGATCGAAAAAATACCTGGCAAGCGTGTATATGAAAACCGGTCGACCGGAAATGGCTTTTCGGCTGTACAAGGAGTTACTGATGGATAATCCCGCGAATCAATCCTACCGTCAAAAAATCCGCAAGGCTTACGTGCGGGAGAACGGGACCGAGGAGGGATTGGACCGGGAAATCGCCGCAATCGATTCGGTATGGCGCCGGCAGGCCCGCGAAAAATTTGAGAAGAACCGCCTCGATGAATCCCTTCCCCTGTTGAAAACCGTTACCACCCTCCAGGGGGATACCCTCCGCTCTTCCGATTTGAAAGGCAAGGTCGCCGTTATCGATTTCTGGGAAACCTGGTGCAGTCCCTGCAAGGAAGCTTTTCCTCACCTGCAAAACGTATATGAAAAGTACAAAGATCACCCGAAAGTCCGTTTTTTAATTCTGAACAGCGCCTGGAGCGACACCCTGGAAGAGGCGCGATCCTGGATGGAGCAGCAAGACTACTCGTTCCCGGTCTATTTCGACCATAACTCTTCCACGGCCGACGCCTACGGGGTCAGAGGGCTCCCCACCACCATGGTCCTGGGCCCCGAAAACCGCCTGCAATTCAAAAAAATGGGTTTCCACGGACCAATCCTGGAGAATAAACTAACCCTGCAAATCGACATGCTGCTGGAAGATGGTATTGATTAAAAGAGGTCGTTGAACAACCGGACGGCGGTTCCTTGCTCGTATACTTTTCTTCGGTTGGATGCATTGAATGGCTAACCGCTCCTGTTGATGATTCTCGTTATTACTGCCTGCTACCCAGAAAATTATTATGCTTCGGAACCGCCGTCCGGTTGTTCAACGACCTCTTTTAATTTATGATGGGTGATTAGTAATTAATGATTCATGATTGATGATTAGTGATTATAAATCCGGGGGTGGGCATATTGTCAGTTGCCTGTATGGTAAAAGATTAACAGGTTGTTTGATAATATGCACCTATAATTGAATTCCAGCACTCAATGGAAACCCGGTCCCCGCGGCGTGCCGAGTACTTAAAATTTTTCGATCCAAAACAAATTATGAAGCTGCAAACATGAAATTGCATAGCAACTAAAGATGAAAGAGCAAAACCGCATGAAAAAATTTTTCATCGAAGGCACGCCGCGGGGACCGGGTTTCCATTGAGCGCTTCCGGGGCAATAATCATGAATGCAAGCAAAAGTCCCCAATCATTAATCATAAATCACAAATCATTAATTATTGATGATTAATCACATGAAACGTTTCTGTCTATTCGCGGCTTTAATAACGCTAATCCCCCTCACAACCGATGCCCAGGCGGTATTAAAGGACGCCTTTCCGGAGCTGAGTTTTAGTCAGCCGACGGAGTTCCAGGCGCCGCCCACCAATTCCGACCTGGTGTTCGTATCTCAGAAAGGGGGACGGATTTTGGTGTTTGAAAATGATTCGACGACTTCAGATATGCAGGTATTTCTGGATCTGCGAGAGCGGGTGTTGAGCCGCGAGGAGCAGGGGCTGTTCAGTTTCGCGTTTCATCCGAACTATGCCGAGAACGGCTATTTTTACGTGCATCATACGGCCGACAATCCCCGCCGCTCGGTTGTGGCCCGCTACAAGGTGGATCCCGATAACCCCCGGAATGCGCAACGCGACAGTCAGAAGGTGCTGCTGGAGGTCGAACAGCCGCACTCCACACACAACGGGGGAGAGTTGGAGTTCGGGCCCGACGGATATCTCTACACCTCACTGGGCGATGGAGAGGTGACGCGAGACGGAGATCCGTATGACAACGGGCAGGATCGAACCAATATGATGGCGGCCGTGCTCCGCATCGACGTGGACACCACGGAAGCGGGTTTGAACTATGGGATACCGGACAGCAACCCGTTTGCCGGCGACTCAACCTGCGGCGACGGGACGGAAGCGTGTGCCGGGGAGATCTACGCCTACGGCTTCCGCAACCCGTGGCGATTCAGTTTCGATTCCAAAACCGGTGAGCTCTGGCTGGGGGATGTGGGACATAACAGCTACGAGGAGATCGACGTGATCAAAAAGGGCGGCAATTACGGTTGGAGCATCATGGAAGGCGAGCACTGTTTCGATCCGTCGACGGGCTGCGACACGACCGGTCTCGAGATGCCGGTGTATGAATATGCACACGACGAAAATCGCCGGTCGGTCACGATGGGGACCGTGTACCGCGGATCCGCACTGCCGACGCTGCAGGGGAAGCTGATCTATGCCGATTTTGTGATTAATTCGGTGTTCTCATTGACCTACGATAAATTCGGTGACGACTGGGTGGCCAGCCGGCATAAAATGTTCGATAACGTGATTAACGTGGTTTCGTTCGGAACCGACCGGCAAAACGAGATCTACCTGTGTTCCTTCGACGGCAATGTGTACACGATCACCAACGAAGACGATACCGGAATCGCTGACCGACGGGAACAGCCGGGCGAAATCAAGCTGTACGCAAACTATCCCAATCCTTTCAATCCTTCGACACAGATCAGCTATCACCTGCCCGCCGCCATGCACGTGAATTTGAGCGTCTATAACGCATTGGGACAAAAAATCGACGAGCTTGTCAACCGCACCCAGGCCTCCGGTCGACACCAGATCAACTTCCAGCCTAAAAACCTATCCAGCGGCGTATATTTCTATCGCCTGAACACCCATAAAGGCAGCCAGGTAGAACGGATGACGCTCGTGAAGTGACGTTCGCTCCGCTCACGTGATTGATGATTAATAATTAATGATTTATGATTTTAGCTCCTTAATGGCATGCTATCAGATGCCTGTAGGGAATAGATTAACAGTTGTTCGGTAATACGAACCTATAGTTGAAATCCAGGGCTATTATCATGGATTCAGGCATAAGTCCCCAATCATAAATCATTAATCATAAATCATCAATCATTAATCAAGAGAGCGGAGCGAACGTCTCCTGCTCAAAACTCAACACCACCCGCGTGCCTTTATTTTCGCTGTTGGTGGAGAAATCAATCTCGCCTTCGAGTTGGGCCGCGAGATTTTCGACAATGCTTAGCCCGATGGAGGTAGAAGATCGGGTATCGGGTTTCATGCCTTTCCCGTCGTCCTGGACGATCAGTTTTATATGGTTTTGCTCCTCTTCGATGAGGATATCCACAGAGCCTTGTTCCCCCGGTTCGAAAGCATGTTCGAGAGCGTTGGTGGCCAGTTCGTTGATAATGAGTCCGCAGGGAATGGCCTGGTTGATGTTCATGGTAATATCCATGGCTTCCAGGTTGATGGATATGTTGGATCTTTCCGGGAGATAGGTAGACTTGAGATGGTCGATCAATTTTTCGATATATTCCTTGAACGCAATTTGGCTGAAGGACTCTTCCTGGTAGAGCAGTTCGTGTATCATCGCGATGGAGTAGATCCGCGACTGACTGTCCCGAAGGATGGTTTGCAT
Organism: uncultured Balneolaceae bacterium; assembly: GCA_913057825.1. GTDB lineage: Bacteria > Bacteroidota > Rhodothermia > Balneolales > Balneolaceae > CAJXOW01. The sequence goes on along the minus strand of CAJXOW010000110.1, from coordinate 686 downwards.
TTCGGGGGACTCGACCGAGTCGATCTGCAGCTGCAGTAAGCCTGCAATCACGGCCAGGTTGTTTTTAACGCGGTGGTGAATCTCCTGGATCAACACCTTCTTCTCATCCAGCGACTCTTTGAGTTGATCCTGCATTTGGACCATTTCGGATATGTTGTAGTAAAGCCCGAACATCCCCCTTAATTTTCCGTCGATAATCACCGGTGAGGCCCCGATGATCAGGTCTATTCGCTCTCCATCCCTGGTTTCACGCCAGGTGGTGTGGGTGGGCGTTTTCCCTTCCCGGGTTTGCCGGGTAATTTGTCGGGCTTCTTCCAGTTTTTCCTCCGGGGCAATCAGCTTATCGAGATCCTTACCTTTGATTTTGCTCTGGGTATATCCGAAGAGTTCTGTAAAAGACCGGTTGACTTTAACCACCTTGGAACGCTCATCCAGAAATACGATCGCCATTTCGGCATTGGTAAACAGTTGACGGTACTTCTCTTCATGAAAGCTCGAACGACGGTAGATATAATAGACCAGCGCGCCGCCGCAGAATAACAAAATAAAGGAGATTATCACGGCGGCTTTCCGGATAAATCCCTCAAGCCACGTGGTGGTTTGTTCCAATCCATCCATCATATCCTTTTCATACCGGTTGCTCATAAGGGTAAAAAGCTGGAGCTTGCTCTTGAGGCGGTCGTAGG
>CAJXOW010000109.1 GCA_913057825.1 uncultured Balneolaceae bacterium | reverse complement strand
TCGGAGCTGCAGCCGGGCGACTACCAGGGCGATTTCACGATTGAAGTTGAATATATGTAGAGCGGATCGACTGAAAACGATATTAAGGTCACAACGATGACAGATCGGACTTACATATCACTTAGCACACTGCTGCTTATAGTCTGCCCCTGGTTGCTGTTTCCGCCGGCGGCAGCAGGACAAGAGATTGATTTCAGTGCCTATTCAGACTATGGGATTCAATTGTTTTTCGGTTCAAACAACGGGGAACTTATATTCGGACAGAATGGCAATGTAATCAGCGGCGAGGGTCAGGTGGAAATCCCGATATCGAGCGGCAAGGTGGTTAAAATAACGATTGAGGGAATCAAGTTCCTGGATGTATTTGTGGATATACAGGGATCCGAATATTTGTATGAAAACGGCACGCAAGGCAGCGGGGACCAGATATCCTTCGACCTGAAGGCCGCGTATGCAAACGTAGGTTCCGGTACCTACTCACAGGCACAGATAATCCCGGTATCCAGTTCAAATAATGCCTATACACGCTTTCGGATAAAGGGACGCGGAGAAGGGCCCCCGCGTCCGCCGCCCGTACCGCCCCACGAGGGATACTCTCCTCCCACCGATGAGGCCTACCTGTTTTTATACGGATCTATCGATGTAGGCAGCGTAAACGCCGGCAGTTACTCTTCAACCGTCAATGTGACGGTCAGTTACGACACGATTAGCCAATAACCAAGGACCGGATTGGGTCATGCGAAGCCCGTTTATACTTCAAAAACTTAAGGCAGATATCCTGCAAACAGCAGGAATTATATTAGTTATAGCTTGTTTCCTGATCCCGGTGAGGCAAGCTCAGGCCCAATTCATCTACTTCAGCATGGAAGTCGAGCCCGAGCTCAGCGCCACCACGCTGGAGGATTTGGACTTTGGAACTATACCCGTCGAGTCAGGTCGATCGTCAATCGGGCTCGGAGAAGCGGGAATGGGAGTCTTTATGCTGCGGGGCCTGCAATACCAGCGATTAACGTTTGAGTTGGAGGTTCCCGAGGAATTGAACCACGAGCTGCCGGGTATCGATGCGACCATTCCGATAGATTTAAACTTTGCCTATAACAATCGAGGGACTAATAATTCAAACACCGCAACCATCGTTGACGGGCTGGATGCGACCCTAACCTTGCTGGGAGACGATTTTCAAGCCGGTCAACCTATCTCCGAATACTTGCAAAGCAATTGGGCACAGATGTATATCTACGTGTATGGCTCTATAGAGATCGGAAATGTCCCATCAGGCGTCTACAAGAACCAGGTCACGGTACGAGTGGAATATTGAAAGCGATTAAGCGGAAGGCAAAATTTACATTTTTTAATCCGGTATAAAATAACTATTAACTAAATTTCAAAATGCTTATACCATTTAGCATATTGGAAATGTATAACCTTTTCCAAAAGGAAAAAGTATATTTTTTTACAATACATAGCATTTAAAGCAAATAAAAACAATTCGATATACGAAGTTCGTATAAATCAATTATGAATTGAGTGTATTTTTATTTAAAAAATAACTCACACTTCAAGCATATTTTCATAAAATTATTTTAATACTAAACACCGCCTTTAAGCCCCTTATTAAAGGAATTTAATTTTGCATTCAATCCATAAATTTTAGTTTGGGTATAGAAAATTTCACAGGAAACTTTTTTCTATAATCAAAACAAACAGCAATACAATGAAACGTTATCTCATAGCGAGCGCGATATTCTTAGTAGGAGTCGGTCTCTTAGGGGTTGCCGATGTGGAGGCGCAGAATAATAGTGATAATGATGATATAAACGTTAATACTACTGTATTAACTGATTTAACAGTCACCAAAAATAATGACGTTAACTTTGGTGAAGTTTTCACTGGTGTCATTCCAACTTTAGATCCTAGGAGTGATGGAAGTAATTCTGATGTTGGCCAAAGTGGAACTAGTGCCCAAGTTGGCGATTTTCAAATTAGTGGTTCGGACGCTGTTAGTGTGAATTTATCATTTAGTGCAACACAACCTTCATTGACTGATGGAGATGGCACTGATATACAATATAACGTATGGTTAGTAGGTAGTTCCACTTCTGGGCAACCACAAACTAATAATGCTCAAACTGTTTTTGATTATACAACAAGTACTCCTACTACAAATCCCGATGTCACACTTAACGGAAGTGGAAATTATTATCTTTTCCTTGGTGGAACACTAACAGCCACCGGGGATGTAACCGCCAGTCTCCCTAATGGTGCTGATGGTAGTTATTCCACTACTCTTACATTAACTGCAACATATAATTAATTTTATATATAGAATTAATTATAAGGAGTTTCCCGAAAATTTTTCGGGAAACTCCTTTTTTTATATATTGGATTTTAATAATTAACTGCCAATATAATTCACAGCGGTCAATTATGGGGTACACAATCAAAAGGTTACTACCGCTTTTTCTGTTTTTGTTTGTATTCAGCTATTCAGTCGAGGGACAGGTAACTATCGCGCCGACGCATGTCTTCATGGATGGGCAAACGAATTTTGCCAGCTTTCTGGTCATGAATGGTACGGATAATGCGCAGGAAGTTTCCGTTTCATTTCAATTTGGTTATCCGGCCAGCGATTCAGCAGGCAATACTCAAATGATTTATAATGATTCCATGCGTGCTAAACAATTTTCTGTTGCTGACGATATACGTGGGTTTCCTCAAAGTTTTGTCTTGCAGCCCGATCAGCGACAGACTATACGTCTACGCATGACCAATCCGCAGGATTATTCGGACGGGACTTACTGGTCGAGGATTACTACCACTTCCAACCCACAGTCTCCACCCATTGAAGCCAGTGCTGATGAAGATGCTGTAACTGCCCAGGTAAATTTCAAATTTGAGCAAGTCACTACGGTTTTCTATCAGAAAGGCAATTTAACAACGGGGTTGAATGTAAAGGATATTTACACCCGTCAATCCAACCAGGATAGTGTAGTACAGGTATTTACGGATGTAAAACGTACCGGCAACAGTCCATTCCTCGGCAGCATTGGTGTTACTGTGAAAGGACCGGATGGAAAAAAGGTTTACGAACGCATGCATTCCACGACGGTTTATTTTGATGTATTGAAACGCATGGACATCCCTTTCGACCAATTGGAGAACGGAAAGCAGTACACGGCCGAAATTCGTTTCCTTCCCGAGCGCAGCGATATTTCGGATGAAGAACTGGTCAAAACCGAGCCAGTTTCGAAAAGCACTACATTTACGTTTGAATAAACTTTTTTACTTGCGAGTAATTAACTATTTATATGAAAAAAGGGCTCAGCATTGTATCTATCTTGATCGTAATATGTCTGTGCCCGTCGCTCTCCCTCCTAGCACAGCAGCAGTCCTCTAATTCTTCTCTCCAGGAAGTATATCTCTCTTTTCGTCACCGGGGAACAGTGGATCAGATGGTGGCTTCCTTTTATGACGGCCAACAGCAAACCTTCTATCTGCCGATAACCGGTTTGTTCAGCGCCCTTGGTATTGAATACGAAGTTAACCAGGACGCTTTGACCGTTGAGGGAAGTTTCATCGATACGGGTTCCCGCTACACGCTGGATTTCCAGCAGCAGTATATCAATTTCAAGGATCGACGGATTGAGCTTTCGGCCGACGACTACCTGATCAAGGAGCTGGATTTCTTTATCAAGCCTGCCCTCTTGGCCAAACTCCTGGATCTACGATTCAAGGTTAATTTCAGCAGCCTCAGCCTCTCGCTTGAGTCCGACTACACGATGCCGGTAGTTGCCGAAATGCAGCGTAAACGACGTCGAAAGCGTGAAATGGAGGAGATGACAGTCCGCCAGGATGATTATCCGCTTCGCTACCGTCGCGAGCAATCGGTGGTCGACGGAGCCTTTTTTGATTATAACCTTTCCTCCAATATCACCAACGAGCTGAATCTTTATACGTTTAACGGCAACATGGGAGCGGAGCTGTTGGCCGGTGATATCCAGGGCACGATGACCGGTTCGATTTCCAGAGCGGATACCACTTTTATCACCGACAATCTCCGATGGCGATATGTGCTGCGCGAAAATGACTGGATCAGCCGCATTCGGGTCGGACAGAGTGTGACCGAGGGGATTCAATCGCGGTCGTTCACCGGGGTCAAAGTATCCAACGAACCGATCGAGCCCCGAATTTCGTTTGATGAGTATGTCGTCCAGGGAGAAGCCCAGCCGCAGTCGGAGGTGGAACTCTACATGAACAACAACCTGATCGACTACCAGGAAGCCGACGAATTAGGAAACTACCGGTTTGTTATCCCTCTCACCTACGGAAGTTCCCGGCTTCGCATCCGGATTTACGGGCAGGACGGGTCCGTCCAGGAGTACAACCGGCGGATCCTGGTGCCGTTTAATTTTCAGAAGCCGGGCGAGTTCCGTTATACCTTCAGCGCTGGACGAATGGATCGGCGTGTTTTCGGAACCAGCGAACGCGGTTATCTTATGCAGTCGGAGGCGCGCATGGGACTCAATCGCAACCTGACGGTCGGCGGCGGATTTGAGTACATGGAGCCGGTGCATACCCAACGACCCTTATTCTATGGGACCCTCTCCTCCCGAATTTTCACCAATTACCTGGTCAACGCCGATATCGCACCGGATGCTTTCTACCGACTGCGAACCAATACCGTATATGCCAGTTCGGCCGGCTGGGGACTGGATTACACGTATTACCCGGAGAATAATTTCTATAACCGGTCGGGTAATGATCATGAAGTGAGCGGCAACTTTTTTGTCCCTTTCAGTATCGGTCCGCTGCAGTTCAACACGCGCCTTTTCGGGACCCACCGCCGCGGACCCGGTCCGCCGTCAACCCGCTATCGCCTCGATCTGAACACCCGAATCAGCCGGGTCACGATCCGAACGGGTTTCAGCGACCGGCAGCTTGGTAGCCTGGAAGCTGCCACCACTCCGGCCGCACGACTGACTACCTCCTTCAGCTATTCGCTCCCCCGCGGCGAGTCAGTGCCCTCATTTGTGGAAGGTACTTACCTTCGCGGACAAGTGGACTACAGTCCCTACTCCAAAGAGCTCCAACGCGCCAATATTCAACTCTCACGCAACATCAGTCAGACGGGCCGCTTCCGCGTCAGCTTGGACCGCAGTTTTACGGGAGGATACAACAGCATCAACGCCGGCATCACCTTCAACTTCTCCAAAGTACGCACCAACTCCACCGTCCGAACCAATCGCGGAAACACCTCCTACACCCAAAACCTGCGCGGGACCATCGGGTATGACAGTCATAACAGCGACGTGGTATTCGACAACCGGCAGCAAGTGGGACGCTCGGCGGCGTCAGTCCGGCTTTTCCTCGACGAAAACAACAACAGTACCTTTGATGAGGGGGAGAAAGTCATAAAAGACAATGCCGTTCAGCTTCGACGCTCGGGGGATATCGAGATGTCAAAGGACGGCACCATCCATATGATGCAGCTGCAGGCTTACAACCGCCTTAACGCACATATCAACAAATCTGCCATCACGAATCCGCTTTACATCCCGGAAGTCGAGGAGTTTTCCTTCATCGCCGACCCCAACCAGTTCAAGCCGATCAATATCCCCTTCTACCAGAGCGGGGTGATCTCCGGGAATGTGTATCGCATGCGAACCGATACGAGCGACAAGGAGCCGGTCGCGGGACTGCGATTGAAATTGAGCGGAATGGATGATGATTTCAGCAAGGAGATGCGCACGTTTTCGGACGGGGGTTTCTATACGATGGAGATTCCACCGGGCAAGTATCACCTGCAGGTCGATTCCACGCAGCTCGACTTCCTGGATGTCAATTCGAATCCCGAGACCCGAACCTTCCGGGTTGAGGCCAAGTCGCAGGGCGACTTCGTGGAGGGACTGCATTTTATTTTGCGTCCCCGAAAAGACACCACCGCTAAAGAAATGGCCAGCGCAGCTGACAGTGTCAATTCGAATACCACCACGCAATCAACCACCGATACCGTTAAAGTAAGTCAACCTGCTTCAGAAACCGACCTAGCCGGCTCTAAAAAGGCCCATTACTATATTCAGATGGCAAGCTACAAAAGACCGGATTCTGCCATTGCTCTCGCGCAATGGATGCATCTAAATACCTCTTTCAAGGATCTCTACCTGGTTCGCAGCAACAATTACTTTTCATTACTCGGAGTTCCCGGCTCATCCTTGCCTGAAGCCCTTGAAAAACTCATAAACATTCGCAAGAATTACCTCGGAGATGCCTTCCTGGTAAAAAATCATGCTCCGAATATCAAAAGTTTAGCCTACAGCGTGCAGTTGGGGGCTTACGAATCCCGTGAGCTAGCAGAAAACCTTGTTCAATCGATCGAAAAGTCCCTGGAGCGGCCCCTTAATATTTCCCGTTCCGGTGATTTTTTCGGCGATACCGATCCAACCAACTTTACGGTCCACACGCAACCTACCAAAAGCTGGGATCGAGCTTTGTCGCTCAGAGACAGAATGAGAACTCTGCCTTTCATCTCAACGGCAGTGCTTAACTATCACATTCCAGACAGAGAAATCGATCCATTGTACGGACAGGTTTTCCGGGTGGGTCCCTTTACCCGGAAAAGTGATGCCGATGCTATTCTTGAAATAATGGACGAAGGCTTATCTGCCGGCGTTATAGAAGGGCGATCGGATGACAAATTCTTTATTTTGTTGGAATCCGCTGATAATGTTATGAGACTTGCCAAAATTAAGAAGGTGCTGGGAGACGATTACCCGGGAGTTACTATTGAATCATTTCTATTGAAGAGTTATGGGGGTGGGGAGGACTAGATTGGGGGAAAGTAAACTGGTTATCGGTCGGTTTTTAATATTACTGCGGTAAATTCGTTTTATTGACTCTTCGATAAAGGCAGCTTTCGTGACAGAGATTCACTTTTTATCATGGGAATTGTTGCGAACGTTGAAGCTTTCCTTACTCTAACCTTAGCTTTTATTGGCTGATTCTTTTGGTCTTCCCCCTTTCTATTGCTTGACAGCTCTCTATAGTTGTATTAGGTACATTTTTCGGTCCTCCCCCTTGATAGATCCCTGTTTATATTGCTTGCTGTTTTCTGTCCTCCCCCTTGTCCATCCCAATTTTTATGGGATAGACCTTCCCCCTCCGAAGGGGGAAGGTTGGTAAATGTTAGGGGTACTCCACTCGGGCGATGTAGTTGCCTTTGAAGACATTGTTCTTTTTCGATGCGTTGGAACTTGGTTCCTTGTTCCAGTCCGACAGGTCCATATGTCCACCGAAATGTACCGAGGCTTTCCCGGTTTTCTCATCTAACCGGACGTTGCCTCCCGATTGACTTCGCAAATCCTGATGATTGTTGTGGTATCGACTTGTCTTCGATGCTCGAAGATGGGGTTTATTCGTCTGAAAACGGATCTTCTTTCCATTATCGTCTGTTAAGTCAATTGATTCAGGAAGCTTTACCAATACTTGTCCGCCGGGTTCGCCTGAAATGCGGAATCCGGCTTTCCCCAGCCTCCCTGATTGTTGTTCCGCAATCGATTCTTTGCCAATAGCGGTATTATTGAACGGCTGAAATCCATCCACCTTATTGACATCTACCACCCTCACCCGAACTTCCATCGTGGCGGAGGTGCTTCGCTGCGCCATTGAAATATTCACAAAAGCGAGGATAGTAAATATGCTCAGTAATATGTAAATCAGCCCTCTCATCCTGCGGTCACTAATCTTAAAGATTGAAACCTGTTGTTGATACCTAAATCTATATTATTAAAAATTATTAATTATTAAAAATAGTTAATTAATTATTTTTAATAATTGTTATGATGCTAGCATACAGGCCTTTAAAAGGTTTATGTTGGGAGGGTTATTGACTTTAAATTAATTGATACAATTGATACCAAGACACTTGTTATTTCTCCAATTCACTCTTTATATTAATAATTTTTAATGTTTTGTAGTGTACTGATAGGCGGGCGTTCTATTCCTTACATTAAATTTTGCAGAATTATGACTCAGGGGAGCTTGTTGATCCGACTTGGGTGCTTGTCGAACTTTTAAAGAGTTACGGTAGGGGATTTTGAATGCTTTCACCTTTCGGCTTTGACCTTTCACCTTCACGAACGTAGTGAGTGATCGGTCCTCCCCCTTGATAGATCCCTGTTTATAATGCTTGCTGTTTTCAGGCCTCCCCCTTGTCCTGTTCCAATTTTATTGGAACAGGACCTTCCCCCTCCGAAGGGGAAATTTCCTTATAATTCGGACATTTCGCTTTCGGTGACGCCGCTGGCGCTTCCTACTCTATCTTGATTTCGTTTCATGACTACTTCGAAGTGAGCGTCATTAGACCAAATTCATCTTCACTATATCCGTAAAGAGCCCGGGCCGCGGGATTCGCCTCTATAATCTCCAGCGACTCTTTATCGTAGATCAGTATCGGACTGTGCGTTTCGTCAACCGGGCATTGAATGTTCTTCATATACCGTTTGTAGAAAAATTAAATTAAGATCTAAGA
>CAJXOW010000108.1 GCA_913057825.1 uncultured Balneolaceae bacterium | reverse complement strand
GAATGAGGGTGTACATTTACATGTTCGGCTCCAAAGAGCTTTTTGGCCCGTTCGCGGGCGAGATCCTCGGCCTGGTCTACAAATTCACATCCACCATAATATCGTTTACCGGGATAGCCCTCGGCATATTTATTGGTAAGGGCCGTTCCCATGGCCTCAATGGTGGCACGCGAGGCGAAGTTTTCAGACGCGATAAGTTCAAGATTGTAGTTCTGTCGATCGGTTTCCTTTTCAATGGTCTGAAATACTTCAGGATCCTGAACCTTAAGATTTTTCATTGACAAAACGCGACTTTCTTAATTTTGGGTTAACGAGTGAATTTTATTGACACGGCGTTCATGTCGGCCGCCGTCAAATTCGGCGTCCAGCCAGGTCGTAACGAGCTCCTTAAGTTCTTCATCATCCAGTTCACGTCCCGGCAGACAAAGGAGATTGGAGTTATTATGACGTCGACTCATTTCGGCCGAATTTTTGTTATACACAAGGGCACCGCGGACGTTTGGGAACTTATTGGCCGTCATGCACATTCCCTGTCCGCTGCCGCAGATCAATATCCCCAGTTCGTGTTCTCCCTGGTTGATATCTCGGGCTACCTGCACGGCGAATTCGGGATAGTCTACAGAATCGTCCGAATGCGTCCCGAAATCGACCGGCATGTGGTCCAGTTCTTCCAGGAGTTTTTTGACTTTTTCTTTCGCTTCAAAGCCTGCATGGTCGCTGGCGATTGGAATAATCATAGCGATGATTATTTTTCGGTTGAACTGGATGTGGCCAGTAAGTTAAGCATACTGATCTGCTATCATATCATCTGATAATTGACAGTAATCTGCCTGCAATTGATATCCATAATACAACGACACAATCTAACTATAGATAACCATTAAACAAGCAAAATATTGGATTATTGTCCACGCATAATATCAGTAAAAAAAAGCTATCAAGAAAATCATTTCCAAAACGGGAGGGGAGTGGTATAATAAAAGGAGTCGTCGAAAAGCGGGCGGCGTTTCCTTGCTCGTAAACTTTTCTTCGTTTATTGGCAATGAGGAATGTTCTGCCACGTAAATGTTCAGAGTGATTCTAGTCTTATACCCAGAAAATTTTAATGCTTCGGAAACGCCGCCCGCTTTTCGACGGCTCCTTTTATTATGGGTGAAGATGGATGAATCTGCTTTTTGGGGTTATTGGGCACTGGTGAGTGCGTAGATAAGGATGTTGGATCCCATTTGCAGGGCTTTTTCGCGGGTTTCCGGTGGATCGTTGTGGACTTCGGGATTGGCCCAGCCGTCGGACAAATTGGTTTCGACCGTATAATAGACTACCATACGTCCCTCACGGAAAATGGCGTATCCCCGGGGAGGTTTGCCGTCGTGTTTGTGGATCTTGGGCAGACCGTCCGGGAACTCGTAGAGCTGGTGATAGATGGGATGAGAAAACGGCACTTCGACCAGCTCTTCGTCCGGATAAACCTGTTTCATCATTTCACGGAAGTATTTGTCCAGGCCGTAGTCGTCGTCCGCATAAAGAAATCCCCCGTTATCCAGGTAGTTGCGCAGGTTGCGGGCTTCAGCTTCGTTGATCGAAATATTTCCGTGTCCGGTTAAAAAGGCAAACGGGTAGTCGTAGAGGTCGCGCGATCCCAGGGCTACATCGTCATAGTCGGGATTGATGGTTATTGGGGCTTTTTTCCGGGTAAAGTTAATCAGGTTTTTCAGGGAAGAGGGGTTGTTATACCAGTCGCCGCCCCCTCGATATTTAATACGAGCCAGGGTGAAGGTATTGTCGCTTTGAGCCATTAAACCCGTTGCGAAAAAGGTGATGACCGTAAAAGCCAGCAGGAAACGCTTCATCGGGGAAATTTTGAATTTTGAATTATGAATTTTGAATTACCGGCGTTTGGTGGCTGTTAACGCGCAGGGATGCTTTAGAATTATAATTGGGGCTTCAGTTCCCACGCTACTTAACGACATTTGAGGGCCCAACATTGTTAATGGTAGCTGGTTTAATCACAGACATGAGATTAAGCATTTGATGTAAAGAGATTATTTTGGTATCGGGAGTGTAACGAGCTGGAAACTCAATTCAAAATTTGCGAGCAAAGCGGAAGGGATGAAAAAGGTCGGACGAAAAAGATAGGAAGTTATTAGTTTTTCCGGGTTGCCCAAATAATAATGATCCCGACAAGTAAGACTCCACCCGAAATTAATACAGGGGTTACATCTCCTTTGCTGACGACAATATCCGTCCCCAGAAAACCAAAACTGGCTGTTTCGTTCAGGTAGTTTGTGAGGGTATATACAAACGCGATTAAACCTCCTATAGACAGTATGAAGCCCAAAGCTCTTTTCATAAGCGTGGAATTTAAAGAATGAGGGTGCAAAGAAGTTTCCTGTTGTGTATTTTATATAAATGAGGTTTCAATTCAAATTTCTCCGGTTTTTAAGTGTGCTTTGGGCAGATGGAACAAGATCAGGGACCACAAAATAAAAACCGGTAAGCTTGCGTTGGAGTAGAGCAAAGATAATGATGTTCTGTGAAAATGGGGATGCACTGGATTCGACGGAGTGGCTCGAATCGAAAGCTGCATGTCGAGTTTGCTATTCGGCACTCGTTAAAGAACGAATGGATACCGTAATTGGCAACAATTACAATTACAGCATGGCTGCATAGTCAGCCGTGTCGTTCCCTCGGGATTTGCCTGTCGGTCCCGGCGGAGCGCCGACTTAAGGCAGGATAGCATGTGACGTCGTCCGGGCGTCACGTGTGAGATCAACTCCGGTCTAGTCTGGTGACGCCGGTCACAGGGCAAACCACCAGGCGAATAAAAGATACTGTGAATAAACATGTAGATGCTTTCAGGTTCCCCTCTCCGGACCCGGGTTCGATTCCCGGCATCTCCACTTCTTTCTTTTCAGATATTACCAGATTATTTCAGATTCCCTCCCAGACGGCAGATAGAGAGCACTGCCATTCCAGATACATACAGACTTGTCCAGATTTATGGTGAACAATACGGTGAACACCGCAGACCGTCTTAGAATGTTCACCGGAGAGAGCTATTAGCGAGGCTTCCCCTAAACCATAAAACACTAGCGTGTTGGGGGTTATAGACTGCAGTAAAAAGAGAAACTGCACTAAATAAAAGTTAATTCATCAACTTATCAAATAATACCCCAGTATTATGAAACCTGTACATATTTCGTTTCTCGTGCGAAGTTCCAGAAAGCGTAAAGACGGCACTTCTCCTATTTATCTGCTTATTTTGCACCCGTAGTGATGAAGCTATGATATATTTAATATAGTTAAATTGAGGGAGAACATGGAAGATAAGGCCGAGGGCTTAACAATTGCTGGATTAATAACTTTAGCCTATGAAAGCTCATCAATAATATGATAGGCCTGTTCTTTGGGATAAGATTATAGGATTAGTACATTTAAAATAGAACTCTTTGGCGGAGCATGATAGCTGGAGGGTAATGATATTGATCCAAAGTGGCTTTATAACAAGAGTGATTCCATTATGCTGGCTAAAAGCCTGGGTGCATTCGCTAAGATAGGATGGATGGTGCTGGTCATGGTGTTTGTGCCGGGACTTGCTGACGCCCAGATGTGGAATGTGAAAATTCATGATTTAGAGGGATTTGAAGACAGTACCGGTACGACCCAGCTTTTCTATCGATTTTACCAATTGGAAGCACCCGATGATGACGAGTATCCCCGTACGCATCGAAATCATGTCTATAATTTGAATACGGCCACGAAAGAAGACTCCTTGTTTTTCAGGGATGGTTACTATGTGGTATTTAATGGACCTCTCTGGGGAACGGAGTCTGAGACGACGGTGGATTACTTGTTTCCGAACCAAACGACCGACACCTACTTACATTCGGCATATTATTGTGTGACGGATTGCAGCTGGGGATTAAGCGTCCAGGATTCAGCCATTATTGGTGGATATGGCTATTGGCCTCCCCGGTTGATTCGTGATCCGGTCAGGTCGGATAGAATTTTTGCCGCACAGGATACGGGGGCTCTGGTTATTTCACAGCAAAATGGGAATTGGAGCGTGGATTCCGTGATGACCGACTCCCTGGACATCTCGTTTCGGTTAATCTCCATCCATACGAAGCAAAAGAACCTGGCGTTCGGTGTTTCCGGGGACCGGCTGGTTCGTTCAACGATAGGAAACTCATTTAAGGTGGTTGACACTGCGCGAGTGTGGTCGGAAAATACCGAATTCTTTTTTGACCGGGATTCGACGGTCATATATGCCCGTGACTTGAGAAAAGGAGATCATCAGTCGATCCGGAAAAGTGTACTATACCGAAGTAATCAATCAGGTCAGGCCGGCACCTGGCAACGACTTGAACGAGATACATCTTTTATAGCTTTCGAAACTAACCCCGGGCAGGATAAAATATACAAAAGTAGCGAGAATAAAGTGTTGGTATCCAGTAATAAAGGCGATGATTTTCAGATTCTGGCGACCTTTCAGCAGCGTGTTACGGGTATGTATCAACCGGATAATGCCTCCTCGGTTCTCTACGTCAGTACGCGGTCTGATATATGGAAGATGGAGGGAGGAAACAAAGTGGAGTCTCTGAAACATGTGGAATTGAGCGTTGAAGATGCCCGGAATACGATTCCGGATAAGATTACACTGAGGCCAAACTATCCCAACCCGTTTAATCCGAGCACGCAAATCGAGTTCAGCCTACCGCAAGCATCCGATGTTCAGCTCACGGTCTACGATGTGCTGGGACGACGTGTGGCAACACTGATCAACGGTAAGCGGCAGGCTGGCCAGCACTCGGTAACCTTCGATGCAAGCAACCTGGCGAGCGGCGTCTATATCTACCGGTTGAAGGGGGATGGGTTTAGTAAGTCTAGGAAGATGTTGCTTTTAAGATAAATCACGGTTATATAAACCCAATCTCAAAACTTTTTGGCGTTATGAAACTATCACTATTCATCAAATGCCTTGTACTTCAATTCGGGTTACTCTTGTTTGGGGGAGCTTTAGTCAACGCTCAGCAGGAGACGATTCTTTTTGAGGCTGATACCTCTGAGCAGGCCTGGTACGGGTGGAGCGTAGATATCAGTGAAAATTATGCGGTGGTAGGAGCCCCACAGGTAAATAACGAGCGGGGTGTTGGGTATCTTTATCGCAAGGATAATGAGGGATGGACTGAAGAAGGGGAACACTTTAGTCCACTTGATTTTGAACCGGGTGTGAAACGGTTTGGACGGGTCGTGAGTGTTGATGGTAAGACTATTGCCGGAAGTAATCTACAGGAAGATAATGGCAATGGTGAAGTTCGATTGTTTGAAATAGAAAATTCGGGCACAAAGCGTATAGATAAGAAAATCCCCGATGACCGTGATTGGAAGAAATTCGGAAATGCAATCGATATTAGCAGCTCATATATCTTTGTAGGGCGTTCCGATGGATTTAGTGGAGGAGGCGAAATATATTTGTACACTGAAAGCAGCGATAACAGCCAATTGACCTTTAACGAACAACGAATTCGTCCGCTGGAATGTCCCGAAGGACTGATCTGTAAGCCGGTGGACAAAGAGCATTTTGGTACGGCTGTATCCGTCAATGGGAATTATGCAGTTATCAGCAGTCCGGCGAAGGACAAAGGGTCGGGAGGAGTCGTATATATTTATAAAAAAGAGCAGGGAGAATGGAAGAGACAAGAGATGGTTTACCGACATGAGGACGATACGACTGAAACATTTTTCGGAGCCAACGTCTCCATAAACCGTGATTACCTGGTGGTAAGTGATCCAGAAAACATGGAAGTAACCGATGAAATCGCAGATATGACGATGGGAGGAGGAGCAGTTTATGTGTACTCAAACACCGAAAACGGATGGGTATTCGATCAGAAGTTACTCCATGATGAGGTATATGCCTCCGACGAATTCGGATGGTCAATAGAGATAAATGACAACAACCTATTAGCGATCGGCCACTGGGACAGTGATCATGATAGTACGAGCTCCGGCTATTTAACAAAGTCCGGATACGGCTTGGTGCATATATATCAGAAAAAGGAAGGACAATGGCAGCCGGTCGAAAAAATACATGCCTCCGATTCCTCCCGGACGGATCTGTTTGGGCGGAGCATCGGGCTCAATCATCAGAATCAACTTATTGTCGGATCCCCCGGCAATGATGACGTAGCCGACGATGCGGATGGAGCGGCCTATGTATATGATCTGGGGACGTTTACCGATCTCGAGGATACCAAAATATCAACGCCCGATCAATTTGCCCTGAAGCAAAACTATCCGAATCCGTTCAACCCCTCTACTAATATTCCATTTAAACTGGCAGAAGCTGGAAAAGTAACTTTAAATATTTATAGTATTGTCGGCCAAAAAGTTGAGACATTAATAAGCAAAAAAATGTCAGCGGGTTCGCATTCGGTAACCTTCAACGCATCAGATTTATCGAGTGGCGTTTATCTATATAGTTTAAAGTTTAATGGTGAGAATAAGACAAATAAAATGATGTTGGTGAAGTAGAAAGAAAAATGGCGTCAACTGCAGTCGGAGAACACATCCCCCCCCCTTCAGTTTGATAAAATACTGGTAGTGGATCCGGTAGAGATTGCGCTGCCGGCAGAGTTGGAATAGCGCGGGTGGGGAGCTGAGGAAATTAAATTTGCATTAAGGAACTACATGGATTGCAGATAGCATGAGCGTTTGATCCGGGTAACCCCCTGAAAATTATTTGAGATGAGCATCCTAACACTGCTGATATCCTTTACAGCCATATTCACTCCCCCCGATTCGGGCAGGATTGACTCGGTGATGATATACAATGATGTCAGGGGCACCTATCAGTTTAAGCAATTGAAGATAGATACCGGTCGTACCCCGTCTTCATATATTCCTTCCTATAAACCAGACGCGCTTGAAGCTGTCCAGCTGCCCACGGCGACGTCGCTGGATTCGTCATTGAACGGGTTCACCAGGTTTGTCGAGGCCGGTCGTCAATACGATATAGAAAAATACCCGTTTTCAACCTCGGTAAAGCTATACCGGTACAAAAATGGATATATGGATTCGCTTTGTTCCGGTTCTTTCATTGGTCGGGATAAAGTGATAACGGCCAACCATTGTGTGTATCGATATATCGACAAGAGGGATACCCTTTCGCTGGCAGACAGTATTTATGTATCCCCTTCCTATAAAAATTATGAGGTGCCTGACAGGAACAACTTGCACAGGGCGACCCGGTATCATATTAATGAAAAAGTAACCCTATCCCGGGGAAATCGGGATAACTTTCTCCGTCGCTTTGGGGATTACCCGATAATTTTACAGATGGAGAAGTCGCCCGGAGATAAAAATGGTTGGCTGGGGCTCGAATGTTGTACCACGGCAGAGGATACGGTTAATGATGAATTCATGTATGCTTTTGGCAATCCGTCGGGTTGGGGGATTGATTCTACCAGGTATTACCACTTGGAAAACCTATATTTTGGGTTCGGGTATCCCGGAAATCGGGAATGGGGGGATAGAATCCATATAGATAAGCCTGTATGGAAAGGATTTAGCGGCAGTCCAATATTTGAAATAAAATCGAGCAACTATTTAATTCGCGGCATAACGGCCTATGTTGATAGACAAGGCACTTATTTTCACACCATTCCCGGGGATCAATTCCTTGCCTACCGTGCCGTTGTCAATGAAGATTATGTAATTACCGGTATGGCAGGGAACAGCAAACACCGACCTGACCGGTTTGCCCTTTCCGATAATTATCCGAACCCGTTTAATCCGACGACTACCATTAATTATAACCTGCCAAAGACCACCGAGGTTAATTTGTCAGTCTATAATCTGCTTGGAAAACGAGTAGCTATGTTGGAAAAGGGGAGAAAACAGCCGGGGAGGCATACGGTGCGATTCCATGCTCGTGGGCTGACAAGCGGTGTATACATATATAAGCTTCAAACGGAGTCATTCAGCCAATCCAAAAAGATGATATTGATTAAGTAGAGAGATTAGGTTAATTGCGCCGCTCCCCCTTTTTTTAAAAGTCTCTAAAAGATATATATCAACAGAGATCTCAGAGAAGCTTGCAAAAAGGCCAATAACAGCTCATGTTATCTTGTAATTGAGTATCTATTATTTTATTTAATTAGATATTTCTAAGATTAAGTTTATGCAAAAATCTAGCAACAGAGCGTTTTAAAACATCAGCTTATTCCCGGTCTCATGCGAATTTTCCAGCTCCTGTGCTCTGTCATCGTTCTTCTCCTGGTCTTCCTCGCCGGTTTCGACCTGGCCAAATCTCAGCAAATCCCTCGCGCTCAAAATGAGTGGCAAATCGGCCAACACAAAACAATGGAGTACCAGTTCTTTAAACCCGGAATTGATGAGTCAGACGCCGGGCTTCCATTGATCATTGGGCTGCATGGAGCCGGGAAGCGCACGGCGGATATTTCGAAGGTGTTCATGAATTTTCACCGGAATCCTGCCACCACTGAGTTTCAGGAGCAATACCCTTCCTACATACTTGCTCCGAGAACGACCAGAAGCTGGTATCCCGAATTCTTCGAGGATCCAGAGTTAACGCCGCAAGAAATTGCGGATCTTCCTACCTATTGGAGAGAACGATATGAGGAAACGATTCAAAGGATCAATAACCCGCCCGAGGGTGGCTTCGGCGAACTGGAGATTCTTTTCGAGTTA
>CAJXOW010000107.1 GCA_913057825.1 uncultured Balneolaceae bacterium | reverse complement strand
GGGCGTGAGCCTATAGGTTATCTACCCGAAATTATCGTAAAAGGACTTAACAATCCCGTTGTCAAAATTTTTGATGAAGCCTCCGACAATCTGGTGTACGCCCTGCGTATCCAAGGTAATAGCTACACTCCGCCAATTTATAAAGACTCTAGATATAAAATCCGGATCGGCGATCCGGATCTACCAAAGTGGAGAGAATTCACTGGTGTTACTCCTGCAGACAAACAACCTATTCGGTGTCGTTTTTGAAGGTGGTGACCGATATCGAAGTTAGTGGAGAGTTTGTCATTCACTATGGAATATTGACTGACAATTTGCGAATAATTTTTAACCAACTTGCAATTGATCCATTAAAAACTGAAACAAACAAAGCCATTCAATTCTATGAAACTTAAAAGCAACTGGCTATTCTATGCAGTGATTACCACGTTATTTTGGGGCGTTTGGGGAGCTTTAATTGAGATACCGGAAAAAGCCGGATTTCCGGCGACGCTCGGCTATGTGGTCTGGGCCTTAACGATGATTCCCCCGGCTTTACTGGCCCTGAACAACATAGACTGGAAACTTGAATACTCAGGGCGGGATATATTATACGGCTGCCTGGCCGGATTTACCGGGGCTGGCGGACAACTGATTCTATTCCAGGCCCTTCGCAGCGGACCTGCTTATCTGGTATTTCCGATCGTTTCACTGTCACCGCTGGTAACTATTTTACTCTGCACTTTTCTGCTCAAAGAAACTACCAGTAAAATCGGTTGGACGGGTGTGATTTTGGCTGTGATCGCCATCCCCCTGCTTTCATACCAGGAACCGGCCGGCAATCCGCATGCAGAGGGTATACTTTGGTTATTTCTGGCTCTTCTTGTTTTCGGCGCATGGGGCTTCCAGGCGTATGTCCTGCGATTTGCAAATGAAAGCATGCAGGCAGAAAGTATCTTCTTCTATATGATGGCAACCGCCCTGGCTTTAATTCCGTTTGCTCTCTGGATGACCGACTTCAGTCAACAAATAAACTGGGGATTCAAGGGACCCTATCTTGCCGCTTTAGTACACCTTCTAAATTCTATCGGTGCCCTGACCCTGGTATTTGCATTCCGCTACGGCAAAGGAATCATTGTTTCTCCCATGGTCAATGCCATGGCTCCTGTGTTAACTATTATTATATCATTGAGCATTTACGCGGTTATTCCCCATCCCGTAATTCTTTCCGGAATGGCTCTTGCCGTAGTCGCTGCCTTTTTGATGGGATATGAAGAAGAAAAAGAGGAATCAACGGCGGAGTCTCCATCCAGGTGACCCGAAACCCATCTCAAGAATTAGAATTTTAAATTACCACAACCAATTATTACAAGCTTATAAATATGCCTTTTACCAAACCTGTGGAAAAAACCTTCGACACGGCACGCGAAATAAACGGTCAGCCGGATTTGTGGAAGCAGTGTCAGCAACTAATCCGAAGTCATGAGGAATCCATTACCACGTTTTTAGTAGAAAATGATATACATCCTGACAACGATCAGAATATAATATTGACGGGGGCCGGAACTTCCGGCTTTATCGGCCAGGTGGCCCAATATGCGTTTTGGGAACAGGGATTCTGCAATGCCAGGGCCGTTCCAACGACCGATCTGGTAACCCACTTTAACGCCATCGTTGACACCACCAAACCTCTGCTGCTGATCTCTTTCGGCCGGTCGGGAAACAGCCCCGAAAGCGAGGCAGTTTACGATTTAGCCAACAAATACGTTTCCCGGATATATCACATGGTCATAACCTGTAACCCGGAAGGCAGATTAGCCGAAAAGGCAGCCGACTCCGATAACTCATACCTTCTTGTCCTGCCGCAGGAAGCGGAAGACCAGGGACTGGCAATGACCGGCAGTTTTACAGGCATGCTTCTCTCGATTCTGCTAATTGCCACTATTCATCAACAAAGCCCAAAAAACTCACTGATCTCCCAACTTACGCAATACGGAAACATTATCTTGCATGATTATTTTGATACGCTTAAGCAAATATCCCAATTAGACTTTAAGCGCATTGTATTTTTGGGGGACGGTCCCAATCTTGGACTTGCCCGTGAAGCGCAGTTAAAAGTACAGGAGCTTACGGACGGCTTGTGCATCGGGAAACATGACTCCTTCCTTGGATTCAGACACGGGCCAAAAGCGGTGTTGGATGATGAAACGCTGCTGGTCTACCTGATGAGCAACCAGCTGCGTGTCTTTCGCTATCAATTCGACCTGGTCAAGCAAGTTTCTGATCAGCAGCTGGCTCTGCATACGCTTGCCGTGGGAAATCAATCCGAGGTCGAAAACCATGTGGACACTACCATAGAACTGCCTGTAACCTCTGGCCTGGCAGAATATTGGCTTCCCGTGCCCTATATATTGACCGCTCAATTGATCGGCTTCTTCAAATCCCGCTCGCTTGACCTCAATCCCGATTCCCCTTCCCGAAACAATGCAATTTCGAGAGTCGTAGAAGGTGTCACTATATATCCATCGTAATCCCCCTCTTATTAACGAATGTGAAAAATGATCAAGAGGTCATGCGATGGGTAGGAGTAGGGTAATCCGGACGAAAGCAAGCAATGTTGTGCATATGCACTTCGCAACCGTCGGACTCTTCCACTTTTTCCACAGCTTCGTCCAGTATATTCCTCAACTCTTCGGGTTCGGCCTGGACTCTTGCATTGATCAACAGGTTCATCCGACCGGTTTTATAATCTTCCTCTTCATAGTCAAATTTCTCCTGATCTGAGGCGGTAAAACTTATTTTTCGTTTGTAATCCTCACCGTCAAGGAAGAATTTCAAATGGCCAATAGGGAGCTCCTTATGACTTATGTTTCCATAAAGCATATTGATAAGCTGAAACGTCGAATCGAGGGCGGACTCCCCGTCCGTTTCGACCACCAACTCTGCATCAAGCCAACCGAGCAGGGCCTCCCCTTTGCCATAGGTATCATAATCAATGTCCAGGGCCTTTCTCTCTCCTTCCGGCCGGTCCGATGCATAGTCCTCCTCGAGAAGGTCCAGCCAGGCCTCGACATCCTCCCTCGACAAAGAATTTTGAAATACCACTTGTTTTTGCGGATATCGCTGCTGCACGATGCTCTGCACATTTTCAATGTCTTCCCCTTCCAGGAGATCAATCTTGTTGACCACCAATAAATCGGCTTCCTCCAATTGTTTTTCATATATATAATGGATCTCGTCCTCGAAAAAATAGGACTCATCCTTTATTAATACCGGCAGAATTCGAGCATCGGCAAACACCGATACCTGTACTTTTTGGGAGGGATAGAATTTTTTAAAGGGATTAACGACCGTTGAAACGATATCCGTACAGGATCCAACTGACTCGGCAAATATTACGTCCGGCTGGTTTTTCTGAAGCAACGAATTGATACTTTCGTCAAGATCATCATAATTACAGCAAAAACAGCCATCAACCACTTCCCGGGTCGGCAGGTTAAAACTTTTAAAATAATTGCTGTCTACCAGCTGAGCTCCCTGATCATTCGTCACGACCCCGACTCTTAATCCCCGGTCCGAGAGAATATCGGCCGCCTGCTTAATAGCAGTGGACTTTCCGCTGCCCAAAAAACCGCCTATCAGATATAATTGCATTCCCCTAATTTTTTATTCTAGATCATAATTATCGCATTAA
Organism: uncultured Balneolaceae bacterium; assembly: GCA_913057825.1. Lineage (GTDB taxonomy): Bacteria > Bacteroidota > Rhodothermia > Balneolales > Balneolaceae > CAJXOW01. The sequence continues at coordinate 5,342 of CAJXOW010000107.1, read as the reverse complement.
TACTACTTACACTTCCTATCAACAAGAGTGTATATTTTTCCAATCCCATGTATAAACAAAATAGTACGAATACCTTTGGTAAATTTTTAATTTTACTTTTTTGCTAAAACCTTTAAGTTAAAATAGCTGAATGAATTATTTTGAGCAAACTGCAGATTTATTTTTACGGGCAGGGAAATAGCGGCTTCGGTTTACAAAGCCTAATTGTGGGGTTTTTATCCTAGCTTAGCAAAGATCGTTGAGAAACCGGGCGGCGGTTCCGAAGTATTAAGTTTTTCGGTAAATAGATGAAAAATATATTAAAGTTGACAGGCATTTATCATGGTCTGCAGATATCTAAACAAACTCAAAAAGAGAAAAACTTTCGAACGAGGAACCGCCGCCCGGTTTCTCAACGATCTCTAACCGTACAGTAAGGCATATATATAAGTTAGCATTCATTAGCGCAAAAGGGGTGGACTATTATTGGATCGATTTTTAAATCCTAAAATTTTGATCCGATATAACCGATGAATATACGCTAAAGCATACGCCCTTAAAGCCAAAATTACAACTAAATCATGAGGATTTTGAAGGGACTTAAATTCGTTGGAAGCGTTTTTCTTATTGCAATTTTTCTATGTCAATCAGGACAAGCAGCCGTGCAGGGGGTCGAGGCAAATGATCAAGCAATTGACCAACCAAATGTTATATTAGTATTAACCGATGACCAGGGATACGGGGATCTTTCGGCTCATGGCAATCCTGTGCTTGAAACGCCGGTACTCGACCGCCTTCATGGTCAAAGCATCCGCTTTACCAACTTCCACGTTACTCCGATGTGCACGCCGACTCGCGGAGAGCTGATGACCGGAAGAGATGCCATGGACAACGGGGCCACTATGGTTAACCAGGGACGATCAATGATGCGGGCTGAACTGCCGACCATGGCCGATATCTTCAAACAAAACGGATACCACACCGCTCATTTTGGGAAATGGCACCTGGGCGACAGTTATCCCCACCGTCCCCAGGATCGCGGCTTTGAGGAAACGGTGCATCACGGTGCATGGGGGGTCGGCTCCATAGCCGATTATTATACCAATGACTATTGGGATGATACCTACCGCCACAATGGCAAGCTGAAGCAATATGAAGGGTATTGCACCGATGTATGGTTTGATGTGGCTATCGATTATCTTGAGAAAATGAAGCAAAAGAAACATCCCTTCTTCATGTATTTAGCGACCAACGCCCCCCACGCCCCCCACCGGGTAGCCGACAAATACTCGGATCCTTATGTGGAAGAGAGCATTAAACCGAGAATTGCCAAATTTTTCGGTCAAATTGCCAATATCGATGAAAACATGGGCCGCCTGCTTCGTGCACTCGACCGTACCAATCAAAGTGAAAACACCATTTTAATATTTATGACGGACAACGGTACGGTGCGGGGACACACTGTCTTTAATGCCGGCATGCGCGGACATAAGACTGAACCCTATGAGGGAGGACATCGTGTTCCCTTCTTTATGCGATGGAACGAGGAAAAAATTGGTCCTCCCCGATCGGTAGATGGACTTGCCCGCTCAACCGATGTACTTCCCACCCTTATAGACCTGGCTCAACTGGACAAGCCCGACAACACTCAATTTGATGGGATCTCGCTCGCACCGCGTCTTAAAGGCGACCAGGATGCGTTGAATGATCGAATGTTTGTGATCGACTATGACAATCCGTATCGGCCGAAGGAAGACAAGGTGGTCTTATGGAATGACTGGAGACTGGTCAAGCACACGGAACTGTATGACCTTTCGGAGGATCCTGCACAGGAAAACAATATAGCCGGCGAACACCCGGAAATTGTTTCCAAAATGCAGTCCCACTACAACCGATGGAAAGAGCAAACCCTGCCCCATTATAATGAAAAGCGCTATATCCATATTGGGACAGAACACCAAAACCCGCTGATGCTTTATTCCTCGGATTGGCTGGGAACGTATGCCGACGGGGTATGGAATCTGGTGGAGGGGGACGACACGGGGCGGTGGACGGTCAAAGTTAAGCAACCGGGCACCTATCGCATCTCCCTGTATCGATGGCCGCCGGCATCCGAGACGCCCCTTGATGCTCCCTATGACGTGGAGGGAAGACAAGAAGGAGGCGAGCTTCCCATTTCATTGGCACGACTAAAGGTTGGAGATATAGAACGAACCAAAAAAGCCCGTTCCGGTGCCGCTAAAGTGGAATTTACCGTAGAGCTGCAAAAAGGACCAAACAGTATTGAAACCTGGTTTATGGACCGGGACAAAAACGTGCTATGCAGTGCTTATTATACCAAGGTGCAATTACTCGAAAACAATAAAAATGAATGATAAACTCCTTGCTTCGAATATAGAGTACAGGTTCTACCAGCCCGCATTTCACTTCGTGGGAATCGCTGTCGCTCGGTGCGCTTACGCGGGTAACGCTTCGCTCTGAGCACTTCGTAGGGATCGCATCGCTCGGTGCCCACAAGTATAAATTTGCAACTTGTAATGTTGCTTTAAAATACGACATCATCTTCTATAATTAATCAAAAATTTTAGAACAGTCTATCCCGACGCTGCGAAATTTCAACTGCTATAATCAGCTTAATTAAAAACAAACCATTATGTCATTAAAAGAAGATCGGCGTTCTTTTCTAAAAAAGTTGACTCTTAGTGGGTTTGGAGCCACTGCCCTTCCCGGACTGCTAACATCGAAAGATACGGAAGATTCAAATTATTCCAGTAAATCCAAAAGAAGCCCGAATCAACAGCGCGATTACAATTCTGCGTATTTCGGGGAGCATTTGAACCACGTTGCATTTCCCATAGGAGGTATAGGAGCGGGAATGTATTGCCTGGATGGGAATGGGGCCATTTCCCACATGTCGGTGCGAAACCGGCCCGAGATGTTCAACGATCCGGCAACTTTTGGCGCCATTTCGGTACGGGGGGTCGACAATGGGGCCAAAGTTTTAGAGGGACCAGTACCCGACTGGAAAAAATTTGGACAACCGGGTTCCGGAAACGGAAATGGAGGAGAAATATACGGCCTGCCCCGCTTCCAGCATGCTGAATTTAAATCACGGTTCCCCTTCGGCACCGTAAAATTACAAGACGAAGACCTCCCCCTGGATATTGAAATAAAGGGATGGAGTCCGTTTATCCCCTCCGAGGAAGATGATTCAAGCCTGCCTGTAGGTGCGCTGGAATATACTTTGCACAACACCGGGAACCGTAAAATTGAATCGGTTTTCTCATTTCATTCAGAAAATTTCATCCAGGAAAATACCAGGGATGGCACCGTTCGGCCCATTTCCAACGGGTTCGTTCTTACCCAGGGGGGCGAAAAAACCAATAACAAGCCCCACTTTAAAGGAGACTTTGCTGTTTTTACGGATCAATCTAACACGGTAGTGGACCATCATTGGTTTCGAGGGGGTTGGTGGGATCCGCTGACCATGGTTTGGAATTATATTGAAAATGGCAAGATGAACGACTCTGATCCCATCGATGAGGGCGCCCCCGGAGCTTCCCTGTACATTCCCGTCACCCTGTCCGCCGGCGAGCGAAAAACCATTCGTATTTACACCGCATGGTATGTACCGCTGACGGATATGAGAATCGGGGAAGATGTGGAAATTGAAAAAAGCTGCAGCGCCGAAGAGGCCTGTTGCCCGCAGTCTTCATTCGAAGGTATAGATAAAAGCAAACCTTACGACGAGGATAGCACTCCCTTACACTATCGTCCCTGGTACAGCAGCCAATTTGACGATATATACGAAGTAGCTGATTATTGGAGAAGCCAGTATGACGCATTAAAAGAGAAAACGGAACTGTTTACCGAAGCCTTTTATAGCAGCACGCTTCCCGCCGAGGTACAGGAAGCCGTAGCTGCCAACCTCTCTATATTGAAATCAACGACCGTCATGAGGCAGCATGACGGCCGGTTGTGGAACTGGGAGGGGTCGACCGACGATTCCGGCTGCTGTCACGGTTCCTGCACCCATGTCTGGAATTATGCCCAGGCTATTCCCCATTTATTCCCGAAACTGGAGCGATCACTCAGGCATACCGAGTTCTGCGAAAGTCAAAATAAGGAGGGACATCAAAAATTCAGGGCTCATCTGCCGATACGTCCGGCCGACCATGACTTCTACGCCGCTTCAGACGGTCAGCTCGGCGGTATCATGAAGGTGTATCGCGAGTGGCGAGTTTCCGGTGACAATAAATGGCTGGAGGCTATGTATCCCCTTGTCGAACAGAGTATGAATTACTGCATTAAAACCTGGGATCCCAAACATAAAGGCATTCTGGAAGAGCCCCACCACAATACTTATGATATCGAATTCTGGGGACCCGACGGTATGTGTACGAGTTTCTATCTGGGCGCTTTACAGGCCATCACTAAAATGGGTTCTTTCCTGCAACGGGATGTTTCCCTGTATAAGTCACTTTATCAAAAAGGGAAAAAGTATATTGAACAGGAATTATTCAATGGAGAGTATTTTATTCAGAAGATTCAGACCGAAGGGCTGGAAGCGGAAGGCCCGGTAGAATCAGCCAACAAGGGAATTCATCGATCCGGCTATTCCGATGAGGCGCTGGAATTGCTCAAGAAAGAAGGTCCCAAGTATCAATACGGCAACGGATGCCTGTCCGACGGAATACTGGGAGGATGGATTGCAAGAGCTGCCGGCATGGAGGACCCGGTGGACCCCGAAAAAACCCGCAGCCATTTGAATGCAATACATAAATACAATTTAAAGCAAGACCTCACCGATCACGCCAATCCGCAGCGACCCGCCTATGCCCTGGGGGATGAAGGAGGAGTGCTGCTGTGCACCTGGCCCCGCGGCGGCGAGCTCTCCCTGCCTTTTGTCTACAGCAAAGAGGTATGGACCGGCATTGAATACCAGGTCGCCTCTCACCTGATGATGATGGGAGAAGTAGAGAAGGGACTCGAAATTGTACGTACCTGCAGAGACCGCTACGACGGCACCATTCGAAATCCCTTCAATGAAATTGAATGCGGCAACTTCTACGCACGCGCCCTGGCCAGCTACGGACTGCTCCAGGGACTCACAGGCGCGCGATACGATGCCGTGGAGGAAAAGCTCTACATCGACTCCAAAATCGGTGACTTCACGAGTTTTCTGTCGACCGAAAAAGGATTCGGCACCGTTACTTTAAAGAATGGAACTCCGCATCTTAAAGTTTACTATGGGGATATTCCTGCGAAAGAAGCGGTTGTATCCGGACAAACGAAAGAGTTGAAAGTGACGTCCATTTGATATAAAATAAACATGCGGTGAATAGCGCCTGTTCAGCTGGCTA
>CAJXOW010000106.1 GCA_913057825.1 uncultured Balneolaceae bacterium | reverse complement strand
AATGCGTCGAAGGAGCATACAGCTCAGACGCTGGATGCCGAAGATCCGTTGTTCATATTATATACATCGGGCTCGACCGGGAAGCCCAAAGGATTGCTGCATACGTGCGGGGGGTATATGGTTTATACCAGCTATACCTTTCGCAATGTATTTCAGGTAAATGAAAATGATGTTTATTGGTGTACAGCCGATGCCGGTTGGATTACAGGTCACTCGTATATTATTTACGGTCCGCTGCTGAATGGAGCGACCGGTATTATCTTTGAGGGGACGCCGATGTATCCGGATCCGGGAAGGCTCTGGGAGGTGGTGGAGAAATATGAGGTCACCCACTTCTATACCGCACCAACCGCTATTCGAGCCCTTATGAAAGAGGACCTGGATTATGTTAAACAATACGATCTGAGCTCACTGAAGGTGCTCGGAACCGTGGGCGAACCTATCAACGAGGAAGCCTGGCACTGGTATCATGAGCATATTGGCAACGGTCAGTGTCCGATCGTGGATACCTGGTGGCAGACAGAAACAGGCGGAATTATGATATCTCCCCTGGCGGGCATAACACCGACGAAACCGGGTTATGCCACACTTCCCCTGCCGGGCGTAGAACCTGCCCTTTTGGATGACGAAGGCAATGAACTCGAGGGTAATGCCGTGCAAGGCAATTTATGCATCAAAAAACCATGGCCCGGAATTGCCCGGACGGTGTGGGGCAACCACGATCGTTACATGGAAGAGTATATGAATTCTTTTGACGGATATTACTTTACAGGAGATGGATGCAAACGGGATGAAGATGGCTTCTATCGAATCATAGGCCGCGTCGATGATGTCTTAAATGTTTCCGGACACCGCCTTGGAACAGCAGAAATTGAAAATGCTATTGACGAGCATAACAATGTGGTTGAAACGGCTGTGATCGGTTATCCCCATGATGTAAAGGGCGAAGGAATATATGCCTTTACCATCTGTGAAGAGGAGGTTGATGATATGGAAACCTTCAAAAACGAAATCGACAATCTGGTAACCCGAATAATTGGCCCGATAGCAAAACCGGACAAGGTTCAGGTCGTGGAGGGACTCCCGAAAACTCGATCAGGCAAAATCATGCGTCGCATCTTGCGTAAAATTGCCAGCGGTGAGGGAGACAGCCTGGGAGATACCTCAACCTTGCTTGATCCGAGCGTCGTTGAGAGTATCAAACAAGGGCAGGCCTATTAAATGCCCGGCAGCAAGCCGATCACAAATAGCAATAGGCTGCACCCTATCAAGGCAAGTCGGAATCGCGTGCTGACAAACAGGGGATGATAAGGCAAGCCATATGTATAAGGATGATTGCGCAGCCAGTCATAAAAATACCTGCGCTGCATGCTTCCCACTGATACGGTAACGATGCCGTGCAGGATGGTAAGTGTAAATGGCAAGCCGAACATTACACTGCCTGGAACGCGTAAGATATTTGGCAAATTGATAAGGAATCCGGCATAGAAGTAAGGCCAGCTCAAAAGAATTAATATAGGAAAAAAGGTCAAGCCGTTGACCAGGCATATTTTTTTGAAGTTTTTCTTGTTTAACTCGGATGAGTTCATGCTACAGAAGTCAACTTTTCAATGCTCTTCCTATATATGGCTTGCTATGAGCATTTCAATTTCCCGGTACGGCATATCGAACAAGTTTGAGAGTGTTTTTTTCGTCAGGTGCCGTTTGTAAACATAGGTTCCGTTGCGCAAACCCTCATTTTCCCAAAGACATTCTCTAATTCCGCCGGCATCGCCGATGGCCAGGATATAGGGAACAATTACATTGTTTAGTGCAAATGTGGCGGTTCGGGCTACCATGGAGGGAATATTGGGGATGCAATAATGTATGACATCATACTCGCGATAAATGGGATTGGACAGAGTGGTTGCTTTGCTGGTGGCTATGCATCCTCCCTGATCGATGACCGTGTCTACAATCACGCTTCCTTCTTTCATTTGACTGACCATCGGTTCGGTCACCCAACAGGGCGCTCGTTCCCCTTCGGTCATAGCGGCGCCAATCACTACATCGGCATACTGCAGGGCCGAAAACAGGTATTGGTGATTGGCTGTCGCGGTAATAATACGTCGGTCTAGCGCATTTTCAAGTCTCCGCAGCTGAGCCAGGTCATTATCAAGGACAAAGACCTGGGCTCCATACCCCAATGCGGTACGTGCTGCATACTCACCTGTAATTCCAGCCCCAAGGATGACCACTGTTGCCGGTGGAATACCCGACACTCCACCCAGCATAATACCCAGATCACCACTGTAATTCTCCAGGTAGTGAGCTGCAATCTGAACGGACATGGAGCCTGTTATCTCGTGCATCATGCGCACAATCGGATATTCTCCGTCTGAACCCCGGATAAATTCATATCCGACGGCCGTAATATTTTTATCGATTAAAAGCTTTAGAAATTTTTCAGTCGTATTGCCCAGGTGAAGAGCTGAGAGCAATAGTTGATTAGGCTGAAGAAGTTCGTATTCATCAATTGAGGGCGGAGCGACTTTGAGAATAAACTCCGACTTCTTATACAGCTCGTTCGCACCCGGTAAGATCTCAGCGCCTGCTTCAGCAAATTCCCGGTCCTCAATATTGGCTTCTTCACCCGCATCTTTTTCGATGTAGACTTCATGACCATTGGCTGTGAGTACAGAAACTCCACCCGGAGTCAGAGAGATTCGCTGCTCATCACTGGAAATTTCTTTGGGAAGGCCTATTTTAAGTGACATGCTGGAGTCACTTTTCATTAACCTTTTTTCCAAGGTCTGCAGGCCTAGCTTCTCGGTATCAAGCGGATTAATATCTCGAGGCATAGAAGTATGAAGGTTAAATATTTTATAAATTTAAATTAAAATAAACCCTAACGCTAGTCAAAAGCTATCTGCTGGAGTAATCTTATGGTATTTCATCCCAAAAAAAGCCTGGGCCAACATTTTTTAAGGGATAAGAATATGATCCGTAAAATTATAGAACTTTTTGAGGTTCCAACCAATCACCGCGTCGTTGAAATTGGTCCGGGCGACGGGGCTTTAACAAAAGAACTCTACGAACTTTATCAAGACTTACATGCTATTGAAATTGATGAACGTGCGGTAAATTACCTGCGTGAACAGATGCCCGGGATCAAGATTCATCAAATGGACATTCGGGATGTGGACTGGAATAAATTGGCGCATGATGATCAGTCCATTCATGTTATTGGAAATATTCCCTATAATCTCACTTCTCCAATCCTGTTCAATATTCTATCGGCTCGCGAGCGACTGCAGGATGCTATGTTAATGATACAAAAAGAGGTGGGAGAACGCCTCGTTGCGCCAACCCATACTAAAGACTACGGGATTCTGAGCGTACAAGTGCAACTTATGAGTAACGTCGAAAAGTTATTGGAAGTTCCCCCCGAAGTATTTTCCCCTCCCCCGAGAGTTGACAGCCTGGTGGTACGGTTGAAATTTAACCAACCATCCCTTAAGTGTACGGACCAACATTTGAAGACGGTGGTTCGTACTGCCTTCAATCAACGACGGAAAAAAATCAAGAATGCGTTGGAGCCGGTTATGGGATCGTTTAAGCCTGATAATTTTGATATCCACCGGCGTCCTGAAGAAATCCCGCCCGGGGAATATGAAATGTTGACAGTACAGTTGGAAAGAAATGGCATATTGACCTGAAAAAAGCTTACAAATGTCAGTATATGTTTCGAGGTATTTTTGCCATGAGACCAATATCCCCTTGAAATCGTGCTGTGACTTACCGAAATGACGCTAATTTGGAAAAAATTTATGGTTAGCAAAATCTTGGTATGGAAATTGCGAGTATATTAACCCTGAAATTTGAAATAAAGTGATAGCAATGTCTTTGATATCTATCGCTAAAAAGTTTATTGAGAGTATTTCTGTGAATTTCATTAAATCACCATTAACTAAAAATTAAAATTAAACGAAAGGAGCAATACTCATGGCTAAGATTAAACCATTAAGTGATCGCGTTCTGGTTCAGCCTGAAGAAGCTGAAGAGAAAACCGATTCCGGGATCATTATTCCCGATACAGCCAAAGAAAAACCTCAACAGGGAAAAGTTGTAGCCGTCGGACCTGGAAAGGTGGAAGACGGTAGCAAGATTGAGATGTCGGTCTCTGAAGGAGATCTTGTGCTGTATGGTAAATATGCAGGCACCGAGATCACGCTGGATGGAGAAGAGTATATGATCATGCGTGAGAGTGATATTCTCGGCATTATTCAGTAAATCATAACACTATTAACTAAAAAAGTAGAATATTATGGCTGCTAAGCTAATTCATTATGACATTGAAGCACGCGACGCGTTGAAACGCGGCGTGGATAAACTGGCCAATGCGGTCAAAGTGACCCTAGGCCCGCGTGGACGTAACGTAGTGATTGAGAAGTCCTACGGTGCACCCACGGTAACAAAAGACGGAGTAACCGTCGCCAAAGAAATTGAACTTTCCGGCAAGGTCGAAAATATGGGAGCCCAGATGGTGCGTGAAGTGGCTTCCAAGACCAGTGACAATGCCGGTGACGGTACTACCACGGCTACCGTCCTTGCCCAGGCTATTCTTACACAGGGCTTGAAAAATGTTACGGCCGGTGCCAACCCGATGGATCTGAAACGAGGCATTGAAACGGCCGTTAAAGCTGTCGTTGCTAAATTGAACGAACTCAGCAACGATATTGATGATCGAAGCGAGATTGCTCAGATCGGTACCATTTCTGCCAATAATGATGAAGCAATCGGCAACTTGATTGCCGATGCCATGGAGAAAGTTGGCAAAGATGGCGTTATTACGGTGGAAGAAGCCAAAGGTACCGAAACCCATCTCGAAACGGTTGAAGGTATGCAGTTCGACCGCGGTTACCTGTCGCCCTACTTTGTGACGGATTCCGAGAATATGACGGCTGAGATGGAGGAACCCTATATCCTTCTGTTTGATGACAAGATCTCTAATATGAAGGATCTGCTTCCGGTACTTGAGAATGTGATTCAAACCGGGAAACCGTTGCTGATTATCGCTGAGGATATTGAAGGCGAAGCCCTTGCAACCCTGGTTGTGAACAAGCTGCGTGGTTCGCTGAAAGTGGCTGCTGTTAAAGCACCCGGATTCGGCGATCGACGTAAGCAGATGCTTGAAGATATTGCCATCCTGACCGGTGGTACCGTGATTTCGGAAGAGCGTGGCTATCAACTCGAAAATGCCACGATCGACCACCTCGGTCAAGCCGACAGCGTAAGCATCAACAAGGATGATACCACTCTTGTTGGCGGCAAAGGCAACAACGACGACATTCAAGCGCGTGTCAACCAGATCAAGACGCAGATTGAGCAGAGCGACTCCGATTATGACAGCGAGAAGCTCCAGGAGCGTCTTGCCAAGTTGAGTGGCGGCGTTGCCGTGCTTTACATTGGCGCAGCATCTGAAGTTGAAATGAAAGAGAAGAAAGCACGGGTCGAGGATGCTCTGCATGCAACCCGGGCAGCCGTTGAAGAAGGCGTCGTACCCGGTGGTGGCGTAGCACTGCTGCGATGCCTGGAGGCACTTGACGGACTTGAAGGTGAAAACGCCGATCAGGAAGTCGGATTCAAGATTGTCCGTCGCGCCCTTGAAGCACCGCTGCGAATAATTGCAAATAATGCCGGTGTTGAAGGGTCGATCGTTGTGCAAAAGGTTCTTGATGAGAAAGGAGCCTTTGGCTTCAACGCGCGAACCGAGGTTTATGAAGATCTCGTAGAAGCCGGTGTTATCGATCCTACCAAAGTAACCCGAACCGCACTCGAAAACGCCGCATCTGTTGCCGGCCTGATGCTGACGACCGAAGCTGTTGTCAGTGAAAAGCCGGGTAAAGACGATGATGACGATGAAGGCGGACCCGGCGGCGGAATGGGCGGTGGAATGCCCGGTGGAATGGGCGGAATGGGAGGAATGGGTGGCATGATGTAAAGCCCATCGCTTCTCACATCGCCTGAATGAGTAGTCACAGGTTAAAGCCTCGTACCGTTTTTACGGTGCGGGGCTTTATTTTTTGATAAGCCGCCGGATTTATCAAAAAAGCTCGAAGGCCGGAAGCTCGAGGCTCGAAGCCAGCCCGGTGGTTTTCTGGTTTATAGCCTTATATAACCGACTACACATGCTTCAGAGAAAAATTTCTGAACCGGAAAGAGGTTAATACGGTTGGCGCAAGTGGAATTGTTTTACCAGCGTCAATGCCACTAATAAACGAGTTAAGTTTAAATTTTTTGCTGAAGTATGTGTAGTCGGTTTACAAAAAGCAACTCCCCCGGGGACCACCGGGCTGGCTTCGAGCCTCGAGCTTCCGGCCTTCGAGCTGAAAAGCGATAATTCGTCTAACAATGAGCTTTGCCTGGAGCATGGAGCATCCCAAAAGGTTTTTCAATCCTTTTGGGATTTCTTTTCCCGCAGAATCCAGTCAACATATAAAAATTCCACGGCGGCGGCTTCGTATCCGCGCCAGTGACGTATTAGATCCTGGAAGGCGGATTCGCTGATGGTATCGGGATTTTCTCCATAGTGATAGCAGACCCAGCGGCGAACGCTTTTTTCGCGCCCGCCGACCTTATTGCTGGGCAGGTAGGCATCCGTGCGGTTGCGAAAGAGCATCAGGTGCTGGGCGGAAACCGGACCGATTCCCTTGATATCAGTCATCTTTTCGTAGAAATTGGCCGGGTCGCACGTATCCAGTTCCTCCAGGTTTAACTCACCTGATACCAGTCGCTGGGCAAATTCAACAATGTATTGAGATTTCTTGCGGGTGGGACCCAGTTCGTGGATCGTCATCGGGTTGGCATTCGCCAGTTGATGAGGACGCGGCCAAGCTGGAATGGTCTTACCTTTCTGCAAAAGAGCCGTACCATATTTTTTGCGAAGGTCAAAAACCATGCGACGTGCCGTGGGCTTGTGAGACAAACGCATCTGGACAATGCGGTTAACGGTATCTTCAAAAAGCGTGGCCCGACTGACGCGTTTAAGCCCATATAGTTCGGTAGTGATCTCGCCAAATACGGGATCATCTTCAACCTTATCATAAAATGGACGCAGGTCCAATTCCGTGCCAAGTATCCGAGCTAATACGGAACGGGCTTGTTGACGTTCGTCATTTGATAAGTCAACGGGCATAGTAATATTAAACTCCGGACTTTCAGGATCCCCGTTGAAGTAAATAGTTGCCAATACATCCCGCTTTTTGAGGGGAATGGGACGTGTAAAGCCTTTTTCAAAGATAAGTTCCGGGTCGTGCTCATGATCAAAATAAGCCTCGACGTCTAGTCCCAGGTAGAAATCGTGAGGTGGTATTGACTGAAGTGTTAAATGTGTTGCCATCTTGATTTATAGCTTCTTTAAGTAATTTTCAGGGTTTCAATATTGAATCAAGCATTGTTTATGAAATAAAGGTTAAGGAACAAGGGATTAATAGTACCCGAATTTTGGCCTTTCCTGCAAATTATCGGATTACGTTACCAGTTGATGAAATTAAAAAACAAAAAGTTTTATTCTTCCGGTTTGAAGCGGAAAGATGGATTGTTTCCCTGCTTCTTCCGGCTCTTGTTTAACTTTTGCCGATATAAAGCTTCAACGTTTTTGAGGGTATCAGCATCATTCGTGTCCATATCCCACCGTATCGCCCTAAAACGTGGAAGTCGCAGGGTATAGCCGGCTTTAGTGCGTTTATTAACTTGTATGTCATCAAATTCTATTTCGACCATCAAGGAGGGTTCCAGGGCCAGTGTGGGACCGTACCGAGCCACAGTGAGTTCACTTATCCTGTCATTCAGTTGATGCAATTCATCGTCGGTATATCCACCGTAAGCTTTTCCAATGGGGATGAATTCTTCTTCATACCTTTCATCATCGCGGACATTAATACCGAGCGTAAAGTCGGAATAGGTGCCTCCCCGTTTTCCACTCCCGGCATGTGCATAAAGTATCACTGTATCAAGTGATCCGCCGGGTTCTTTAACCTTTAACCACGATTTTCCTCGTTTCCCGTATTCATAGACACTTTCTTTGTCCTTCAACATGAGCCCTTCATTTCCGTGATCAACCGCCCGTTGAAATAATCGGTCCACGTCTTTTTGGCTTTCTACTGAATATTGGCTGGTATAGGGTATTTCATGATTTTCAGCTACTTCAAGCAGTTGCTTTCTTCGTTCCATCAGGGTTCGGTCAAAAAGTGGATTGCCGTCCAGGTATAATAAATCGTAGGAGATGAATAGTACCGGATATTGCCGGAGCAGTAAACGGTCGGGTTTTTTGACTCCCATTCGCTTTTGTAGTAACTGGAAGGGTTGGATTATATCGTCTTTGTAAACACAGATTTCGCCATCCATCACCATCGAGGGCGTTTTTCGACTCAAGAAAAAGGTGGGAATCTCCGGAAAAGTCTGGCTCAACTCGTTTAGATCCCTCGAATAGAGCGTTACTTTTTGATGGCTGACATGAACCTGGGCGCGCATTCCGTCAAACTTTTCTTCGGCAAGATAGGCGTCGTAATTATCCACACTCCGGGTTTCAATGGCGGAAGCCAGCATAAATGAAACCGGTTGATGCAATTCGAATTGTGCTTTCTGAAGTTGGTCGTTCCGGGCCAGAACAGCCGTTTCACCGATACTTCCGGTCAGCATGTGAACATGACGAATTTCATCCAGATCCTTTTCGTAAGCCTCTGCAATTGCTTTGGTGATACTTTTTGCTTCGAATCCAATGCGAAGTGATCCTTGCCGCAACACCCGGATGAAATATTTTATCTCCAGAGCGGACATTTGTTTCCAGGCATCGGTCAGAATCTGCTGTTTAATGCGACGTTTGCGATTTTTGTAGAGATCGAAAAAGATCTCCTCGACGGCTTTGAGCGTTAGTTCCCCGGCCCGCCGTTTCTTGCGTGCTTCGGGTATATTGCGTAGCAGCTTTTCAATGGTTTCAGAGGTGCTTCCGGTTGCGGTACGACACGGTTTAAAAACTTTGTCATAATCGATCTCCGCAAAACGGGCGGCGCAGCCTCCAACCGTGCGGCCTCCGACCGAGGCATGACGACCTGATTTCCGGGTAAAAGCTCCTTCCCCCAGAAAACGGGCTGCTTTTTGTAAATCATCTGTCTTTTCAATGGATCGAAAATAATAAGCGCAGATATCAATTTTGGTATTGCTGCCCCGGGTTTCGGCAATATCTTGGGCCGTTCGGGCCAATGCCTGAAAGGTAGCGGGATCACTCATAAGATTCCTCCAGTTGTTTCAGGGGTTGAGCGGGGATGTTGCGCTGGCTTAAATAGTGTTGTATAACTGAAGAATCAGGAGTATGAGTAATGAATACCTGCTTAGGTTGTAATTGCTCGCAAAGACCGATCAGTTCAAAAAAATCCAGGTGATCCGATAGTGG
>CAJXOW010000105.1 GCA_913057825.1 uncultured Balneolaceae bacterium | reverse complement strand
GAGGAATCGCCTCAAACGGGAGCGGCGATTACGCCATCGCTTTCTCCCCCCATCCGAAACTCCGTATGGAAAACAGCAGCAATGACATTACCCGGGAAGAGATTGTTATGCGTAACGATAACCTCTCTCCCATTTTTATGGCCGCAATTGAAGCGACCGAAGAAGCTATTATCAATAGTCTGTTCGCAGCCACTGATCTACAGGGCTACCAGAAACACTCCGTTGATGCTCTACCCGTATCAAAAGTGTTGGAGATCATGAAGCAATTCGGACATGAGGTAGAAAATCGTTAAAATTTATTTTATATCTCATGGATGATGTTAGTTGATGAGTATATCATTATTATATAACTCGATCTTAAGCTATTACCAATACCCAGAATAATAACTCTTATGTTTGGATACCGGTCCACTTTCACCAGTCTTTTCGTATTAAGCATATTTGTCGCCCTCCCATGCTTGTCGTATGCACAAATTGATGCCCGTCTGATGCGATACCCCGATGTATCTCAAGAAAAAATAACTTTTGTCTACGCCGGTGATATTTGGGTGGTAGACAAGGAAGGCGGTGTTGCTCATCGGCTTAGTTCACCAAAAGGTACCGAAGAGTTTCCCCGCTTCTCTCCCGACGGCAAACACATTGCCTATAGTGCCAACTATCACGGCAATACCGAAATCTACACAATTTCCACGATGGGAGGAAAGCCCGAGCGACTAACCTATCATCCCCGGGCCGACCGGATGTTAAACTGGTATCCCGACGGTCAATCCATTTTATTTGCTTCCTCTATGAAAAGCGGGAGGAAACGCTATAATCAACTCTATCGACTCGATCGAAACGGTGGACTCCCGAGCAGGCTGCCGGTACCTTATGGAGAGTTTGGAACGATCTCGCCGGATGGGACCATGCTGGCCTATATGCCGAAGAGTCGTGTTTACCGCAACTGGAAACGCTATCGAGGGGGCTGGGCTTCCGACATCTGGATTTTTAATCTCAGCGACAGCTCTTCTGTCAATATTACGAGCAGTCCGGCTAATGATGCCCATCCTATGTGGCACAATCAAACGTTGTATTTTCTATCCGACCGTGGGCCACATAAAAATTACAATATCTGGGCCTATCATCGAAAAACACAACAACTGCGACAAATCACTCAATTTGAAGAATTCGACGTTAGTTTTCCCGAAATTGGTCCCTCCGAAATGGTCTTCCATGCCAATGGAGAAATCTATTTACTTGATCTGGAAACCGAGGAGTACAACAAGGTAAACATTGAGCTGGTTACCGATCAAAGCAATCTTCAACGACATATTAAGGAGGTAGAGCATTTAATCCAGAATTTTTCCATTTCCCCCCACGGCAGCCGGGCTGCATTTGAAGCACGGGGAGAAATTTTCTCCGTTCCCAAACAAAACGGTCCCGTTCGGAATTTGACGAACACCCCGGGAATAGCCGAACGAAACCCGGCCTGGTCGCCCGACGGACAAAAAGTGGCATACTGGAGTGATCGTGACTCTGAATATGAATTGTTTTTAAGGGGCAACGGCGGACTCGGCACCGAACTCAAAGTATCCGACTTTGGACCTGGATATCGCTATAATCTTTTTTGGGGGCCAAACAGTGAACGGGTGGCTTTTATTAACAAAGCGATGGAGATCAAACTATACAACACGCAATCCAGGAAGTCCACCCAGGTTGATTCGGGTTTATGGATGTATCACAATGATTTAAGGCGATTTAATATAGACTGGTCGCCGAATGGGCGATGGATCACCTATTCACGCGGACTGGAGAACCGCCATGATGCAATATTCCTTTACGACACCCAACAGGATACCTTATACCAGGCGACCTCCGGATATTACCGCGATCGGTCCCCGCGATTCGGCCCTGACGGGAAATACCTGTATTTGCTGACAAGCCGAAATTTTGAACCCAGTTACAGCGACGTTGACAACACGTGGATCTATGCCAATACCACGCATCTGGCGGCTATACCCTTACGAAAAGACGTAAAATCTCCGCTTGCCCCTCGAAACGACAGTCTCCGCTTTAACGCTGTGAGCGAAACAAGTCCCGAAAAAGAAAATATGAAATCGATTTCCTCCGAAACACAGGCAACTCCCGTGAAAATCGATATAGCTTCCTTTGAAGACCGAATGGTTATACTGCCGACAGAGGCCGGTAATTATGCCAACCCACAAGCTGTGGAAGGCAAACTGCTTTATCGGCAACTTCCCCGAACCGGATCGGGTGAAAAGAATTCGCCCTTGAAATATTATGATCTCGAGGATAGAGAAGAAAAAACGATTATCGGCGAAGTGGATCATTACCAGGTTTCGGCCGACGACCAACGAATATTGGTGATGAACAACAGCGATTACAAGATTATCGATGTGGCAACCGATCAAGAAATGGACGATCCGATGCCCACCGATCAGATGGAAATGGTAATTGATCCTCAAAAGGAATGGCACCAATTATTTATGGATGTTTGGCGGTTCGAACGAGATTACTTCTACGATCCCAATATGCACGGGGTCGATTGGGAGCAGATTCGAGAAAGATATAAGTCGCTTATAGAGGATGCCTCGACCCGGTGGGATGTAAATCATGTTATCGGGGATATGATTGCGGAATTGAACGCATCTCATACCTACAACAGTGGGGGAGATGTGGAGGAAACCAAAAGTCGTCAGATTGGTTTACTCGGGGTTGACTGGAATATCAACAACGGGTATTACCAGATCGAGGAAATTATCCGTGGAGCTTCCTGGGATGTCCAAACGCGGTCTCCCCTGGATCGACCGGGACTCAATGTGAAAAAGGGAGATTATGTATTCTCCGTCAACGGAATGAAGCTGGATACGGCTGACGCCCCCTGGGATCCTTTCGATGGGTTGGCAGGTAAAACGGTTGAACTGGAAGTCGGTTCCCAGCCTGATCCCCGTAAAGCAAAAACGATCTTGGTAAAAACGCTGCAATCAGAAGCGAAACTGCGATACCTCCACTGGTTGGAAACTAAAAGACAGCGCGTTGAGAAGGCAACAAACGGAAGAGTCGGTTACGTCTATGTCCGCAGTACCGGTATAGACGGGCAAAACGAGCTGGTAAGACAATTTAATGCTCAGTTCAATAAAGAAGCGTTGATTATAGACGAAAGATTCAATAGTGGCGGACAAATCCCGGATCGTTTTATTGAACTGTTGCAGCGAGAAATTTTATCGTTCTGGGCCGTACGCGACGGAAGTGACTGGCAGTGGCCACCCATCACCCACACCGGTCCGATGACCATGCTGATTAACGGCTGGAGCGGTTCCGGCGGTGACGCTTTTCCCTTCTTTTTCAAACAGCAGGATCTTGGCCCCCTCATCGGAACCCGCACCTGGGGCGGGCTGATCGGCATTACGGGGGCTCCCCATCTCATTGACGGCGGTAGCGTGACCGTACCGACTTTTCGGATGTATACATTGGATGGAAAATGGTTCCAGGAAGGCTATGGGGTTGAGCCGGATATCAAAGTTGTCAACGACCCAACCCGTATGGCCAGAGGTCGGGATCCCCAGTTGGAACGGGCTATTGAATGGATTGAAACACAACTCGAAAACCGTAAAAAAGCCCCCCTTCAACGACCGCCGTATGAAAACAGAACCATTGAGCGAAAGTAGTGCATTTGTATAACAAATCTGTAACATCCTTCAGATTATAGCGTATCAGGATACTACGGACCCTTTGTCGCCAGTTATGCATAGTGAGAAGTCACAATAACAGGTCCAATCTAAGATCCTTGATTCATGGATATATATCGAAATTTCAAAATCGGTGCATGGGTGGTATCGCTGATTGCGGTCGGGTTTTTCTTATACTCAACTATGATAGCACCCGCTGGAAATTCAGCTAATCAAAATCCACAACATTCAAAAATAGACACGGCCATGGGCGATTCTGATCACCAACACACCTACGAGATTAAAAAAACCGAGGAAGAGTGGAGAAAAGAACTGACCGGTGCTGAATATCGGATTTTGCGAAACAAGGGCACTGAAATGCCCTATATAAATGAGTACTATAAAACAGAGACCGAGGGAATTTATGTTTGTGCAGCCTGCGGTCAAGAGCTTTTCTCGTCCGAAACCAAATATCATTCCGGCAGTGGATGGCCCGCCTTTTATGCCCCACTTGATAAAGAAGCCATTGATACCAAGGCCGACAACAGTATGTTTATGACGCGAACCGAAGTTCTCTGCAGCAGATGCGGTTCGCACCTGGGACATGTATTCGAAGATGGTCCCGAACCCACCGGCTTACGCTACTGCGTCAATTCAGTTGCATTGGATCTCATCAAGCAAGATATGGATTAAAAAAGCTTTTGTTGGAAATAGGGCGATGGTTCCTTGCTCGTAAACTTTTCTTTATTTGGTGCCTATTTTCACGTAGGATTGCTCAATAAACCAGTCTTACCATTACTGCATTTGAACCAGAAAATTTTAATGCTTCGGAACCGCCGCCCTATTTCCAACGAAATTCGAAAAATAAGAATTCATGATTGTTCGTTAGAGGCTATGAATTTGAATTTAGAATACTATGGGATTTGAGTGGGCTACCTTCCACTGCTGCAAGACTCAATAAAAATTGCCTTTGATTCCCTACGTTGCTATACCTATTATTGGAGTTCCGTATCCTTACAGGGCTATTGACAGGTCACAAAAAGCAAATATAACGAATAATCCAGAGCAGAAATCAACTTTCGATGCTATCAAAATACTTCGAGACTCATCAACAGCGTAATCGAATATTCGGTTTTTTTGTATTTGCAGCTGCACTTATTCTCTATTGCATTACCATTGCACCAACTACCAGTTTTTGGGATTCCGGCGAGTATATTGCCGTGGCTAACAAACTGGAAGTTCCCCACCCACCCGGAAATCCGTTTTTCATACTGCTGGGTCGCTTGTTTTCAATGTTCATGCCCACATTCTGGGTAGCTATCAGTGTTAACTTTATCAGTGCACTTTCCTCTGCCCTGACCGTCATGCTCCTGTATTTAATTACGGTGCGGCTTATTGGTCAGTGGAAAGGAAATCCGGACAGTTACGACAAAGTTGATCTGATATCCACATACGGCGGAGCCATGATTGGTGCGTTTACCTTTGCAGTGACCGACAGTTTCTGGTTCAATGCCGTGGAAACCGAGATGTATGCCCTGTCGATGTTCTTCACGGCTATTGTGGTCTGGCTATCCCTCAAGTGGGCCGACGAAGCCGACCAGCCGGGACATGAGCGGTGGCTGGTAGTAATCGCTTTCTGCTTCGGCCTTGCGCTTGGCGTGCACCTGCTCAACCTGCTGACCCTCTTCTTTGTCGCCGTCGTCGTCTATTTCCGGAAGTACGCATTCAGGATCACCTCCTTCCTGATGATGATGGCTATATCATCAGTCTCCTTTTTGCTTATTTATCCATTCACCGTCAAAAAAATACCGGGTCTTATCGATGACGTGAATATCGCCACCTACGGTCTGGTCGGTCCGGTGACCTATTTCTTTATAATCATCGGCATTGTAGCACTGGGAGTTTACTACACTCACAAGAATAATTACCGCATTGCCAACCTGATATTCGTGAGTTATACGGTTATTCTGCTTGGATACAGTGCCTATGCCCTGATATTTATTCGGTCGATGGCCGATCCGCCGATCGACGAAAACGATCCCGAAACGGTTGAAGCCTTTGAAAGTTACCTGCAGAGGGAACAATACGGACAAACCCCCCTCCTTACCGGTCACACGTACAGCAATAGTCAGGAAAGAGTGAACCGTGACGAGGAAGTCTGGTTTCCTCGCCGTCACTCCTCTCAACCGCGCCACCAGAGAAAATATGCCGAATATAGCAGCGACTGGGCATTTTTCTTGGATTATCAGATTCAACACATGTACATCCGGTATTTCAACTGGCAATTCATAGGACGAGTATCGGATATTCAGGATGCCGGTTGGCAGGCCGGATTCACTGAAACGCGTCACGAAGACAATCCAGCACACAACAGTTATTACTATCTACCCTTCCTGTTGGGCATATTCGGGCTGATCTTCCATTTCCAAAATGACTGGAAGAGAGCCCTATCCGTATTCGTGCTGTTTTTCATGACCGGTTTGGCGATTATCATCTATCTGAATCAGACCCCTTTCCAGCCACGTGAGCGGGATTATGCCTATGTTGGATCGTTCTTCGCCTATTCAATCTGGATCGGGCTAGGTGCCACAGGACTGGTGCAACTGGTCAAGCATTATCTGGGTAAAACCAATCTGGCCCAGTACACCTCCTACGGAGTTTTACTGTTGACATTCCTTGGAGTTCCCTTTCTGATGGGGAGTCAAAATTTTGACGACCATGATCGCAGCGGTCGCTACGTAGCTGCAGATTATGCCGAAAACCTGCTTCGTTCCACGGCTCCTAACTCCATTATATTTACCAATGGTGACAACGATACTTTCCCGCTCTGGTACGCCCAGGAAGTGGAGGGGGTTCGGACCGATGTGAGAGTGGTTTGCCTGAGCTTGTTGAATACCGACTGGTACATCAAACAGCTCAAAAATCAGTGGTCACACAATTCCCCCCCTCTGCCTATTGATATGTCCGACGAAAAAATTGAAAATCTTGAGGACAAGTTTAATTTCAATTCACCGGACGATTTCTACCAGCCCAAAACGCACACGATTCCTGTTGATAAAGAGTTGTTGAAAGAAGCCTTTGCAGATTCAAATGCCTACCGAGAAAAAATCGGTGTTTCGGATACCTCTTTAAACGTATACGAAAAAGAAATCTCCTTCGGTGTCCCCCTGGATTCACTTGACGACCAGGTTAGCTTCTACTTTGAGGGACATTTCCTCGGCAAGAATCGGAACGGTCAGAAACTTTACTATACGCGCATTCAGGATGATATCATCATGAATATTCTGGAAAACAATAACTGGTTGCGTCCCGTCTATTTTGCCACCACTGTTGCCCGTGAAAGCCAGATGAATTTGCAGAACTATTTCCGTCTTGAAGGACAGGCATACCGGGTAGTTCCGAATAAACATCCCAATGCCAATTACGGCTACATAGTGCCCGAATTCCATACAAAGCGACTGAAGAAGTTTAAATTCAGAGAAATGGATAACCCGGATGTTTACTTTAATCACAACATCCGTCGCATGCTGGACAATTACCGGTTCTCCTTTACACAGCTCGCCAATGAGTATATGGATCGCAACCAGCCCGACAGTGCATTACATTGGCTGAAATGGGGCCAGGATAACATTCCCTTTAAATCGGTCCAGGGCGACATGAGCTCCATGGTTAGCTATGCATATCGTTACGCCCGGCTCGGAGCGCTCGACCGTGCCTTTGAACTGGCCCAGCGAGCCGAGTCGTCACTGCTGGACGACCTGGACTTTCGCATGAATCGTTATAATGAATACCAGAGTAAAATCGGGCAGTTGCAAAGCCGGGTCAAAACAGCCAAGAAAAATGCCAACTATTCACTCCAACAAAAACTTCAAAACGAGCTGGAGAAGGTTCAATCATCACGGAAGAACCAGGCACAACAGATCTCCTACGCTACCAGTCGCCTGATCTACGTACAGCGTATTTACTATATGGCCGACAAAGATCAGAAAGCTCAAGATCTGGCCTCACAGGTTAACGATTTAACCATGAATCAGTTGAGTTTTCCCTCATCTGAGTCCGCTAATAAGCAACAGGTCGACAGAATGCCTATGGGCTTCTAACCCGGATTTCTTGATGAATAGCAATAATATAATTTGATTTTTATATTACATCAGTTGAAATCATTATACCCGGGTTCCCAGTCAATAATTGACTTATGATTCATAAATTTACGAAAGAAAATATAGAAGCCATCGCCAAGGTTTTGAATTCTAAACCGAAACCATTGGGGGATGATGTATTTCGCCTGGAAGTCAAGAATCCCGAAGAAGGGCGCAAACTGGCACTGGAGATCCACCTGGGACTTGAGGCAGAAGGCGAACCGATGAATCTGGTATCCGTTTATGCATCCAACACCTTTTTGCAACTGCATAACTGTACCGCGTTCATAGCCAGCGAAACACTGAACCAGGTGACCTTTTTCGGCAAGCATGGCGATCGCACGACCGGTTTGATTGTGGAGCGAGAAGCCGGCTGCAGTATGTATGCCAATGTGAAAGAAGCCATTCTGAACAGCGATTTCACGAAACTGCCGGAAGACCTGATGATGTGCAGTATTGCCCTCTCCCTTACGGAATCCATTGACAAAGACGATTTCAGTTTTGATGATGAAGATTAGTTGTGTGTTGGTTGAGTAAGTTAAAAACTGATACCCTTATTCCTAAGCTTTGGCTGACCATCCGATATCTATTCAGCTATTTAACGAAACATCCTCTTCCCTTCCCCTGGATCAGAATACGTTCCAGAAGCTTGCAGAAGGCTTGGCAGCCGGTGAAAACTGTTCATTTCGTATGTTGGAAGCCGTTATCGTAGGCGAAGAGCGTATCTTAAAAATTAATCAAACCTACCTGGAACATGACTATGTCACCGATATTATCACCTTTCGATATGACGAAGGATCCAAGAACAATATAGAGGGAACCCTTTATTGCTGCTGGCCGCGCATTCAGGAACAAGCTGATGAATACGGCGAAACGGCTGAAAAAGAGTTGAAAAGGGTTCTGCTGCATGGTCTGCTCCACCTTGTCGGGTACAAAGACGATACCGATGAGCATCAATCAGAAATCAGAGCAAAAGAGAATCAATATTTAAAGGAACTGGAGCGTTGATGAATTACAGTTCCAACGACGAGAGCCACGTTTACACCTTGCTCATCGTGGAATCTCCCACTGTTGCGAATATTATTGACAAATTAAGTATTCCCTACCTGAACGTAATAGCAACGGAGGGGTACTGCTGGATTCCCCGGTTCGATCGTCAACATGATAAGCTCAGGATAAAAGCAGATCCGGAAAAAAGAGATATCCGAAATCGAATTCGGGACGAGTCACGCTGGGCAACACAGGTAATTATTTCGACCGATTTCGATGCTTCCGGAGATGCGATCGCTTACGGGTTAGCCTCTCAACTCAAACGTTATGATGTAACGCTCAGAAGATCACCTCTCCAGGGGCTATCGCGCAAAGCCTTGAGTAAAACGCTTTCTCAGGCCGTGCCCTTCGAAAAGGATGTCCTCACCCATCGCATGGAAAATAGATTCCGCCTGCAACAGGGACTCCAGGGTATCAGGGTGCCGATTGAAAGTGATTTTTTACTAACGATCCTCGGTTTATTAAATCTTTTTTTGAATACGGAAAAACATACGCTGTTTATTGATGAGAGCGGTCAATCATTCCAATCAGCCACTCCCCTTAACGTAAAGTGGCAAGGCTCATTTCAGGTACGTCGGACCGGTACCATCGAAACTCGCTATCACGAAATTCCACCATTGTCAACTCCGGATGCCTTATCATTGGCCCGACAAAAAGGGCGAGAAGATCGTTTTGAGGATATTCAAAACGATTTGAACACCCTGTTCACCAGCGTACCAGAGTCGTTGAAGGCAGGTTTAATCAGTTA
>CAJXOW010000104.1 GCA_913057825.1 uncultured Balneolaceae bacterium | reverse complement strand
TAATAACGATCATCGTAAACAGGAGCGATTAACCGTTCAATGCATCCAACCGAAGAAAAGTATACGAGCAAGGAACCACCGCCCGGTTTTCCAAATACCTCGCACATTAAAAACCTATTCTTTTTCCTGTAGCTTCTCCACAATCGAATCCCACGAACCGCTGGCCGTAATATCTGCTTTGATCTTGTTATCGGCGAGCTTGTCGGTGATGGCGGAGTCGGCCGCTACGACGGTGACTTGCTCGTAATCCAGCTCGGGGAAGGCGGCCCGTATACGGTTGACCGACCGGCGGTTGTAGAATATGACGGTGTCGAGGGATTTGTTGGCGACCTTTTGCTGAAATTCATCCAATTTGGCGTCTCCGGGTCCCTCGAGTTCAAAAAGCGGCAGTTCGGTGACTTCAATATCCAGTTCCTTCAGAAAACCGGGGATATCCTCGCTCTCGTGGGTCCCGCAGGGATAGAGCGTCTTCCCGTAACGCTGCAGGCGGAGCATGAATTCGACCAGCTTGATGCCCCTTGTCTCTTCGCCCGGCAGCACCGCCGGCACACCGTGGTCCTCGAGGTAATCAGCCGTCTCTTGATGCAGCGCCAGGTTCAGCCGGTTCTGGACCGGCTCCAGCATATCCCGCTTCTCCACCTGGTCCATAAAAAAGATCGCGCTGCGCTTGCGTCCGTGGATGATGTTTTCGTATTCGTCGATCTGACCGAACTCCTGCTCAATTTGCTGCTCGTCGTCTATCTCCACATATCGCTCCAGCGGCAGGTGCAGAAAATCCAGATCGGCCTCTTCAAAAAGTTGTGTGGGCTTTGAACTGTCTTCTTCAGCGGCGGTAAATAATATCATTATTGCAAGATACTAATTTATTCAAAATGTAGGTCATCCGGATTTCTTCTAGTATCCCAAATGAGCAAAATTTCAATGACTTTTTTCTTATTGAGGTAGAAGAACTGGTATTGCCCCTTCACTAGGACACGTATATCACTACTTTTCAATCTCCTACCCATTTTAGGATAGATACTTAGAAATCGAATTACCTTGCGAAATTCATTATCAAGTCGAGAAGCATAAGAAACTGAATCCAATTGTCGTTTCCAATAATCAATTATTTGAACTCGATCTGCAACTGCATGGCGAGACCATATTATTTTTTTAGCCAATCAGAAACTATTCGATCTGCCTCTTCATTCGACAAATAATCTCCCTTTTCGATACTCTCTCTTGCTTCTTCTATGCGCTTTTTTTGTTCGTAGCTTATTTCAATTTCTTCCTCAGGCACATATTTGCGGTCCAATAACTCCTTCACTGCGCGTAATACAGAAACGTCATCAACATTCTCAATGCTTTCATGCAGCAAGTTTTTCAACTCATCGCTTTTCCTACTCATAATAACACCATCTATTTAATTAATCCTTATAACAATATAGGTATATGACCCCAAACATAAAGATTCCTTACATATAAATATTATAAAACTCTTGCCTCCACAATGAGTTATTAGAACACTTTAAACTAAAGGACCTCTAACATCACTTAAAAGTAATTATCAAATGCTTTTTTTGTATTGGAAGCCTCTTTCAAAACGCATATCGCGTCCCGACGTAGAGTTGGGCGCCTTCTTTGGCGAACCCGATATCGGCCCGGAACAGAAAATCGGGATCAAACAGGGTGAACGCCCCGCCGAAGCCGAAGGATTGCTTGTAGTTCTCGAGGATCGCCTGTGATTGATCGTTCTCTGAAAAGACACGACCCGTATCCATAAAAAGCTGTCCGCCGAGCTTCACCTTATATTCCGGCCACTTCAGCAGCCAGGTCCGCAGCTCGAGCGAGTGGGTCACCATCGACTTGCCCATAAACCGGTTCCGCGGGTATCCCCGCATGCGATCGGCATCTCCGAAAGTCGACATCCGCCAGTAGGGGACCTCGCCCGTGGTATGTCGCACGAGCAACCGGTTGGCTACGGTCACATCCCGCAGCAGGTGAAACGTGAAATAGTGACGAAAATCCCCCTTGAATAATCCCATTTCAAAGTCACTGAGCAGCAACTCCGGCGCATACTCAACCTCGGCCTGAAAACGGATCCCCCGCTTGGGCGCCACCTCCGTATTGCGCGTATCCCACAGGATGCCCGTGCCGATATAATTCAGCCACCCGCCTTTGTCGCCCGGCGGAGGCATGAAGTTAAACGACGAGCTATCCTGTCGTACGTACGGAATCTCATACTGCACCCCCGCCAACAGCAGCAGATCGAGGTGATTATTCCCGGATCCCTCATACTCGCGCAGCGGCTTGCGTCCCTTGTAGTCGACGCCAAACGAGACCGACCGGAAAAAGTAGTACTCCTCATCCCACAAATCCTCGCTGTACGACGAGCTATTGCCGATCCCGAAGTAGTAATCCTGCAGCAGGCGGTGGGCATAGAGATCCAGTCGACTGCGGATATCGGTCCCGAAACTTTTCAGCCATGTGTACTGAATATTCCCTTCCAGGTATCCCTTCGTCGACGCCAGTGCCGCCGCACGGAAACGGTCTTTATACGGATCATAATTCGGGCGACGCAGGGTGCGTACATAAAATCCGCCGCCGATCAGCCCCAAGTCCGACTCGTAACTCAAAGCCGGCAGAACGGAATGGGTGACGCCATTCGTGTCTGGGGGAGTGCCCGCATTGCCAAGCTGGGCGTGGGTTCGGGAGATATTTATGCCCGCCATCAAAATAATCAGCAGGACTGCCGTTATCCCCCTTCTAATAAAATCGATTCCCATGCCCGCGAGAGCGGTTTCTTGAACGGACAAGCCCTTCTGCAATGTATCGCAACTCTTATTAAGCTTCCCGGAGCATTCATCGTAACCGGGGATAAACTCGGGGGATGTAAAAGCTGATTCTTCTATTAAACAACGGATCCCATTTGTAACAATATCCCTGAAACTTTTCCAACGACGACCCATCCAATCCGACATATTTCAGTTGCTCGCTTCGATTTTGAGTGCTCCCTCCTCTTCCAGGACATTCAGCGTCCCCATCGCGTGACGCATATGGGGGATGACAATGCTGCCTCCGACGACCAGCGCGACATTCAGGGCATCCACGATTTCCGCTTTGGTCCACCCCGCTTCCGCGCACTGCTCCAGGTGATAATCGATACAATCATTGCAGCGGAGCACGGCCGACGCCACCAGTCCGAGGAGCTCCTTCGTATCCCCCGGCAGGGCCCCGTCGCGATACGCATTCGTATCCAGGTTAAAAAACCGCTTGATCTGCCGGTGATCCAGGTCCATAATCTGCTCATCCTTCTGCTTACGATCCTCCCGGAAAGCATCCAGGCGCTCTTTTTCGTCGGATTGGCTCATAAGTTGACGGCTTCTATTGCATACTGAAAATTTCTGTTTTACAAGCAATTTAAAATACCTGATACTACCAGTAGATCAAAAACCGTTTCCTTTTTCTGCAGTGGGAAGAAAAAGTAAGCGGAGGATGTTGAACGTATAGGCAAGCCGTAATTTCCCGTCATCTGATAGACTAACCCTGCTGAATCCGCAAATTGGCAATTCTACTTAAAAAATTCTGTGAGATCAGTAAAATCCTATCGCTACTCCCACCTTGGGATAAGTCATCCCCACCTTAAAATCATAGTTATAGCTTCCTGTCAGATACAGGAATGGACGAGTGCTTCCATAGCTGGATATTCTTGTCAGAGTGAATACACTGCGGATACCCGCTACCATCGTGTTCAGGTTTCGGTGCTCCGACCAGCATGAAATGGTACAATTGTCCCCATATGCTCCCGCAACCCAGTTCAATCGTGAAAGGTGTCCGCCGACACTCAACCCGAGAGGATTCCCATCCAACAAGCGGCGCTGAAAAATAAATTGACCCTGTATTTCATCTGATATAGTTGCCACACTACCCGTCATGTAATAATCCTCAAAAACATGTACCGTCGCATCCAATCCCAGGGGAGCACCCAGCGCAACCGACAGTGCCACGCGGTCCAATTTCTCGGTCAACACCAGCACATGGGTATTCAGAGACGGTTCATCGCCGGATACACAATCGCCTGTTTGTCCTTCACATAACTCACTGTCAAGCTTGTCAGTCGTTAAATCCACCGTCATGCTCCCCAGTCCCCACCCCATGCGCGACTCGTATTCTTTCCCGTCAACTTTCTTGTCCTTAAACATCACCATCTCGCTCATCGGGGCGTGGATGGCGCAGCCGGAGATCAATAGCCAACTTAATAGTAACAAGCATCCAGATTTTACTTTGTACATAGGAATAATATTTCCAATTGCTGGAAGACAATTATTTATCTAAAACACAAACCTATCATGCCGATAGCTATATCATTCCTTCGGGATATAAATTCGGGAAATAATATCCCACGACTTTAGGGGGAATATTGAACGTTAGTGGACTTCGGTGACTTTCGGCTGATAACAGTTCCTCGTTCTCAAGCTGACTGACTAACTTGCGAGCTGTTCGTTCTCCCAGTCCCGTAACCCGTTTAGCTTCACCCCGCGGAACCTGTCCCCTGAGCATGACTTCCACTAAAATATACTTTGCTTCCTGTCTTAACTTCGCTTCCTCCGGGATCATATTTTGAGAACGCAGATCGACATATCCCTTTATACGGTCCTGAAAATTATCCAGATCCAGGAGCCCCCCCATAAACTCTATTTGGTCCAGACACGTTTTCAGGAAATATTCGCAAAAGTCACGCAACCCGCTGTCAGACAACTTTCCCCGCCCATCATAATCACCCTGACGAGGTGAATCCGCCACTGACAAGTAATGCTGATAGTCTTCTTTATACTTTGACAATCCTCTTGAAATAGTCCATAGGCCATGGGATTCAATATCGGCTTTCGTCATATAGGCATGGCTGAAAAGCCGGGCTACCCTCCCATTACCATCTAGAAAAGGATGTATCCATGCCAGGCGATGATGACTTGCCGCCACGGCAATAAGCTTCTTTGAACCGTGCAAACCTTCCGGTTTATAACTTTCACTAAACCTTTTTAAGAAACCCGACAGGGAATCAGCTGCGGGAGGAACATGGCGTCCCACTTTAACAGAACGATCCCGAAATTCTCCGGGTGACACCACTACCACTTCATCGGTTTCCGGATGTTGAATTTGGCAAAACTCTTCAGGCACCTGTTCATAAAAAGCCTGGTGAATCCACCTGATGAATTCAGCGGTGCAAATATCCGATTCCGGGGCATCATCCAACCTGGCATCAATTTCCTGCTGCACTTTGATATGAGCCAGGCTCAATTCCTGCAAGGCGCGCTTTTTGGGATCCGAATCATAATCTTTTCTAATAGCCCGTTCAATATCAGCAGGATGCGTATGATGTCCCTCAATAAGATTGGAATAGTAACTGTTTATATGCCTAAGAAGGTCAGCAATACGACGGCGTGTAATTTTGTGCAGCGACGCTCCAAGTGCCGCCGCTTCCCGATGGACTTCCATCGCCAGATCAACGAGTTGCCCATCCCGTTTCGGAAACATGGGGTCCATACTAGCAGGAGCTGTAAACATATTTACCGGTATATTTTCCGGTTATATTTCCGGTTTACACTAATCTTTTAATGCTTGTTATAAGGCTAATATAGAACATTTATACCAAATTAAAAACCATTAATTTTGCCGGTTTATTTGCCGGTTAATCTTCCAGTTAAAAACCGTTACAACTCCTACACTTTCAATGCAATTTAAATGTATCAATAAACGCCCACCGACACCCCGATTTTCGGATAAAAGATATCCATTGCAAAATTATAGTTGTAACTGCCGGTCAGGTATAAAAAAGTACTGGCCGAACCATAATCATCGGTATTGGATGCCATCATGACGCCCCGAATGCCGAGACTGTTGGTTTTGAAGGACGTGTAATTATCAAGTCCACTGTATATCGTGCTGTAACCTTCATTTTCAACATCGTAGGGAGCCACGACAACCTGTCGATTCCAATTGATTCCCAGGCTCATTCCCAATGGATTCCCTTCCTTCAACCTGCGTTGAAGAATCACCTGGAACTGATTTAAATTACTCTCACTATTCGAAAGACTAGCTCCGTAGGAAGCCGTCCCCGTGAAGTAAAATTTCGCAGGCAGCTTAACCGTCAGATCCGCACCCGGCGGCATCCCCAGAGAAAGAGAAAACGCGAAACGGTCGGTATCCTCAAACATAAAGATCGCATTGGTCGTAAAACTGATCTCTGCTTCCTTCTCTTTGTGATACTCGGAATTTTTACCGAGAGGTTTGGTGGACCTTGCGTATTCATTAATCTTGTCCGCTCCGTACATTTCGCCGGTAAAAGACCCGATCGCATGCGAGTACCGAGCACTGTATCCCCCCTTATCATGAAACATCACCATCTCACTCATCGGGGCGTGAATGGCGCAGCCGGGGAGCAGTAGGAATGCTGAAATTAAAAGACATAGCCACTTGTAATCACGCATGCATTTCAAGTCTGCCTTCCCTTTCAAGTTTAAAAACAAACCCTTAGATCCTATTTCAACAGCAACATCTTGCGAGATTTGCTGACACCGTTAGCCTTCAACCGGTAGATATAAACGCCCGAGGGAAAACCCGTGGCATCTAACGTTACCGTATGCGATCCACTATTCATTTTCTTATCCAGCAAAGTAGCAACTTTCTGTCCAATGGCATTGTAAATAATCAGCTCCACATCAGATGCTCGAGGTAAACTGAAGTTGATATTAGTGGTCGGGTTGAATGGATTGGGATAGTTTTGCTTCAATCGGTAATCCCCTACTATCTCTTTATTCCCGGGAGTTGCTGTACTAGTAGCCCGGTTTTCATACCAAGCAATCTTGGAATCTTTGGGAGATGCCGAGATGATATCGGGATATTCATCATTATTGATATCGGATATAGCAATTGCTCCCTTTCCCTTTGCTGATTTGGTAATGAGCTTAGGTGAACTGAAAGAGGCCGAGTCATTTTCAACCCAATAAATGGATGACTCATTTAAGCGGACAACCACATCAACTAAACCGTCATTATTCAAATCTCCAGATTTTACGTTTACTAAAGTAGGTTCAGCATATCCCATCGAATCTACCCCTTTCACCCCGCTAAAATTACCAGCATTGTTAATCATGTACGCAATTGTCTTGTCAGGAGGACCTTCGTTTTTCCCCAGAATGATATCTTTATCCTGATCGCCATCTATATCCCCGGTCTCAATTATACCGGACAAATTATCATTGTTTATTATCTGCAAATCACTAAACCCGTCCTCTCTATTAATAAACTTCCCAACCCGGTGCTCCCATGTTGAAGTTGTGACGATATCCAAATCCCCATCGCTGTCTACATCCGCCAAATCCAGATCATTCCATTCGTTGGAAGAGCTCGCCTCGGGCCCCATATTTTGACTAAGGTAAGTAGGTTCCTCAAAACCATTTTCGGAATTTTTAAAGAGTATCAGATTGGTACCAGACCAAACAAGCAAATCAGGTAAATTATCATCTGTCAAATTTCCAGCCCGAACCAGGCTTAACAGTTCAAGACTGTCAGCAATAACTTTTTCTTTGCTATATCCGTCCGATCTGTTTTCGTGCCAGGATACGGTTTTATCTCCCGGATTTGCCCGTATGAGATCCACGTCACCATCCCCATTCAGATCAGCTTTCTCGATTTTTAAACTCCGGGACGTATCTTTTCCAATAACCCTTTGAGACTCAAAACCATTCGTGGCCCCGGGATATAGAGCAATTTTATGATCTCCCCGGGAAACCGATATGACATCCTGCGTCCCATCTCCGTTATAATCTGTCGTTAATAACTCATAGACATCGGCACTGGTACTGGATTCAATAAAATCCGAGGATCCAAAATTACCCGCCTGATTATATCGCACTTCAATATTATCCATCTTGGAAACTGTCCCCACATAATCAGGACTTCCATCGTTATCAAAATCAGCACTACTGAAATCAACCCAGCCGTCAATCGCATCCGTTATCGAACTCCTCCGCTCATACTCCCCATTGGTCCGCTCATACCAGGATACATTCTGAACCGACGTTTGTGCTATTAAATCCCAGTCATTATCTGAATCCACGTCTGTTGCATGAATAGCACCGATGCCTTTAACCGAGTCAATTTGTATCGGATCTTTTAAACTATCTCCCGTGTTTTCATAGAGTAATATCTTTGGATTCCACGGCAAGGTCAGCAAATCCTGGTCGCCATCTTTATCAATATCAATCGATTTCATTTCCCATGCCATATAAGATGAATCAATAACCACTCCTGTCGTGTCAAATCCCTTATCAGTTCTTTGATATCCCACAAGCATTTCGTTGGGATTATTGTAATTCTCAAACGTCCCATAGGAAGCCACCAAATCTTTTTTCCCATCCATATTAAAGTCATAAAGAGCTACATTAAATATCATTTCCGTGCTATCTTGCTCAACTATCAGATGGGGACCTGTGAAATTATCCTCACTATTTTCATACCATCGAATATGCTCGCTACGGTATTTGCCAAGTATTAAATCTTCATCATTGTCTTGATCAACATCATGCACCACAATAGAATTGACAGTCATCCCGTCCTTATTAATAAGTTCCTTTCTTTCAAATCCCTTGTCTTGATTTATATAGGCATAAATCCCCTGAATTCTTGAGTTACACGTACAAGTTAAATGTGCAAGGATATCCGGACGACCATCATTATTGAAATCTGTTATCGTAACTTCATAGATTTTATGCGGTAAATCCTCAATTACACGGGATTCACCTATTCCGTTATCTTTGTGTTCATACCAAACTAATTTCCCATTATCTTCTGAAGAAACGATCATATCCTTATCCCCATCAGCATCCACGTCGACGGTAAATAAGCTATATGGATTCGGGATGAATGACTGATTGATAATTTTCTGAGAGCTGAACATTGAATCCGCACTTCCCTTCACATACTGTTTTGTACGATAGGTATTTCCTTGCTCCCCTATTTTAAAGGTCGATTCCTGTAATTTTACAGAGTTTGGATTGATTGCCCTCTGTTGATATGCATGCGAGGATATTGATACCCCGAGTGTTAGATAGGCTATTACGAGTAAAAAACTTAACCTTTTTAACTTCTCTGCACTTAAGCCGCTCATATAGATTATTTTTCTGTCTCTCTGGTGAAATACTCTGCTTTAGAAATATCAGCCATTATTAACAAGCTTCCATTCAACTACTGCCTAAACTCCCACTGAATCACAAAGACAACGTTTGACTTTAATATGCCTCTTGAAAAACAAAACTATAATTACACCCATCTTGGCGACTGTACTGTAAATGCATCCAACCATCATTAAATTCAAATTATCTTCGGAAGGTGAATCAGTATAAATATGAAACTCTCCAGTATTGTTATATCTCTTATTCCTCCCATTGTCCGTAAAAAAAACTGCACGACAATATTTCAAGTAAACCCCTTTCTTCGCGCTCATCTGTTTTCAAACTTATCGGAGCTGTCGGAACAATCAAAATTTTGGGATTTCCACTACAATTTCCCCGGAAACTTTTACTACCTTGAGACCTGGATAGTGAGTTTGGAATTTTGATTTAGTGGATGCTATAGCTTATGGAAAACTCGATCGGCATTATCGGCGCGGGCATTACGGGACTTACGCTGGCGCGGAGTTTATTTGAAGAGGGATATGAGGTTACCGTATACGAAAAACA
>CAJXOW010000103.1 GCA_913057825.1 uncultured Balneolaceae bacterium | reverse complement strand
AAAAAACGCCCCCCTTGGGAGGGGGAGAGGGGGAGGCCCCGATCCGGCGACAAACGAATTTCAAACCATAACCAAACAACAACTATGAAAGAAAAAGAAACCATTTACACAGAGCGAGCGCCAGAAGCAATTGGTCCCTATAATCAGGCAGTGGTCGTGGAAGACACGATTTATATCTCCGGACAGATAGGACTGAAGCCGGAATCGATGGAATTTGCCGGGTCGGATATTGAAAGTCAGGCGAAACAGGTCATGGAGAATTTGAAAGCCATTCTCGAAGAGGCCGGCAGCAGCTTTGGACAGGTGATCAAGATCAGTATCTACCTTGATGATATGGACAATTTCTCGTCCGTCAACAAAATTTACGGGAGTTATTTTTCAGACGACAGCTTGCCGAGCCGCGAAACCGTAGCGGTCAAAACGCTGCCCAAAAACGCCCTGGTTGAAATCAGCTGCATCGCGTATCGGTAGGCTCGCTCCGCTCGCGTTTTGTGATTAATGATTTATGATTAATAATTAATGATTAGTGCGCTGGTCGTACTGTGTTTGCCGGTAACGTAAAGCTGTACTATATGTATACATAATTACACATCTAAATCAGGTTTCCAGAAAGAATTAACCGGCAGGCTTAATCATAAATCATTAATTATTAATTACTAATTATCGAAGACGTAATTTTCGAGAATTGCCAGAAAATCGTCGGGGCGTTCCATCATGGGGGCGTGTCCGCACCGGTCGATCCACTCGAGGTGGGCGTCCGGTAATCGTTCATGAAAGGTTCGAGCGACTTCCGGAGGAGTTATTTTGTCTTCGGATCCCCATATCAGCATGGTAGGCACATCAATTTGCGGAAGCAGATCCTCCATATTGTATTTATGGGTTGCTCGTGCCAGTCGGACCAGTTTAATCAGTTTTCTTTTCGAGTTTACTATCTCCATGATTTCATCCATAAGGGACTCGGTTACCATAGCGGGATCATAGAAAGTAAGCTCCGCCCGTTCCCTGATATACTGCCGGTCGCCCCGGCGCGGCACGGAATCGCCAAACTCATTCTCGAACAATCCCGAACTGCCGGTTAATATCATTTTCTCTACCTCGTTTTGGTGATTAAGAGCATAATCCAGGGCAATATGTCCCCCCATCGAGTTACCGAGCAGCATGACAGGTTTTAGCTGCAGACTTTCAAGAAACTGGTCCAGCCACTCAGATAAATAGGATATTTTCAACTGCGTGTATTTTAAATCGTAGAGCGGAATTTCAGGAACCACCAGGTGAAAACGATCATGCAGATGATCCAACAAATGCTCAAAATTGCTAAGACCTCCAAACATGCCGTGAAGCAACACAAAGGTAGGTCGATCATTTTCGGTTCCTTCACGTATAAAACGATAACCGCCGGTTTGCTGAATCGAATATTTGGTATCTGTAAACATGGATTAGTATTATATGAAAAAGCAATCACAGAACACAACTTCGATGGGGAATTAGAAATTTTAAATTCAAAGAGCCCTTTGAAAAACCGGGCGGCGGTTCCGAAGTATTAAGTTTTTCGGTAAATAGATAAAAA
This sequence comes from uncultured Balneolaceae bacterium, assembly GCA_913057825.1. GTDB lineage: Bacteria > Bacteroidota > Rhodothermia > Balneolales > Balneolaceae > CAJXOW01. The sequence goes on along the minus strand of CAJXOW010000103.1, from coordinate 8,175 downwards.
AATATGTTGTAGTTGACAGGCATTTATCATGGTCTGCAGATATTTAAATGAACTCAAAAAGAGAAAAACTTTCGAACGAGGAACCGCCGCCCGGTTTTTCAAAGGGCTCTCAAAATTTCCAATCCCCTTTTGTCAGCGAGGAAAAGCTGTTAAGGGCGAACTATTGCGGAAAGAAGTTTATATGATTACATTCCACGATAGTATGATAAAAGCTATTTAAATAACTTAAACCCGCATGCAAAATTAACATTATGCTACAGAGAAATTTAAAAATTATCGTTTTTCTTCTTATTGCAGGGGTCTTTTATGGATGTGGTGCCACCAATCCCAATATCGAATCCGCTAAAATTCAGATAAAAAACAAGGCGTATGACCAGGCGCTGGAAGCTGCCAATGACGCTATCAAAATGGATTCGACCGACGGACTTGGGTACTTTTACAAAGGGGTCGCCCTGAGTGAACTTGCTGCTCAACAAAAAGATCTTGAAGAACGCCACAAGTACTATGCTCAAATGGCTAATGCATTCGATAATGCAAAAAAATACTTCTCCCAGGAAGAGGATCCGCCGAAAGAGGCCAGTCGAATCGGGATCATTCGTGCCACAACGTGGGCCCAGGAACACAACCGGGGAGTTAAATACTTGACAGTCGACAGCCTGAAGTCGCAGCAGGGATATCGCGCGGCGGTCAACCACTTTAAAAATGCAAGTACCATCCAACCCGACAGCGTTATTACTTATGAGGCTCTGAATAACGCTTATTTGATGATGGACCCTAAAAATTACTCCGGAGCTATCAGTTCCCTGGAAAAGTCCATCGAGCTGCGTGATAAAGCCAGCTCCAGTCAATATCAGCGTCTCTCCCAACTTTATATTCTTACAGACAGCGTGCAAAAAGCTGCGGAAACGCTTGAAGAGGGACGTAAAGCATACCCCGACAGTCTAAGCCTGGTGCGTGGGTTGACCGACGCTTACTTCAAGCTGGATAAGCGACAAAAAGCACTGGACCTGGTGAAAGAACTGATTGACAAGGAGCCCGATAATCCACGCTACTACAAAGTGCTCGGCACCCAGATTTACCAGTCAGCTCAGCCGCTGAACGACTCGCTTCGAAGCAACTTCGACCAGCTTTTCCAGCTGCAAACTGAAAAAAGCCAGGCCAGCAGTGAAGAAAAGGTTAATAAAGTTGAGCAGAAGATAGCCCGTATTAAAGAGAACAATGAAGTGCTGCAAGACAGCCTTGAACAATTGCGCGACCGGGCTATAGAGCGACTTAAAAAGGTCGTGTCGCTCGACCCGAAGGATGCGGATGCTTTCGAGACGCTGGGCATTATTTACCAGAACAGTGCCGCTATCTATGACAGTAAACGCAATATTACGCTCGACAATGAACTGGCTAACAAATACGATCAACAGGCCCGCGAAGAGTTAAAACAGGCGCTTGACTACTATAATAAAGCGGTCGATATCAGACCGGATAACCAGAATTACTGGCAACACCTTTTCCGCGTCTATTCACGACTCGGCATGGAAGATAAAGCCAAAGAAGCGGGCAAGAAGGCCGGTATCGACATACAATAACATGTGACTGATCTTATCGGTCAAATGTTAAGCTATAAAGGCTCGCGCAACGCGAGCCTTTATATTAAATTTGAATGACCCTCTAACCTTTTCTTTATTTATGAACAACCATTTCACCCGAACGGCGAGCTTGCTGCTTGTCTTCGGGTTATTATTTGGATGCTCCTCCAGCCTGCCCGGTATTTACCAGGCCCGGATGAATATGGACAACGAGCAATACGACAAAGCCTTGCGGACGATCAACAAGGAGATTGAAGCCAATCCCGGTAATCCGGAGGGTTATTACCTGAAAGGGAATATCCTGTTTGAACTGGCCCTGGATCAATCCAATCCTTCGAATCGTACCTCTTTTTATGAGGATATGCGTTCCGCCCTTATGCAGTCCCGCGATTTGTACTCCGACTCGGCCTCCACGATGCGTTCGGTCAAGTTGAATAATATTGACGACTTGCTCCGCAACGGATGGTCCCATGAATACCGGGCAGGCCTGGCGTTTATACAAAAAGATTCACTGGTGGGCGGAATGACATCGAGTGAAGCGATTGCCCACTTTAACAATGCCATCACCATTATCCCCGACAGTCTGCAGCCCTATCGTCACAAGGCTCGTATCCTGTATAGAGACGGAAACCACGAGGAAGCCATCAATACGCTGACTTCCATTCTCAAACAATATCAACGTCCGTCTCCCGCCACCCTGGAACAACTGGCTTATTTGTACCAGAAAACCGGGAATACGGAGCGGGCCATTCCGCTGTTTGAAGAGGCTTTCAAACAAAACGCGGAAAACTCCAACCTGGCTCACGGCCTGGTTAACGCCTATATCGAAAGCGGCAAGCACCAAAAAGCAGTTCGTTTGCTTGATACGCTGATTACACGCTTTCCGCGGGTTCCCTCCTATCGCATCAGTTATGCCGGCGAATTATACCACCTGGGCGCCCTGCACCTGGATACCATCAGGACCAATACGCAAGGCCCCTCAGGTAATAACCCGGCGGCGGATGTCGATTCAAGTCGTCTGACCATGATCAACCAACACTGGAGTCAGGCGCAAGATTATTACCGGAATGCCCGGGAACAATACACCATAGCAGATACGCTCCGTCCAAAAAGTGCCGAGATTGATTATTCCGTAGCCGTTTTTTACAAAAATATGGCCCTTGATCACCGGTATATCCTTTCAACTCTTCCGCCCAGCGCAACCCGGAGCAGCGACTCCACCGTCAACCGGTATCTGAAAACGGCAATTGGACATCTTGAGAGTGCCGCCCAATTGACGCCCGAAAATCCACAATATTGGAGCCAGCTTTACCAGCTTTATTCTCACTTTGGAATGAAGGAAAAAGCCCGAGAAGCACGCGAAAAAGCTAATTTATAGTCTCTCAATTCCACTATGCGATTTAAAACCAAGTCGATTCATGCCGGACAACAACCGGAAGAGACGTCCGGCGCCGTCATGCCTCCGATATTTCAAACATCTACTTATGCCCAGGAAAAACCGGGGGTTAACAAGGGATATGATTACGCCCGGGTGGGAAACCCGACGCGTACCAACCTGGAAAAGATGATCGCGGGCCTCGAGGAGGCCGATCAATGTGCCTGTTTTGCCAGTGGCTGCGCGGCTACGGATGCTATCGCCAAGCAACTGCGGCCGGGCGATCATGTTATCGCTACGAACGATTTGTACGGGGGAACCTACCGGCTCTTTCGCCAGGTTTTTGAACCGTATAATATCGAGTTTTCATTCGTCGACATGACGAATATCGACACGGTGAAAGAAACCATCAAAGATGATACGCAGTTGTTGTGGATTGAAACACCAACCAACCCCCTGCTCAATGTCTGCGATATTGAGGCGCTGGCAGAGCTGGCCTCCCGCCATGAAATTTTATCGGTGGTCGACAACACATTCGCATCCCCTTATCTTCAAAATCCCCTGAATCTGGGAGCGGACGCCGTTCTGCACTCCACTACGAAATATCTCGGGGGACACTCGGACGTAATCGGGGGAGCAATCGCCAGTTCCAATGAGACGTTTATGGAAAAAGTGCGATTCCAGGTAAAAACGACCGGCGCAGTACCGGGTCCGATGGACTGCTACCTTGTTCTGCGAGGCATTAAAACTCTGCCGATACGTATGAAAGAGTCGGTCGAAAATGCCAAAAAAGTGGCCCGCTTCCTCGATGATCATGAGAAAGTCGGCACCGTTCTCTACCCGGGGCTCGACTCCCATCCCCATAAGAAAGTTGCCCAAAAACAGATGAAGGATTTCGGGGCGATGGTGACGTTCAGTCTCAAAGACGATTCCATCGAGAAAGCCCACGAATTCATGAGCAATACCGAAATCTTCACCCTGGCCGAAAGTCTCGGCGGAGTCGAATCGCTCGTCAGCCATCCCGCCAGCATGACTCACGGGTCCATACCCCGGGAAACACGCCTTCAAGCCGGCCTCAAAGATTCGATGATCCGCCTTTCTGTCGGTATCGAAGACGCAGAGGATCTGGTGGAGGATCTTCAAAAAGCTTTGGCTTTTTGATTGGTGATTTATGATTTATGATTAATGATTTATTCTGTTACCGGTTGAATCCTCAATCAACTAATTGATTACCGGCATTGGTTGTTTTATAATTCTTTTTAGGGATAAAACCATTTGATATAGTAAAAAGCAGGTTCACCCGCATTGATACCATCATCAACAATCATTAATTATTAATCATAAATCACCCATTACACCGTGAAAAACGTCGTCCTCGTCTCCGCCAAGCGAACACCTATCGGATCTTTTGGCAAGAGTCTTTCATCATTCAGCGCTCCTGAACTGGGGGCTGCGGTTGTTGTTGAGATGTTGAAGGATACGGGACTGGACCCGGACCAGGTTCAGGAGTTGGCGTTCGGACATGTATTGACGGCGGGTACCGGACAGGCCCCGGCGCGGCAAGTCGCGCTTAAAGCGGGGTTGTCGAAACAGACCCCTTCTACAGCAGTCAACAAGGTTTGCGCAAGCGGAATGAAATCGATTATGATGGCAGCCAACCAGATCCAACTGGGCGAAGCCGATATCATGGTCGCCGGCGGAATGGAGAGCATGAGCAACACTCCCTACTACCTGCGCAAACACCGCTTTGGGTCCAAACTCGGCCATCAGAAGGTCGAAGACGGTATCCTGATCGACGGACTCTGGGACGTTTACAACGACTATCATATGGGAAATGCCGCCGAGCTTTGCGCACGGGAATGCCATATCTCGCGGGAGGATCAGGATGAATATACCCGACTCTCCTTTGAGCGAGCTGTCAAGGCCACCGAAGAAGGCTATTTTGAGGATGAGATTGTACCCATGAAGGTCAAAGACCGTAAAGGAAATGTCACCAAAGTATCGAAAGATGAAGAACCGGGCCGGGTGAATTTTGACCGGATTCCCAAGCTTTTCCCGGTATTTGACGAAGAGGGAACGGTGACGGCTGCCAACGCGAGTTCGATCAACGATGGAGCCGCCGGCGTGATCTTGATGTCGGAGGAAAAGGCCGACGAGTTGGACGTCGAACCGCTGGCCCGCATTGTGAGTCACGCCAGTGCGGCTAAATCGCCGGAATGGTTTACCACGGCCCCGTCCGACGCCATCCCCATCGCCCTGGAGCGTGCCGGCTGGGATAAATCCGATGTGGATCTATGGGAAATCAACGAGGCTTTCGCCGTCGTCTCGGTGGCCAATAATCAGATCCTCGAACTGAACCCCGAAATAGTGAATATTCACGGCGGCGCCGTAAGCCTGGGTCACCCGATCGGATGCTCGGGCGCCCGCATCGTGGTCACCCTGCTGCACGCTCTCCGGCAAAACAGTAAGAAAAAAGGCTGCGCCGGCATCTGTAATGGTGGAGGCGGGGCGTCAGCAATGACTATTGAACGCGTTCAATAGTCATTGCTGGGCTCGAGGCTGGAGGCTCGAGGCGTATTCCGGGTGGTTTTAAAGTTTTGTATACTGACTTACGCTTCCGAACGTTATTAGGGCTCAATCTTTTACAACGAACAACCTTCTGTAACGATAAAACAACTAATTCGTCCTACATAAGTAATCGTATACACAACATAGTTGCCGGCTTGAATATACCTCGAGCCTCCAGCGTCGAGCTTGGAGCGTCAAGAACAAACTAATTTGCTGATGCAAATTAGTTTGTTCTTGACTTTATTCCGAAGCCCTTTTAGTTTGTCTTCGTTTTACGTTAACAATAACAACTCAACTCTTTGAGCCTATCGCGATAAAGCTACTGTTTATTTATTACTGACAGACGACTGTAATTTTATAAATAGATCTTATTAATTCAGCATCGCTTACTTATCGCAATTGAACTTTAAGGCTCAAACGCATATTTCCACTCGCGGATTTCTTTCAGGTGCTCTACTGCTGACCGCATTCCTGTGTTACCTGATATTACCCGTACCATCAGCCGTAGCTCAACATTTCGAGCAAACGGATGAGACAGTGGACTATGTCGAATATACGCTTTCCAATCCCGAGTTAAACGCAGCTCCTCCCTTTGACGAAATGGTCCCCTACCCCCTGCAGGGATCGGGCTTCCAAATCGTTGAACGTCAAGTAGTACGCGTCGAAAAACCTTCCCTGGACCCTCAAAAGTTGAAGGAGGCCTGGAACCTGTCGGACGAGGAGATCCCCCTGGTCCAGATGCTCCGCCCGGGTATACATCGCGGGAACCGGGTCGCGTCGATGCTCGTACACGTGAGTCGCCCTGTCGAAAATACTGAAAACCAGTTTTTGATCACCCGCAAACTCGTCGTCCGCGTTAATAAGATCAGCGAGCAGCAGCGACAGCGGCAGAAAGAGGTTCAAACCGGAGACCCCGGCGTTGTCCAATTTGAGGATCATCCCTTTGCCGGTGGACAGTGGTACAAAATACCGATCCCAAAAAATGGCATCTACCAACTCACCGCCAGCTACCTGGAAAACCTGGAGATCAACCTGGGCGATATTAATCCCGACGCATTGGAATTATGGACGACCGACGGGGATCAGCTGCCGGAACTCAACAGCACTTCCCGGAAGCAGTTGACCCAAATACCCATCCGGGTCGAAGGGGCCGCTGACGGCTCTTTTGATTCGGGCGACCGCATCCTGTTCTATGCCAGCAGCCCCCACCAGAACGTTTGGAATTCGGCGTCAGAAACCTACGATCACAAGCTGCATCCCTACAGCATCCGCAACTACGTATTTCTAAATTTAGAGGGATCGGACGGACTGCGGCTTTCGCCTGCCAACGAAAATATGAACAGCAGTCGGACCATTCGACGGTTCCGGGACTTTGTCTGGAAAGAACGAGAACTTCGCAAACCTTCCGAGGACATTAAATCAGGCCGAAACTGGTACGGGGAGCGATTCAATAACGAATTCGGCTATCAAAACAAAACGATTTTCAGTGATACCTTGCCGGGTTTCATCGCCTCGGAACCGGTCCGCCTCCATATGGATATGCTTTCACGGTCTACCCAAACGGCCAGCTACGACTTACAGTTGAATAATACTGATGCCGGCAGCTTCCAGATTAGGGGAATTTACCGATATTCAGGTTCAGAGGGATTGGTGGCCAGAAGTGACCAGTACACTAATGAAGTGTCGATCCAGGCTCCTGATGATATTATTAACCTTTCGGCAACCTACAACTTCACCGAATCGCAGTCGATCGGCTTTACCGATTGGGTCGAACTGACGGTAACCCGAACGCTTACCGCGGAAAATGGATACCTTTATTACTATGCCCCGCGCGACGGTCATGCCGACGAGACGGGGACTTATCGTCTCGACGGATTCAATACGGAACCGCTGGTCATGGACATCACCGATCCAACGCAGCCTAAACTGCTGGAAACCTCAGCAACCAACAACCGCTATGAAGTCACCTGGTATACGGCGGCCAACCGGCGTTTTATTGCCCAGGACCAGTTCTTGACTCCCCCCGGGGGAAAATCGATTTCCAATCAAAACCTGCACGGAGTTTCTTCCAATCCCGACTACCTGATAATCACCTCCGAAGAGTTTTTGGAATCGGCCCGAGAACTGGCTGAATATCGCGAGCAGCACGATGGACTGAACACCCTGGTCGCCACACAGGAACAGATCTTTAATGAATTCTCGGCCGGTGTGCCCGATATCGTAGGACTGCGCGATTTTGTCAAATACTTCTATGACAAATCCCACGAAACCGGCACTGAACCCCCGCGCTACCTGCTCTTTTTTGGCAACACCAGTTATGACTACAAAGGCATCATCGAGGATGCCCGCATGCCGAACTACGTATTTACATTCCAGAGCAACCAGTCGCTCAGCCGGGATTACAGCTACGGAAGCGATGACTACTTCGGCATGCTTGATCCCGATGAAGGAGAATGGCGGCGGACGGACGATGAACGTGTGGATATAGGCATCGGTCGCATTCCGGTGACCAATTCGCAGGAGGCCCGGTTAATGGTCGATAAAATTAAACGCTACGAGAAACCCGAAAATCGCGGTCCCTGGCGCAATATATTCACCTTTACCGCCGACGACGGTATATCCGGCAATAACAACGACCGAGACCTTCACCTG
>CAJXOW010000102.1 GCA_913057825.1 uncultured Balneolaceae bacterium | reverse complement strand
TTGTAGGCCAATTCATGGAGATTCGGAGTTTTAATCTCTCCGCCGTAACTGCCCAGGTCGGAATACCCGAGATCATCGGCCATGATTAATAATACGTTGGGCTTTTCTTTCTGTGCCTTGACTTGCTGCGTGAAGCCCAGCATGCCCGCGATCAACAAACAGGAAAGAGCCGTTTTGATTACGTTAAAATAGTTTTTCATAAATGATCATAGTTTGGCGCGGTGGCCGCTGTCTCAAGGTAACTAGCGATTTTTAAAGCTAACGCTATTCCAACAAAATTGCCGCTAATCAAGCTCACCAGCGATAATCCTGACAATTATGTGCGCCAACCGCTGTGGTTGTAATGTTATCAGTTCGATTTTATTACTGCTCAATTTAATACGTAATAGTTAAGCATTCAAAGAACTTTTTATTCTTTAATTGCGCAATTTTTTTGTAATTAAAGTAGTTAGCAATGCGGGGTGGAAGTCGGTACGGCGGATCACAACCGGTAATCATACAGATTTATTTATGAAAAAAACGACGTTTATAGCTATAACTTTTCTATTTATCGGTTTTTTAATAAACGGATGTGCCAATACCCATAATACGAAATCGGCGGAAAAACTAACCACTTCCGATCGCGTTCGTCAATTTGATAATGAATTCTATAATACCTTCAACACGATTAATAACACCTTGCAAAACGAGGGTTTCACGGTCGAAACAGCGGACAGTGACAATGGATTGATCTTTACTGATTACCAACTTGCTTCCACCGTTGGTGCCCCTATCAGCGGTAACGCCCAGGTGAAAGTAGAAGCTGTGCTTGAGCGAGGGGATAATGGCACGCAAGTAACTCTCACGCTTCGGGTGCAGCAGGAAGTTGCCTTGACGGGGGGTGAGTCAAAAGGAGTGAGTCAAGCGGAAGCGAAGCAGTACTATGAGAAGTTGTTTAAGCGAATTGAGGAACAGCTTTGATTAAGTGTGTTAATCTGAAAAGAGTTTACTGATTTGTTTCCTTTTTCTGTCCTCCCCATTTCCCCCTACCGACGACAGTCGTTACAGGTCCCCGCCGGATTTCTTTTCACCTCGGTTGCTAAAAATTTCCCCTTCGAAGGGGAAGCGGGGGAGGACCTATAAATAACACTATCCCGGTAACTTCCTAGTTCTTCCACCCTTCTATCCATCTCCAGGTGGATTTGCCTTTCCAATTTTGCTGCTTCGGGCCCGGCGTGCTTCGGCCCTGATCGATGTATCGGGAGAGAGTCTGGCGGAGTTGTTTGACTTTTTCGGGGCGTTGGGCCTGGAGGTTCTCGGACTCGCCGGTATCGGCCGATAACTTATACAACTGCACAGGCGGCAATCCCATTTCTTTGGCTTCGCCGGTGGTGGGCGATCCGGACCAACCGCTGCCGGAACCGGGACAGTTGGCGATTTTCCAGTTGTCCTGCAGCATACCCAGGCAGCCTCCGCCGGAGCGGACGACCGTGCCATTGCGTATTGGCTTTTTATATGATTTTCCTTGTAAAACAGGCAGTATGTTATAGCTGTCAACACCGTCCGCCGCTCCGAGCTGCTGATCGGTCAGCGCCGCAAAGGTCGCCATGAAGTCAACCAGGCTGATGCGTTCGCTGCTTACGGTATCCGGCGTAATCTGTCCGAGCCAGGTGGCGATGAAGGGGACCCGGTGACCTCCTTCCCATATCTGCGCTTTCAATCCACGCCAAGGTCCGTTGGCATCGTGACCCATCTCAATAGCCTGCTCGGCGGCGTTGGGCGAGGTCCCGTTATCGGAGGTGACGATCAGCAAAGTGTTTTTGAACATATCGTGTTTTTTCAGGCGGTCAATAACCTGTCCGACGGTCCAGTCCACCTGGTAGACGAAATCGCCGTAATCGCCCAGATCGGTCTTGCCCTGAAATTTTTCGGAAGGCGCCACCGGTTTATGCGGAGCGGTAAGCGGGAAGTAAAGAAACAGCGGTCGGTCGGATCGCTTTTTTGCGTGTTGATCGATTGACCATTTAGCCCGCTGCGTAAACCGCGGCATGATATCCTCCGGTCGGAGACCCGGAATCGAGGGACCCGCCTGACCGAAACGTCCGCCGGGCGCCCAGCCGGTCGGTTTTTGAGTCACCCGACCATTCTCAATATAGGTATAGGGTTTCATATCGGCCGATCCTGCAAAAATAAACGACTCGTCAAACCCGTGATCGTTGGGACCGTCTTTGAGAGGTTGGTTATAGTCAATCGAGTCTTTGTTGACCTTCACCCAATCGAGTCCGAGGTGCCATTTTCCCACGATCGAGGTATAATACCCGGCCTGCTGCAACAGGGATGCAATCGTGGTACGGGAAGAATCGATCAACGGTTTTGCCGGCGGCCAGAGCACACCGCGCTTGAGACGAGTCCGCCACGAATAGCGCCCCGTCATCAGTCCATAGCGCGTCGGAGAACAGACCGAAGCCGACGAATGTGCATCCGTGAATCGCATCCCCTGCCCGGCTAATGAATCCATATGCGGAGTGGGGATCTTCGAATCGGGATTGTAGGCGCGGACATCCCCCCAACCCAGGTCATCAGCCAGTATTATCACAATGTTCGGCCGGTCCGGGCCGGCGGCTTGATCACGGGAAGCTTCCTCTTGACACCCATATCCCCCGACCAACAGAAACGTTAAACATAAAATGGCCAGGTTTACGTGAGATTTTTTCATAGTTCTATCTATTCATAAATATCTTTTCGATGACCCGTGCGATGAATTATGACATTATCACTCCTTGTCACGACTCTTTAAAAATGCGTACAATACCCCCAATATCCCGCCGGCCAAAAACAGGAATAGTTTCTTATCCAGATTTACGATACGCGAATCGGCTCCCTCGGGTACATGATACTCGGTGGATATCGGGCTTTTTTTGATCACAGTTCCGCAATCTTTACACTCTTTGACGGACGATTCCAACGTCCCTCCTTCTTTCTCTTCCCAGCGATGAATACCAAATTTACAGAGATTCATAATACCAGCTTTTAAATTACTCTTTCCATGCTCGCTTTAATACAACGGGCTAGCTTAACCGATCATTTCGTTTTTTGTCCGGATTTCTGCTTGTTTGCTTCATACTCCGGATTGGGTATCGGGGACCGGGCATCCACGTCATTGCGCCACCGATCCAGTTTCCGGTAGAGTTCAATTACTTTCTGCTCGTGCGAATCAGCTACATTGTGCTGCTCGCGCAGGTCCTTTTCGAGATTGTAGAGCTCGACATCCTGGTCTTCGTAATTGTGAATCAGCTTCCACTTGCCCTGGCGAATGACGCTGCCCGGGAAGCTGCCGTTATAGCCGTTGTGCGGATGATGCCAATATATCGCCTCTCGGTCGAGGGTGGATTGGCCTTTTAGCAGCGGTACGAGACTGACTCCGTCTATGTGCTGCTGCGGACGCTTCTCCAGGCCGGCCATCTCCAGCATCGTGGGATAGAAATCGGTACTGGTAACCGGCTCATCTTCTTCGGTTCCCGGTTCGGTGACCCCGGGCCATCGGACAATCAACGGGACTCGTATGCCGCCTTCATAGAGCCATCGCTTGCCGGCCCGCAGGGGCTCATTGGACGTGGGATATCCCCCGGTGGTGGAGAGTCCGCCGTTGTCGGAAGTAAAAATCACGATCGTTTCTTCCTTAAGACCTGCTTCCTCCAGGCGTTCGAACACAAGTCCCACGGCCCGGTCCATCGACTCGACCATTGCCGCATAGACGGGGTGCGTCTGATTAAGCCGCACCTTGCCTTCCTTCTCCGGACCCAGTTTGCGCTCGAGTCCCCGCTCCTCTTTTTTGATCCGATACTTTTTGACGAGGCTGTCGGGTGCCTGAAGGGGGCGGTGGACCGAATAAAACGACAAGTACGCCAAAAATGGCTCCTTTTTATGCTGTTCCATAAACCGGGCCGTCTCCCGGGCCAGTCGCATCGGGAGGTGTTCACCCTTCGGGCCGTCTTCCATTTCGGGATTGTGATAAGGAGAAAAATAGGAGTTGGGATGTCCCTCGTGATATCCGCCGATATTTACATCAAACCCCTGTTGCTCCGGCCAATAGCCTTTCGGCCCGAGATGCCATTTGCCGGCAAAAAATGTGGCGTATCCCCCCTGTTTCAAAGCTTCGGCCAATGTTACTTCTTCCAGCGGAAGTTTCTCCTTGTAAGGGGCCGGCATGAGTTTGTATTGCGGCTGATTCATCCGACTCCGCCACCACCCTGGATACTCCTCACCCGGCTGGGGAGCCCCAAAAAAATCGGTTGTATTGAGTCGACCGGGATACTTGCCCGTCATCAGCGACGCGCGGGTCGGCGAACAGATCGTCCCCGCCGAATAGGCATCGGTAAAACGCATCCCCTGCTCTGCCAGTCGATCCAAGTTCGGTGTTTCGTAGAAAGTACTCCCGTAAGATCTCAAATCCGCCCATCCGAGATCGTCGGCAAGGATAAACAAGATGTTGGGCCTGTCGGATTCACTGGCTGCCTGATTCTTTTCAATGCCACTAACCGCCTCAAGCGTAAAAGAGGCTTGAAGTAAAAAAACAATCAAAAAAGTCCTGAAAACGCTGCTTACCATTTGATTCATCATCATAAATTCATATTGACGTTAATTATGTACCTTTAAACATCTATTGGGACAAGTAAAAATGGATCTGGTTCGATGATTATAGCCAAACCACTATATGGACAATTTAACCTCCATGGAATTTTAAATACCCTTGTTATGTAATAAAACTTATAAAGTCAATAGATATCCACTAATACATGGCACTAATTTTAAAACAAATAAACGCAACCGCCTCAATTCAATCCGCGCGTTTTCCATTGAGGCTCCGAGTTAGCATAAATATGTCTTATCAAATTTTAAACCACCCTCTAACTTATTCGCCAAGATGTTGATTTTTAATGAAACTATTTCTATACTTGGTCGTCATATATTAAAGGGTTGGGCAATCTTCACGGTCTTGGCATAACTGCCAAAATTAATTCCACCCACCTGGAATAATTTCCCTGACTCCTACCTTGGCTTTTCTAAAAGAGAGTGAGACACTTTAGGCGAGGAACTGGTTGGCAAAGTTGACAGCTGGGTGTCAGCAGTACATTGAATAATAAACACAAATACTCAAAGGTGTCAGACTTTTGTTAATCCAGAGCGGATCCCGACACTCGGGAGGCTGCATTTTCATCGGTTGCTCGTAAACAACGGGTACTATTTGCCTTAATATCGCTCAATTTGTGCACTGACCAGATATTAAGCTCGCTTCGATTGGAATAAGTCCGACACTTCCCTGGAAAGGCCACATTAAGTTATCATGCAAGAATTAGAACTTACGTTTCACCCTTCCGGTCTGAAGGAACTGGATCACATTTTGAACGGTGGTTACCTGAATCATAACGCATACCTGGTACGAGGCGGACCCGGAACCGGGAAAACCACGTTGGGAATGCACTATCTTCAGGAAGGATTACAACAAAATGAATCCGTCCTTTTTATCTCTTTTAATGAGCAAAAAGACAAGCTCATCCGCAATGCACGAACAATGAACTTTAATACGGATGAGATTCCCATCCTGGACCTGGCGCCCGGTCGATCGTTTTTCAAGGATGGCCAATCGAGTTCCGTGTTTGAAGACGCCGATGTCGATCTGGATCCGCTAATCGACCAGATTACAAAAAAGGTTGATGAGTTGGAACCGGATCGTATATTCCTGGATTCGTTAACACAACTCCGCTTCCTGGCTCCTTCGAAATATCAATTCCACAAATATGCACTCAGCTTAACGAATTACCTGCTTGAACATGCTCACTCGATCTTGCTGGTGTCAGAATCCAGTTCTGAATTACCGGACGACGATCTTCAGTTTCTGAGCGATGGCGTGATCAATCTCGAATGGGACCATCATGGACGCAATCTTTATATTACCAAACTAAGGGGAGCGGATTTCAAAAGTGGTATTCATTCGTACGAAATTACCTCAGAGGGACTCAAGATCTATCCCAAACTCGAACCACATGAGGAAGTAAGAAAGATCAACTACTCGAAACTACCCTTTGGGGTTCCTGAAATTGATGAAATGGTACACGGCGGTATTGAACGGGGCTGCTGCACCTTGATTACCGGTCCCTCGGGCGTAGGCAAAACCACTCTGGGAATGCAATTCATGAAAGAGGCAGCCGGACGCGGAGAACGTTCCGTGTTATATTTATTCGACGAGAAGAAAGAAGTATTAGTCAGACGCTGCGAATCGATCGGTATTCCGATCCGGGACATGCTGGATACAGGTCACCTTGAAATTATCGAATTCACTCCCGAAGAAAACTCTCTAAACCAGTTTAACGACGAAGTTCAACGACAGGTCGAGAAACTCGACACGTCTATCATTATGATCGACAGCATCCGGGGATACGAGCTAATGGCAGATACCGATAATTTATCAGAAGCCTTACATCCCCTGAACACCTACCTGAAAAACATGGGGGTAACCGCCCTCCTGATTAATGAGGTGGAATACATTACCGGTAATTTCCGAATAACCGACGTAGGTATCAGCTACATGTCAGATATCGTCATCTTTCTTCGTTTTATGGAGTTCCGGGGCGCCATGCAAAAAGCGATTGGAATTATCAAGAATCGTTTGTCGGATTATGAAAAAACTTTAAGGCAGTACGAGATTACCCGTTATGGCCTTAAAGTTGGTGAGCCTCTCGATAACCTGCGCGGAATTCTGACGGGATCTCCCTCATTTGTATCGGATAGTAAAGATTGATCCACTCCCGGTCAAGATACAGCTTATCGAATATCTCCTAATTCATCACTGAACTTGCAATGAGCCAGCAAACACAAAATACAAATACGAGCGCCGATGCCTTAAAAAAGGTTATGAGGATATGGCTCAAGGTACGTCGCGACCGGGACGCCGCATTAATCGAGGAACAAATTGGAAACGAGTATCAAATAATACGAGGGGAATCATTTGATTTAAATCATATCGACCTGTGCATCATAGATCGACCGAGTTGGCCGGATGCTCAAAAGAAGATAAGTTCAATTCGGGAAAGGCAGGAGCCGCTGACTGTTCCGATATTGCTTCTTACAAACAGTAAATATCTCGATAAATTACCCCGGGAAACCCTGGAAGCGGTCAGCGAAATACTTCGCACCCCGCTTCAGACCAAATTATTCAAGATTCGCCTCCAAAGCCTGCGGCAGTTTCGAGAAGATTCGTTGCGGTTGCACCAACAGAAAATGCACCTCAACCAGTTTCGGGAAGCCATGGATTCGGCAAATTCAGGGATCGTTATGACGGATCACCGTCAGCCGGATGAACCGATTATCTACGCCAACAAAGCTTTTGAAGAAATTACCGGCTATTCCCGCGAGGAGGTCCGGGGACGAAACTGCCGCTTTCTGCAAGGGGAAGACCGCAACCAACGGGAATTGGAAACAGTCCGAAACAGTATGGAGAAAGGCGAGTCATGCCGAGTAACGCTCCGCAACTATACCAAAACGGGAAATTTATTCTGGAACGACATGAAATTAGCCCCTGTACGAGATGAAGAAGGGATCATCACTCATCATGTCGGCATTCAGCAAGATATTACCGATCAAGTGGAAGCCCGGCGCCAGGTAGAAGAAAAACAGCAACAGTGGTCTGCGCTCGTTAATCAAATCCCCGATGCGGTCATGATCAGTACCGGTGAAGAAGGTGAGATCGAGTACATCAACCAGGCCGGGGCCTACATGTATGGTGCTAAAAATCCCTCGGATCTGCTCGGATATACCATTCTCGAATTGATTCAAGATAGTCCGGACTATGAACGGGTAAAAGAATATTTAAAGAAAATTACGGCCGGCGAGAAGGTCCCCCTTTATACCATCAGCGTGAATGATATTAATGGCGAGGAACGACATCTCGAGCTGCGCTCCACACCGATTCAATATAAAAATGAATACGCCAAACTTACCCTGGCCAGAGATATCACGCACAAACACGAAAACCAACAAAAACTGAACCGAGAATACCATCGCTTCAGCCAACTCTTTACCAACGATCCATCCGGCATTGCCAAGTGCGATCCCGACGGGACGATCCAGGCAGTAAACCCGGCTTTTAAAAATATATTCGGATATGATGAGGATGAGCTGATCGGACAAAATCTCGACCAGCTATTAACGCGCACCGAGGCGGAGCAAAAAGAAGCAGAGGAGTTCACAAAGCTTCACCGCGAGGGAGCTCCCCAGAAAGAAGTTATTCGATACGACAAACAGGATAACCCGGTTGATGTCCTGGTTGGAGGGGCACCCATCCGGGAAAAGGGAAAATTAACACAGTTCTATGCCATCTACGTCGATTTATCCCGACAAAAAGAACTGGAACGGCGTAACCGGGAACTGCTTGAACAGGAACAGACCCTGCGGGCCAAAGCAGAAGAGTCGAGGAGTAAGTTCAAGGATATGTTTCGTTCTTCTCCGTCGGGCATCTGCCTGCTGGAGGGACCGGAACACCTTTTTACCTATGCCAATGAAAGATATTTTGAATTAACACAGAAAAGTGAACTTTTGGGTAAAACCGTGAAAGAGGCATTCCCGGAAATCGAATCTCAGGGTTTTTATGATCTCCTGGATGAAGTGTACGAAAACCAGGAGCCTTATTTCGCTTATGAACAACCGATTACCTTATGGAGCGAGTGGGAAAAATGTTACTTTGAAAAATATATCGATTTCGCTTACAAACCTTTGAGCGACAACGAGGGGCAAACATACGGCGTATTCGTCGAGGCATTGGATGTAACGGATAAAGTGGAATATCGCAAGGAACTGCAAGACAAGTTGCGGGAAAAAGAAACCTTGTTGGAAGAAATTCACCATCGCGTCAAGAATAACATGGCAGTCATATCGGGACTGTTATATATGCAGGCTGAAGAGACAGACAACGAGGCAGTCCGACATACCCTCCAGGATTCTCTTAGTCGGATACAGTCGATGGCCCTGGTACACGAGCAGCTATACCAGCAGTCAGAAAAAGACACCCTTATCTACATGGATCAGTACTTGCCCCGACTGGCCGAGACGGTTGAAGCTTCACATAATGATAAAGCGGATAACAAAATTCAGCTGAAAGTCGACTCCGAACTGGTCAAACTTCCCCTTCCCCTGGCTGTTCCGGTCGGACTTATTACATCGGAGCTTCTTATAAACGCGTACAAACACGCTTTTAAAGATGGTAATGACGGAATCATTCGGGTGAAGTTTAAGGAAAAAGAGGGAAAACTGGAGCTAACGGTATCGGATGATGGTGTAGGATTGCCAGCGGAATTTTCGTTGGATTCAACCTCGCTCGGTATACAAATAATTCAAAATCTCGCGACCCAGATTGAAGGTGAGATCTCCTACACATCCGATGAAAAAGAGGGAACAACGTTTGTGGTTTCATTTTCCAAAAACGAGGAGTGAACGAGAAAAAACGTATGCCGGTGACAGGATAGTTTGTACTGAGGATCCCGGCAAGAGTCAGTAATAAAATGGGTATTTTTCCTCTCCCTTTCCCCTCTGTAATTTGGCGGGCTTTGCTCTATCAGGTCCTCCCCCTTTCCCCCTCCAAAGGGGGAATTTGTTGGCGATCGAGGTGAAAAGACGTCCCCCTTCGGAGGGGGGGAAGGGGGAGGACCAAATGAAGCAATACAACAAAATTCACCTCCCACCCATTATCCACTTGAAAATCACATTCATCCCTCTAAATTGAGAAGGCATAGCAATAATCAAATAAAATCCACCTGATGCGATCCGCTGATTCTTTTCTGGCATCCTTTTTATTATTAACAATAATCGCCGCCGGATGCGGTACCAAGAATGATTCTTCAAACACCTCGAACAACTCCCATAAACCCAACATCATTTACATAATTACCGACGACCTGGGATGG
>CAJXOW010000101.1 GCA_913057825.1 uncultured Balneolaceae bacterium | reverse complement strand
AAACACCTAAAACGGAGGATGACCCGATGGAGCCGGTCAGTATGTATGGGGAATCCAAAAAAATGATGGAAGAAAGAGTCCTTGAAATAGCAGATTCCCAAACACAGATCACCATTCTTCGTCCCGCCGCCGTTTACGGCCCCCGCGACGAAGATATTTATACTCTTTTCAAGTTGGCCAACAAGAAAATCTTCCCGGTAATCGGAGATGGTACGAATCCCAAAATATCACTGATTTACGTTGGAGATGTAGTGAAAAGTATTGAACTTGCAGTGAAGCATGGATCTCCGGGTGTTTCTACTTACTTTATTGCTGACGAGGAAGCATACACCTGGGATCATGTCAGATCAATCATAGGCAATATTCTAGAAAAAAAGCACTACCCTATTTATCTTAAGCCCCAATGGGTCAAACAACTGGCGGGAGTTATTGAACAAACGGCCTCGCTGGTGGGAGCGCACCCGATCATCAACAAGGACAAAGCCAATGAATTGATACTGGAGTGGACTTGTTCGACTGAAAAAGCTCAAAAAGAATTAAATTACAAGTCTGACGTTACGCTAGAAGAGGGATTGAGGCGAACGGTACATTGGTATAAACTCCATAACTGGCTTTAATAACGATTAACGTTATCGAATTTACCGATCAAAATGATGTATTCATTGTTGTCATGGAAAAAAACGACCAGGCTGATCCTCGTTATTGTACTTGTGGTTTCATGGATTTATAAATCCGAAGCGCAAAAACCACGCCTTGCCAAGGATTACTCCTTTGTCATGGAGCTGCCGGCTATAGTGGCGATCGAGTCATCGCTAACCCACCTTTATGTGCTTTCAAAAGCGGAGGGCATGGCTGTTTTTCGCAGTCGCCCCGACACCCTGCAGTGGCTCTATACTTCACCCGGCATGCAGCAAAGAGGGAATATATTGGATGCAGATATTCGGTTTGCCTATCTCTACGGTCACCGCAACCGGTTTTCCGTTTTGGAACCTACTTCAGTCGTCGGGGTCTATTCATCGACGAACCTGCCGACCCAGCCCAAAGGGGTACATCGGATTGGCATGGACCTATATCTTGGACTTGACACCCTGGGGATTGGCCGTTTAAGTCTTCAAAGTCCCTCGGCATTCGATTCAACGATTACTTATGTAAACAGCAATGAACTTGGGAAAAGTCGAATCCTTCATCTAACCGGTCGGCACAATACTTTGCTGGTTTCGACCGACCAACCCAATATCCTGCAATATGATTTTGAAGACGGCGAACTGCAATTTCAAAAGAGGATCCCCACGGAACAACCTTTTACCTACGTCCATCCCACCTCGAACTCAATCTACGCTTCTACCGATGAAGGCGAAGTCATTCGAATCGAACAAACGGGTAACCGGGAGGTTGTAGGAACTATTGGAGAGACGGTCAAAAAAATCAGAAAATGGAATGACTGGTTGATTATTCGTGGTGAAAGCCAAAGGCTGTGGACCGTTTATAAGCAGAATGAACCGGTCCTGTGGAAAGATAACGGAAGAGCCGGCAATTTCTTCACTATCAACAAGGGCCGATTCTGGATTAACGAATACAACAAGATCTCTCAAATCAAGGAGATCGATCCCCTCGCCGAAAGCCGTCGTGATACGCTGGGATTGTTTACCGACATAACCGAGCTTAACCTTCAATCAGTTAAGAATCGTACGATACCACTTCCACATCCTGTTCTGATTCCGCTTGAACTAAAAGAACAATATCCGATAGAAGCCATACAGTTTACCTACGAATCTCCCACGATCGAAGACGCTTATCTCCGGAAACAGGGATTCTACTGGCAACCCGGTTCTGAAGACGTCGGATCTCATCGCGTCACCGTTATTGCAACGGCCAGCAGTGGAGCGACAGACAGTATCCAGTTCAATATAGAGATCAAGTCTTTTAATACACCGCCCCGCTTTACCCCCATGCGAACGCTGACCGTTCCCGCCGGAGAAAAATTCACCCTGCCGATCAAGGCCTTTGACCCGGATGGAACGTACCGGGATCTCATTCGATACCTGGGGATGAATTTGCCGGAGGGAGGAAACATAGATCAGCGAACCGGCAAATTCGAGTGGACTCCGACTGCAGAGCAGACAGGCAAACACTCATTTAAAGTGATAGCGACCGATCAATTCGGAGCGGCCTCTTCCGAACAAGTGACTTTAAATGTTATATCGAAGCCCCGGCAAGAAGAATAAATAATAGACGAAACCATTGAGTAACGAAATTCCTGCCGACAAACTACTGGATTGGTTTGACAACAATAAACGGGAAATGCCCTGGCGTGACTCTGATAGCCCATACCGCATCTGGGTTTCGGAAATTATGCTGCAGCAAACAAGAGTTGACCAGGCCCAACCCTATTTCGACCGATTCATAGATCGCTTTCCCACTGTTCACGACCTTGCTGAAGCCTCCCAGCAGGAGGTCCTCAGGGTATGGGAAGGCTTGGGATACTACAGCCGTGCCCGGAACCTTCATCAGGCTGCCCAAACGGTGGTTACCGAATACGAGGGACAGCTTCCCCGCAACTACAATGAGATCATTCAACTAAAAGGCATCGGACCCTATACGGCTGCGGCTGTGTTGAGTATAGCGTTTAATAAGCCGCATGCCGCCGTTGACGGTAATATCGTCCGGGTACTCAGTCGCTACTTCGGTATCGAGGAAGATGTTCGCTCCTCGACTACACGCCGAAAAATCCAGGAGCTGGCCGATGATTTGATCGATCAAAAACGTCCCGGTGATTTCAATCAATCACTCATGGAACTGGGAGCCCTTGTTTGCACCCCTAATGAACCACTCTGCCATGAATGTCCACTTCGGCAAAAGTGCAAGGCTCACCAACAAGTAAAGACCGATGTTATCCCCTATAAATCGCCCAAAAAAACCAAACCTCACCACGATATCGGGGTGGGCGTTATCATTAATGACCAAAATGAAGTATTGATAGCACTACGTCCGGATGATGCTATGCTCGGAGGTTTGTGGGAATTTCCGGGCGGGAAGAAAAAAGAGAATGAATCGGTCCGGGAAACCGTAACCCGTGAATGCGAGGAGGAATTGGGAATTGAGGTCAAGACCTACCAGCAAATAGCACGCATCAAGCACTCCTACTCCCACTTCAAAATTACCCTGCACGCGTTCATTAGTTGCATCGAGTCGGGAACCCCGCAACCCAACGACAGTGAACAGTTGAAATGGGTATCATTGCAAGAACTGGATCAATACCCATTTCCCCGGGCCAACCGGCAATTAATTGATAAACTAACCGATAATAAAGCAACGTTTCAGAATTCACTCGACCTGAATTAGCATCTACCGGGGAGAATTTAAACAACCCCTAAAGCACTAGTGAACCATCATGCAGACGATCGATCCACTTAAACGAGCCAAGTTGAAACTGTTTCTTGACAAGGTGGCTCAACAGATTGAGCGACCCGGTTTCATCAAGACCGATCCCGTTCAATTCATGTATCGATTCGATCATAAAAAAGATCAGGAGCTGGCCGGTTTTTTTGCCGCCATTATGGCTTGGGGCAGACGCGACATTGTCATTAAGAAGGTTGACAATCTCCTGCTGCGCATGGACTATCGGCCTGCCGAATTTATCAGGAATTTCACCGATACCGATGCCCGGCGACTGGTGGGATTTAAACATCGCACCTTCAAGCCGGTTGATTTATATTGGATAGTCCGAATTCTTAAATCGATATTAAAAGAATACGATGATTTTGAATCCTTCTGGTTGCATTGCTTGAATATTGCACGCTCCACAGATCGGCCGCTGATGGGCGTGTTCCATGAGGAGTTTTTCAAAAGAGAACCCAATTTTTCATCGCGCACACGCAAGCATATCTCCAATGCAGAAAAAAACAGCGCCTGCAAGCGTCTCTACCTTTATCTCAAATGGTGCTTGCGCAAAGAGAGCAGCGTTGATCCAGGCATTATGGATTTTATGGACCCGGCGGATCTCAAAATTCCTCTCGACGTCCATGTAGCACGCCAAGCCCGTCGGATGGGACTCTTAACTCGTAAATACAACGATTGGAAAGCGGTCGAGGAATTAACCCGAAATTTACAAAAAATGGATCGTCACGACCCGGTTAAATACGATTATGCTCTCTTTGGAATCGGTGTTGACGGGTACAGCCTTCCCCCCGATTTTTACGTTAACAAAGTTAACTAGCGGGCTGTGCAAAATGCTGTAGGGGCTTGCCCCGTGCATAGTCGAGGGACAAATATACAGAAGGGAATTTTACTTTTTTACCCTGGCGAGCGATTGGTGCTCCACCTTATCCTGTTCCAATCTTGAGTGGTACAGGATCTTCCCCCCTCCGTAGGGGGAAATGGTTTTCACTTCGGTTGCCTTCATACTTTTCCTTCGGGGGGTGGACAAAAAGGCTGCTAAATGCGAATCCTTTTATGGAAGGGGAATGAGGTGGACTGCCAAAATTGAAAGATTACATATGCATCATTCAATCAGTTTTTTTATATTATGCGATCCATTCAGAAAACAAGGGTAAATACAATGGATATAACATTTTTCTGTAAAAAGTGTTATATTAATGGACTTCGGAACTAAGCATCAATAAAAAAACGATATTTTACATGGTAGGAGTTAAAGTACGAGATAATGAAAGCATTGATCGGGCTATTAACCGATTCAAAAAGCTGGTAACGCGTTCCCGAATTCTGAATGAATACAAGGAACGTCAACAGTATACCAAGCCGTCTGAAGAACGCAGAGAAGCTCTGAAAAAAAGCATTCGAGAAGAACGACGGCGACAACGAGAGAACTACTAGAATCGGTTCTGCTTGGTTCCCTACCCGGGGAACCAATGTTAATTACCGCCCATTTAACCAGAAGAGTGCCCCGCCTTTATATTAATAAACCCCTTATTTGCAGCACAAAGAATTCGTTTATTTATAGAAAGGCTCCTTTTTAGTACTTAACTTGCCCGCCCAATCCCTTCAGAAACCTGGTCCGTCTCCTATAAACATAGGTCCCAAACTTCATCCAATTCGTTAATATGAATAAGGTCCAACCCGCTTTTATCGTTGTTGGACTTATTCGCCCGGGGAAGTAACACTTCATTGTAGCCGAGTTTGCCCACTTCTCCCAAACGTCGTTCCAGGTGACTAACTGCCCGTACTTCGCCGCCAAGCCCCACTTCTCCCAAAAATACCTGCTCGTGATTAATCGGTTTATCCACCAGACTCGATACCAGGGCCAATGCAACCCCCAGATCGCTCGCCGGATCCATGATTTTCAATCCTCCTGCAACATTTAGATAGACATCCTGACCGGAAAAATGGTAACCGGCCCGTTTCTCAAGCACAGCCAGCAAAAGCGACAGTCGTTTGTTGTCAAAACCATTGGACGTGCGTTGCGGGGTCCCGTAGTTGGAATTCGTTACCAGGGCTTGTATTTCCACCAACAACGGTCGTGATCCTTCGATCGTACAAATGATAGCACTGCCGCTCTGTTTGTTGGGATGATTGGAAATAAAAAACTCCGACGGATTATTGATCTCTTTTAATCCATCATCCCGCATATCAAACACCCCGACTTCATGAGCCGGCCCAAACCGGTTTTTCAAACTTCGAAGCAGCCGGTAGGTATGCATATCCTGTCCCTCAAATTGGAGCACTGTATCCACTGTATGCTCCAACAAGCGCGGACCAGCCAATTCCCCCTCTTTGGTCACATGACCTACGATTAATGTCGTAATACCGTATTGTTTAGCCAGTTGCTGCAGGAGAGCCGAACACTCGCGGATTTGACGAACACTTCCCGGCATACTCTGCGATTCCGGTCGATACAAAGTTTGAATAGAGTCGACAATTAGCAGGTCCGGCTTGGTCTCACGGGCCTCCCTAACAATCTTGGATACATTGGTCTCATTGTAAATCAGCAGAGTTTCATGATCGATATGCATGCGAGTGGCCCGCTGTTTAATTTGTCCGGCTGACTCTTCGCCCGCGCAATACAAAATATCAATAGAGGGGTTCGCCCTGGCAATCTGAAGTGTCAGGGTACTTTTCCCCACTCCCGGATCCCCGCCTAGCAAGACAAACGATCCCGGCATAAAACCGCCGCCCAAAACACGATCCAACTCCTTGATTTTCGTCGGCAATCGCTGCTCCTCTTTAAAATCAATTTCAGATAGCTTTTTAGGTCGTACTTTTTTATTAGAATCTTTAATGCGAGATTTGTGTTGTTGCTGCTTTTCCTCACCGTCATCCGATTTCACATCCTCCCGAAAGGTATTCCATTTTCCACACGATGGACAGCTACCAAGCCACTTGGCAGAGTGATGCCCACATTCCCGACAAACAAAAACTTTCTTAGCTTTAGCCATGAATAAGGTACTTCAAAAATTAGGATTCGCGGTCTGACTCGGCCGCCAGTGGACTTCCATAAGTCTCTTCTTCCTGGACTTGCCGGGTCTCTTGTTCATCTTCCATACTATCGACCACTGACTGATTGATATACCAGGTTGTTGCCATCATGCCCAGACCGATGCTTATATAATAACTGATCACTCTCCACAGGAAAACTGACAAACCAATAAAAGTTTTTCGATCGATCAAGGGACCCTGGAATATAGCAAACAGCCCCTCTACTCCTCCACTACCGCCAGGCGTCGGCATGACAAGAAATGCGAGGTTCATCGCCAAACTGCGAAGGAATGAAAGTAGTACGTCGGCCGGAAGAAGACTCAATATGACGATAGTCGGAAGCCAGATTCGACAAAGCCAGGACATGGTTGAAAGAGAAAACGCCTTCACCAAAAAGCTGAAAGGCTTCTTTCGCAACTCATGAGAATATTGGACCAGGTTATCCGCTTCATCCTCAATTGTTTCCCGAAATTTTCGAATAAGCGGCAACTTGCCAACTTTTTTAACAACTTTTTTCAAAACGGCCGGATTCTTAAGCACGCCATAAGCAAGAATTGCTGCATAACTCAATAACCCGATATAGATCAGTCCCATCGATACGTCCCCGACCAACCCCACATTCGCCGGCACAATCTCGTAGTAGATGCCCGCTAGCAATATGATGGGGATAGCTATGGCGAACCATAACTGATCCAATAAAACCCCATAAAGTACAATTGCCGTTGATTGTCCCAGTTTAAGTCCCTCTTTAGACATGGCATAAGTAGCCATCGGTGCTCCGCCGATGGTCGATGGTGTAACCGAAGAAGTAAAATCCCATGTCAACACAATTCTTGTGGCAGCCAGCCAACTGACCTGCTTTTCGGCCAGAAAACGAATCTTTGCGGCCGAAAACCAGACTCTGAGCATGGAAACAAATAAAGCGATAAAAAGCCCCGGAAGACGCTTGGGTTTGATATGCTTTAACAGATGAGTTTCAGGATCATACGTAAGATATACGACTACAGCCAAACTGAGAATGCTCAAGCTAATCGAAATAAACAGGTACTTCTTGGATATATAACGCTTGGGATTCTTATCGGTATTTTTAGCCTTTTCTCGCAAAGAGACAGGATTTCATTATTGCTCTGTTATTGCTTAAAAAATATACCAATTGATGTTTACACTCTGTGTAACTGCTATAAAATCACATATATCGGTTGAAACTACGATACTAATATAATAATCCTACAGCCAGTGCTCCCGAATCAGTTTTTTACGCTTTTCAAGAATTTTGCGGATTTTTACAAAGTTACCGCCATTCTGATAGTCCAGCAAAAGCTCATTTAAGGAGGTCTTTGAAAAACCGGGCGGCGGTTCCTTGCTCGTATACTTTTCTTCGGTTGGATGCATTGAATGGTTAATCGCCCCTGTATACGATAATCGTTATTACTGCCTGCTGCCCAGAAAATTATTATGCTTCGGAACCGCCGCCCGGTTTTTCAAAGACCTCTTAAGAAGATTTAACTTAAATGGTAATCAAGTGAACCACAATGTGTTTGTCATTCAAAAATAACCCCGAAGCCGATTAGTCGACTCCGGGGTTTTATACACCTTGATATAAATTATTAACTCAACGCCTATGCCAGGTCAATGTCATCGTTTAGATAAACATCCTGAACATAATTGAGAAGTTTCACACCTTCTTCCATGGGACGCTGGAAAGCTTTACGTCCGGTAATCAATCCCATGCCGCCGGCTCTTTTGTTGATAATGGCCGTACGAACTACTGTGGCAAAGTCATTTTCACCGGAAGCTCCTCCGGAGTTAATCAGGCCGGCCCGACCCATGTAATCATTTACGACCTGGTATCGTGTCAGATCAATGGGATGATCGGTCGAGAGTTCGCTGTAGATTCGCTCATCCAATTTACCATAGGATGAGTCGCCCATGTTCAGCGCTTTATAGCCCCCATTATTCTTTGGAAGTTTTTGTTTGACGATATCAGCACCGATAGTAACTCCGAGATGATTGGCCTGTCCGGTTAAATCTGCCGACGAATGATAATCTGTGCCGTCCACGACAAAGGCTGAGTTACGAGTATAGCACCATAATATAGTAGCCATACCCAATTCGTGCGCATATTCAAATGCACGCGATATCTCCTGGATTTGTCGGTTGGACTCTTGCGAACCAAAGTAGATGGTGGCTCCGACAGCTACTGCACCAAGTTCGTAAGCTTTATCGATGCTACCAAACATGATCTGGTCGTAACTATTGGGATAGCTCAACAGTTCGTTGTGGTTAAACTTGGCTATAAAAGGAATCTTGTGAGCATACTTACGGGATACAGCAGCCAGGACGCCCAGCGTGGAGGCCACTCCGTTGCATCCCCCTTCGATAGCCAGCTTCACAATATTTTCCGGATCAAAGTAATCAGGGTTCTTGGCAAAAGATGCGCCTGCCGAGTGCTCAATACCCTGGTCGACCGGCAAAATCGAAATATATCCAGACCCGCCAAGACGACCATGATCCAACAAAGCCTGAAGGTTCCGCAGTACACGAATATTACGGTCGGAATGATACCACACACGATCTACATAATCGGGACCCGGGTGATGAATCTTGTCTTTGGGAACTGTCTCACATTTGTGTTCCAGCAAATCGGCCGCTTCATCGCCCAGAAGCTCTTCTAGGGTGTCTTTTGTTAATAGCATTGTTTTACTCCTGATAGATTAATTTAATGGAATGATTTCAAAACAATTTCAGTCCCTTAATATAACTCTAATTGAAGGAAATGACTAGTCTCACATCAACTTACGGGGAAATTTAGATTGTTTTTATAATACAGAGACTGTTGTAAAAATGTTAATGGCCATTCTTCTTTTCGAGTTACTATAACAATGAATTGTAATGAAAAACGTTAATTTTGCCTTGTTATAAAGACTTTCATTATACTTGCAGCTGTCAATCTTTTGGAAACTTAACAAGCTATCACAGCCCATTACCCGGAGGTCCACCAGACTATTTGAAAAATTTTTTGTTTATTGAGCTTGTTAACTTAAGGATAGATAATCAATAACAAATTATTATTTATAATTTTATAATCACCTCTTCATGCGTATAGGTACACTGGAATTGGGCGACAAGCCGGTATTGCTGGCACCGATGGAGGATGTTTCCGACTCGCCCTTTCGACTTATTTGTCGACAGAAAGGAGCTAATGTTGTTTACACAGAGTTTATAAGTTCCGAAGGGCTAGTCCGTGACCAGAATCGTACCATCTGCAAAATGGATTTTCAGCAAGCAGAACGTCCTTTCGGAATTCAGATTTTCGGAAGTCGCGATGAGGCGATGGAAGGGGCTACAAAAATGGCTGTCGAGCAGCAACCTGACGTGATCGATATCAACTTTGGTTGTCCGGTCTATAAAATTGCTAAAAAAGGCGCCGGTGCCGGCTGTTTGAAAGATCTGTCATTGATGGAGGAAATGGCCGGTACGGTCGTTGACGCGGCCGGAGATATCCCGGTAACGGTCAAAACCCGGCTGGCATGGGATCGTCATAATATTCGCATCAGAGAAGTCGCAAAGATGTTGCAAAGCGTTGGAATTCAAGCAATGTCGATGACCGCCCGTAC
>CAJXOW010000100.1 GCA_913057825.1 uncultured Balneolaceae bacterium | reverse complement strand
AAGCTGCGGCTTGGCGTTAATAAAACCATCTTTGAATGCCATCAGGGCTGCTGTTTTGAAGGCGGCATCGTTGGAATCGACCGAGTGCATGGATCCATCATACACCGAAACACGAATATCGCGAACACGACATCCACTCAAGGGGCCATCCTCCATTTTTTCCATTATGCCCTTCAGGATTGCCGGCATGAATCGCTGGTCAATGACACCGCCCACGATACAATTCTGGAAGATTAGCTTTCCGCCCCACGGCAAATCATGCTCCTCGACTCCGCGTACATTCAGATCATCCGGTACCGGGCGACCTTCTTCATAGGGCTCAATCAACAGATCCACTTCCGCAAACTGTCCGGCTCCCCCCGTCTGCTTCTTGTGTCGGTAGTGCGCACGGTAGGTGTCAGTGATCGTTTCCCGGTAGGGAATCCGCGGCTCATAGAATTCAACGTCCAGGCCAAAGCGGTTTTCCAGGGCGTACTTCAATACGTTCAGATGTTCTTCACCCTGACCGTGCAAAATAATTTGCTTCAGCTCCTGGCTGTGTTCCACCACCATCGACGGATCCTCGCGCTGGAGCTGGTGCAGCGCATTGCCAAGCTTATCCTCTTCACCATTATTTTTCAGTCGAATAGCGGTGCGGGCCGGCGGATCCGGGAACATCACCGGTTGAATTTCAAATTCGCTGCCTTTCGTACAGAGCGTATTGTTGACGGTAACATCCTTTAGCTTCACCGCCGTGGCTATATCCCCGGTATTCAACTGCTGTATATCAACCCGTTCATCGCCCTGCGAGAGAAACAGGTTGGACAAACGCACCGAGCTGTTATTTGAACTGTTGACCATATCAAGCCCGGGGGATATTTGTCCGCCTACCACCTTAAAATAGTTCATATCACCGACATGCGACTCGGATTCGGTTTTATATACATACATGGCCGGATCATTTTCGGCCTTGACATGATACTCCTCTCCACTTTTGGTCATCATAGATTTCACTTCGAGCGGTGAGGGAGCAACATTGCCGACAAATCCCATAATGCGTCCACTGCCCATATTCCGGGTAGCGGACATGCAAAACAGGGGGATGATGTCGCGATTCATCAGGGATTTGTGCAACCCATCCTGCATTTGCGATTCATCCAGGTTGCCATTCTCAATATACAGATCCATCAACAACTCATCATTTTCCGCGACCGACTCCACCAGTTCGTTGTGCAGCAGTTCAGCCTGCGACTTGTGAGATTCCGGGATAGGGAGTTTTTCGGGCTTGCCGCCGGATTCGGGAAATTCATACATCACCATTTTCAAAACATCAATAATGGCATGAAAATCTTCGCCCTGGCTGTAGGGATACTGAATAACAACCACCCCTCGTCCAAAACGTTCTTTGGCCGTGTCGACCGTCCGTTGAAAATCGGACTGTGACTGATCCAGTTGATTCACCACCAGCATAGTCGGCAGCTCATTTTCCTTGGTGTACTTCCACATGGCTTCACTTCCAACCTCTACCCCCTGTTCCGCATTTAAAACGATCATGGCTGTATCGGCCACCTTGATCGCTTCCAACACTTCTCCGATATAATCAGAGGTTCCCGGGGTATCCAACAGGTTAATCTTCCTGCCGCGCCAATCCAGGTGCAGCGTGCTGGTAAAGACCGACTTCTGTTTTTCCTTCTCAATGGGATGATAATCCGACCGCGTATTTTTTTCCACGATACTTCCACGTCGCGGCTGGGTTCCCGATTCAAACAACATTGTTTCAGCTAACGTGGTTTTGCCCGACCCGGCATGGCCCAGCAAAACCACATTCCTAATATTTTGGGATTCGTAGGTTTTCATAGTGACCTCCTTTGAATGGTTTCGTGCCCATCTGTTATTGATTTTACCTCATTTTACTACCCGGTTATTTACCCCCTGCCTGATCCATTATTCAATTTCATAGTTTTTTGTCTTAAATGCACTTTATGTACTATACACATTTTTTGGGATAATGGCACCAGGTATCTACCACTTTTTTTACATAGAGGGTGGATAAGTAGATTATATATTTATGTCATACCAACTACTTAATTAATCATTTTATTCAGACCTGTTTAAAATTGCAAATATATAAGCACTTAATTAGGATTTTGTAAACAAATAATGATTTAGTAGGATGAGGTCATGCGCAGCTTGTTGAAAACGCGGGCGGCGGTTCCTTGCTCGGAAACTTTTCTTCGTTGATTAGCAATGAGGCGTTGTAAGACCCTATAACAGACCATAAATATT
This sequence comes from uncultured Balneolaceae bacterium, assembly GCA_913057825.1. Classification (GTDB taxonomy): domain Bacteria; phylum Bacteroidota; class Rhodothermia; order Balneolales; family Balneolaceae; genus CAJXOW01. Next base: position 7,801 of record CAJXOW010000100.1, on the reverse strand, counting down.
ACTGCTTTTTATCCAGAAAATTTTAATGCTTCGGAACCGCCGCCCGCGTTTTCAACAAGCTGCGCATGAACCGTCAAATCATTTACGTTTTAAATCAGAAAACAATCAGTGGTTATGAAACATATTTGGAGGTAACTGCCGCGGTATGAAAAAAATACTATTACTTCAAACCGGGGGGACCATTTCGATGGATGAAAGCCGGAAACTTCATCAACTTGATCGTTCCGGGTGGAGCCGTATCCTGGACAAGCAAATCCCGGAGATAAATAGTCTCGCCGATATCGAAGTTGAGCATTTATTTGCCGAAGACAGTTCCGATCTTAACCGACAGCACTGGAAGATCATTGCGGAAGCGGTAGAGCAAAATTATGCGGACTTTGACGGCTTCGTCATTTTACATGGGACCGATACCATGGCTTATACGGCTTCGGCCCTTTCTTTTTGTCTGCAGCACCTGGACAAACCTGTCATACTCACCGGCAGCCAGGTTCCGCTGGCCAACATCCGCAGCGACGCACGGCGCAACCTGGTCAATGCCATCGAGATCGCCACGATGTCGCTCTGCGAAGTAATGATATGCTTCAACGACCACGTTTTTCGTGGGAATCGCACTACCAAGATGAGTATAGGCGACTTCGACGCTTTTGCCTCCCCCAACTATCCACCGCTGGCCGAAATCGGTTTGAATATCGAATTACGAGATACTTTTTTGGCGGGAACAACTCAATCATTTGAGACATACCCGGAATTCAGCGACCGTATCCTGTTACTCAAATCGCACCCCAATCTAAACACCTCCTACCTGCGGCCCGACTGGGGGTCTCTGCGGGCGATCGTTCTGGAAGCATTTGGGAGCGGAAATTTCCCCCTCAAAGATCAGCAAGGCATCTGGCCGCTATTGAAAAAGGGCTTCGATCGGGAGACCCTGATTATTATCACTTCACAAGCCCCCTATGATTCCGTAGATTTAACCAAATATGAAAGCGGCCGACGGGCCCTCGACAAGGGAGCCATCGGGGCGGGGGATATGACCGTGGAGGCCACGGTGACCAAATTGATGTATTTACTCGGTCGCTATAAAGACAACTCCGATGTGCGAAACCAATTCCAACAACCCATAGCTGGCGAAATAACCGTTTAAATTATGTTTTTTGTCTTCGACGTTGAAACGATACCCGATTTTGATTTAATCCGAAAAGTGCTAAAGGACCCAAATGACGATAACACGAAAATGCTGCTACAGGCCGGGGATGAGCTGGGACGGGGAAGTTCCGACTTTTTGCCTCCTCTCTATCATCAGATGGTTTCCTGGGTGGGACTGTGGATAGACAACCTCGGAAGTCCGGTTCAGAAGGCTTCCTGGCATGGAGAGAATGAAGAAGAAGGGCTGCAGCAACTCTTTAACTCGTTAAAGACCTATAAAGACTTCGGATTGATCCACCATAACGGTCGAGGATTCGACCTTCCTCTTCTAACCTACCGGGCGCTCAAACACGACCTGCAAATGCCCGCACGGCTGAACCAGTATGAAATCCGCTATCGCTACAGCAAACACAATGTCGATCTCATCGACGAATTCAGCAACTACGGTGCCAGCTCCTGGCCGCAACTGAAACATCTCGGCTACCTGATCGATATTCCCGTCAAGCAAACGGGCGAAGGGAATGAAGTGCTTTCCATGTACCAGGAAGGGGAATTGGAAGCGATCGAACATTACTGTCACGAAGACGTGATGGCTACCTACATCGTCTGGCTGCACCTAAAGTTCACCACCGGCGATATCCAGCGGGACCATTTCGAGAACCTGAAAGACCGGGCGCATAAGAAGCTTGAGGAACTGCAGGCTGATTCGTGATTAATGATTAATAATTGATGATTAATGATACATGATTATGGGCTAATAATCTGTCAATGCTGATACCATTTTTAAAGTTACTGGTTGTTTACTGCTGTTTTAAATTACTTACCTGCACAACGATCCAATCATTAATTATTAATCAAAAATCAGTAATTAAGATTTAGGTTTTGCCGGGGCAAAACCTAAATCTTGGTCCCATCTTCCAGCACCGCTCCTTTGGGGACAATCACGATGCCGTCGACGACGTAGTAGTTGTCGTAGTGACCGTTTTCGAGATGATCGCCACCCACAATTCGGACGTCGTCTCCGATGCGGCTGTTTTTGTCGACGATGGTGTTACTGATGAAGCATCGTTGTCCGATGCCCATATTCGGTTTCTCACTGCTGGCCGAAACCAGCTCCTCACTGGAGGGAAAATAGTCGTTACCCATGACAATTGAGTTTTCGACCGTCGTACCTTTGCCGATGCGGGCACGGATTCCTACCACCGAACGCTCGATACGGCTTGCTTCAATGATACACCCCTCTGAAATCACCGAATGATCGAGGGTCGAACCCTGCACCTTGGAGGCCGGCAGGAGCCGGGCGTGGGTATAGATGAAATTCTCGTTGTCGAAGAGGTTAAACTCGGGAACCGTGTCCGTCAGCTCCAGGTTGGCGTCAAAGAACGAGTTGATAGTCCCGATATCCTCCCAATACCCGTCAAACTCAAAACTGCTGATGCGCAGATCCCGGCTCAAGGCATCCGGAATAATCTCCTTTCCGAAATCGGTCGCATCCGGATTTTTCTCAAACAGATCCCGCAGCGTCTTCTTGTTGAAAATATAGATACCCATCGAAGCCAGGTAATGCCTGCCCTGCTCTTTAAATCTATCCGGAGTATCCGACTTCCATTGTTCCAGGTCTTCGTAATCGGGCTTTTCAACAAAATCTTCAATCAACCCATCCTGATCGGTTTTCATAATTCCGAAACTCGGAGCCTGGGAATCATTCACGGGTATGGTTGCCACCGTCAAATCCGCATCCCGATTTTCATGTCGCTTGAGCAGGCGACGATAATCCATCTGGTAGAGTTGGTCGCCCGACAGAATTAATACATGCTCGTAGCTATGATTTTCCAGGTGGTGGAGCGACTGCCGCACCGCGTCGGCTGTGCCCTGAAACCAATGCTGACTGCGCGGAGTCTGCTCGGCCGCCAAAATGTCCACGAAACCCTTGCTGAAAACATCAAAGTTGTACGTGTTTTTGATATGGCGATTGAGGGAAGCCGAATTAAACTGCGTCAGCACATAAATCCGGTTGATCTCCGAATTCAGACAGTTGGATATCGGGATATCGACCAGACGATATTTCCCTCCCACCGGAACGGCCGGCTTGGATCGATATTTGGTTAATGGATACAAACGTGTACCTCTGCCGCCACCAAGAATAACCGAAATAATCGATTGTTTCATATAAGTTTTTCAGATTAAGGATTAACGAAACAAGCGGAAAAGCGGGCGGTCTGCTTCCTTGCTCGCAAACTTTTCACAGTTTTCCACAAGTTTTACAAATGATTGTTAAAAACACGTTGTAAAATTGTAGGCAAAATATTGCACTAAGTGAAAATTTTAATGCTGCGGAAGCAGACCGCCCGCTTTTCCGCTTGTTCAAATTAACTCTCTATATAACTTAATATATTCTTTAGCTGATGCGTTCCAAGAAAAATCCAGGCGCATCATATGTCCGATGATTCGCGAACGCTTTCGCTTTTGTTTGTATAGATCCAATCCGCGATCAATAGCTCGCAGAGCTGCTTCGATGGAAAACTCATTGAATTTAAACCCATATCCTTTGGGCTCCGACAAATCCCGGACGCTGTCTTCGAGTCCGCCGACTGCCCGCACGACCGGCAATGCCCCGTATCGCATGGCGTACATCTGGTTTAACCCGCACGGCTCGGTTCTCGAGGGCATCAAGATAAAGTCGGATCCCGCATAAATCTGATGCGCCAGCTGCTCATTATACTCCAGCCGGGCATCAAAATATCCCACATATCGGCCCGACATCTGCTCAAATTTTTGGTGCAGGTCCTGATCTCCTTTTCCAAGAATCATGAAATTGGCTGCTCCATTTCGATAAAAGTGGCTCGCAATCAAGTCAGGCAGCAAATCCGCTCCTTTCTCACGCACCAGGCGTCCAATAAAAGAAACCAGGGGACGTCCTTCTTCTAGTTCAAATTCATCGGTCAACGTCTTTTTGTTGTGCCTTTTTCCCCGGGTTCTGTTTTTGGGAGAAAAATTATAAGAGATCATTGGATCAGACGCCGGATCCCACACTTCGGTATCGATTCCATTCAATATGCCCGTGCATTTCTGGAATTCCTGATCGATCAGCAATTCCAGTCCGTTGCTGGATGTTCGCAATTCCTGCATGTAGGTTTCCGAGACGGTAGTCACCCGCCATCCCGATTTAATGCCGGCAGCAAGCGCATTCAGGTATCCATCCCAATCAAGCAATCCCTTTACCGTCGGATCAAAGTCCGGCAACAGCCTGCGCCTGCTCAACGGATGAACTCCCTGGTATTCCGCGTTATGGATGGTAAAGACAGAAGGCAGCTCTCCAAGGTCTTTGTAGCGGTCGCAGTGCGACATCATAAATGGGATGAATCCGGTATGATGGTCGTGGCAATGCACCAGGTCCGGGAGACCGTCCCTGCGATGTTGAATCCAGTCGAGAACCGCGATCTGGAAGCTCAAAAACCGTTCAAACTCGTCCTTGTAGCCGTCGCCCGTAGCCGGATCGATATAAATAGCCGGACGATCAAAACGACCGGGGATATCGACGACAAAAAGTGGGAATCCAAGCTCATTATTTTGTTCTTTCTCCACCGTGAAAGAAAACCTCTCATCACCCAACGGAGCTTCACCCGACCAAACCTGCTCAAACGCATGTTTATCAACCCATTCATTATAATATTTGGGCATAATGACGGCGGCATCAGCCCCTTCCTCATTTACATAACGCGGCAAGGATCCCACGACATCCCCCATACCGCCCACTTTTGCAATTGGATAACATTCCGCACTTACATGTAAGGCTTCCATAAATTACCTATCTGATAAAAATAAATTTGTCCATTAAGAGGGACCTTTGAAAAACCGGGCGATGGTTCCTCGTTCGAAAGTTTTTCTCTTTGGTGTTCGTTTATATATCTGCAGGCCATGATAAATGCCTGTCAACGTTAATATGTATTTCATCTATTTACCGAAAAACTTAATACTTCGGAACCGTCACCCGGTTTTTCAAAGACTTCTGGGATACTCGATTAAGAGATTCTTTCACCCTGCAGCTTTCACCTTGTTCATACATATAATAAAATTTTCTCGTTGAAAAACCATTTACTCGCACATATATAATTTCTACATTGGGAAATTAATACTGGAAAATCCGATCAAACGACGATTAACCGGTCGGCACTTCCTTGTTCGTACACTTATCACCGTTTTCCGATTGCATTGAAGCCTGTTAATACAAACTTGAATTATTAATTGTATTTAAAAAATGCAACTTGTGACCTTTTAGTATTGCGGGAGCGCCCGATCGGTCTGGCTTCGACGAAAATAAATTTATATAAATAATAACACCTATGGCTATAATAGATGTAAAGGGGGTTAGCAAAATATTCGGTAGCAAGAGAGCCGTTGATGAGGTTTCATTTGATGTAGAACAGGGGCGAATTTTCGGTCTGTTGGGACCGAACGGGGCTGGAAAAACTACCACTCTTCGCATGATAAACTACATTTTGGAGCCGGATGAGGGAGAAATTGTAATTGATGGCATGCGGGCCGGACCTGAAACGCAGAAGATTATCGGTTACCTGCCCGAAGAACGGGGACTCTATAAAAAGATGAAAGTGGGAGAGCAACTCATTTATCTCGCTCAACTCAAGGACATGGGGTATGACGAAGCACGGAAAGCAATCAAATATTGGCTGGACCGATTCAACGCAAGCGACTGGTTTGGCATGGAGGTCGGTGAGCTTTCCAAGGGAATGACGCAAAAAGTGCAATTTATCGCGACGATCGCCCATAATCCCAAAATCTATATCTTTGATGAACCCTTTACCGGACTGGATCCGATTAACAGCGAGCTCCTTAAAGAAATTATTCTCGAGCTGCGCAATGAGGGCAAAACGATCATTTTTTCCACCCACCGGATGGAGCAGATCGAGCAACTCTGCGACGATATCTGCCTGATCAACAATGGAAAAGCCATCCTGGACGGCAACCTGCGGGATATTAAACGATCATACGGCGAGAATACGGTTCTGATAGAATTCTCGGGAACTGATAATTTTCTTGACGAGCTGGAGGGCGTGAGAATTAATAACCGGTCGACCAACTTTGCTGAGATCCGCTTGCTCGACGGTACGCGTGATCAAGAGGTTTTGCGTAAAGCCATGGAACATGTGGAGATTCAACGTTTCGAGCGCGTAGAACCGTCCCTGACCGACATCTTCATCTCCGAAGTGGGAGAGGAAAACATCAATCCGAAAGAACTTCAATAACCATGTTCAGTTCTCGAAAAATATGGCTTATAATCAAGCGCGAATACCTGACGAGAGTACGCAAGAAGACATTTCTATTAACCACCCTGCTGATACCCTTCGGTTTCGCCCTGCTGTTTTTGACTCCCATCGCTATACAACTCCTGCAGTCTCCCTCGCAGAAGAAAGTGGCCGTTATCGATCAAACCGATGCTATCTATCCCCGGCTGGTTGCCATTGACAGTACCCGTTACTTCAACTATTCGAATCAACCGGAAGACCAGGTGCGCAAAATGGTGGGGGATGAAAAGCTCGACGGTTACCTGTTTATCTCTGACTCTATGATTACCGGCAGCCGGCAGCCCGTGTTTTATTCGAGTGGAAAAGGCGGGCTGGGTTTTGTATCCGACATCAAAGACGACGTGCGTAAAGCGATTCAAAACGAGCGCATCGACCGGGCCGAGGTATCAGAGGAGATCCGATCCATTTTTGAAAATCCACCCCAGCTGACGACCCGTACCATAACCAAGGAGGGCAAGGCCGAAGAAGCGCATACGGAGTTTTTATTCATATTCGGATTTATTATCGCCATGGTGATCTATTTCGCCATGTTTATCTACGGAGCTATTATTATGCGGAGCGTTATTGAGGAAAAAACGAATCGCATCATTGAAGTGATCACGTCCTCCGTAAAGCCCATTGAACTGATGCTCGGCAAGGTTTTGGGGGTAGGGGCGCTGGGCTTAACCCAATTCGCAATATGGATCGTTATGGCGGTGGGATTGCTGTCGTTTCTCACCCCGCTGCTCACATTTATCCTGGGACCCGAGACATTACAGTCGATGGCTTCCGCGCAGGCCGGGGCTTCCGGCGGCGAAATGCCATTCAGCATACCCGAAATAGATCCTTTTATCTGGGTATACATGATCATCTACTTCTTGCTGGGATATCTTATTTACAGCGGACTCTTTACGGCAGTCGGATCGGCCGTGGATTCTGAATCCGAAACCCAGTATCTGATTATGCCGATTACGATCCCGATCGTCGTTGCAATTCTTCTGATGCCCGAAGTAGCCAATTCACCGGACTCGACGCTGGCGGTGGTATCTTCTCTCATTCCTCTTTTCACCCCCATCCTGATGGTAGGTCGCCTGCCCATAACCGATGTCCCCTTCTGGCAAGTTGGATTGTCCTTCGTCCTGATGACAGCCACGTTCATCGGCATCATGGCCCTGAGCGCCAAGATCTATCGGGTGGGCATCCTGATGTACGGGAAAAAAGCCTCCTTCAAGGAGATCATGAAATGGATTAAAGCCTAAAGAGCGCAGCTCTATAGGCGCTCGAGGCTGATAATATAGAAAAAAGAGGACCCCACGGTTATATTAATAGTCTCCACACTATTTAACCAAAAACCG
>CAJXOW010000099.1 GCA_913057825.1 uncultured Balneolaceae bacterium | reverse complement strand
TCCGATCTCATGTCGCTGTATGGCTTCAACGCCTTTATTGCACTGCTCGCGACGCTTGTTATACTCGGAACTGGCCAGCTCGCGGCGAACCTGAGTGTCGCACAGAACAATCTTCACATCATTTCGGTCAAAGGGATAATGCTGGTATTCGAGCGACCGACAATCGATCTGCAGCACCCGGTTGTCACGACCAAATATATTAATAAACTGGTCCATGATGCCGCACTGAACCCCGACAAACTCGTTCTCGGTTTTTTGTCCCATCTTTACCAGGTCGATCTTGGGTATATTAAGGTCATATAATTGGGATAAACCGAATAATAGCCCTCCTTCGACAGCCGCTGAAGACGAAAGACCGGCACCGATGGGAATATCGCCGCCAAAAACACAGTCAAAGCCCTTAACTTCGTAGTCGTTTTTCAACAACTGGTCCACGGCCCCCAGGATATAATTGGGCCACCCTTTTTCGCTTTTCTCATAAGGATGATCTTCGATCTCAAATGTAAATTCCTCCTCGAGATCATGCGAGTAAAGCCTTGCTTTTTTCGATTCGTTGGGGGCAAGGGCAAACACGATAACTTTATCAATCGCGGCCGGTAATACGAATCCCTCATTATAGTCGGTATGCTCACCAATTAGATTAACCCGGCCGGGGGAACGAACAAGCAGGGGATCTGTTCCAAACCGCTCCCGAAAAGATTGTTCGACTTGTTTAAATAATTCTTTCATAGCTACACATTAATCATTTAAAAATTACACTATCTATCTATTTAATACGGACGTCCTTGCTGGTATACAGGAATATCCCCCCCGAAACCAACATGAAACCGCCCCACCATATGTTGGGATACAGGTAGGCAACTGCTGATGCCTGCGGAGACGGATTATATACATAATAAATTCCGGTAACTACCAATACGGCACCTATAATCATAAGCACCATCCCGACGAAATACCATATTGGCCGCATACCCTTCGTTTCCTGTTGTCCTTCTTGTACTGTCGATTGATTGCTGTTGTCAGCCATAGCGAGTTAACTCCTTTTAATTTCTTACCAGAAATAAATGTTTAATATAATGAGAACAACCAGTGATACCACGGCCCATACACCGGGTCGTTTGTAAGCCGGTATGTCTTCTTCCACTTTCTCCTCGGTTAGTCCTTTGACCAGGCCGACCAATTCATTCTCATCACGCTTTTTCGTAAACAGACTGATGATAATCGTCAGTCCAAAACAGATGAGCCATGCCCACCAGGCGCGCCAGAAATTGGCAGCCATGGAACTGGCGGAATCAGACATTGTAATAAAACTTTTCGCAATGAAATCAAACCGCACGCCCAGCCAGAGGGTAAGTGAGGACCCCATGCCGAGCAACAGTCCCCAGAAAGCCCCGTTCGGGGTAATCCAGGTTACAAACATACCCAGCACCATGGTCGCAAATAAGGGAGCGTTTACCCACGAAAATATCGCCTGCATATAGTCCATAATAGTCGGCATGCTGCGTGCCCAGTAAGCGGTAACCACACTGAGCAAAATAGCAGCTACAGTCGCAACGCGTCCCATCCAGAGCAAGTGCTTGCTGGAGGCATCGGGCTTGATGACGGCCTGGTAAATATCATACGTCCACACCGTATTAAAGGCACTGATATTGCCGGCCTGTCCCGCCATGAATCCGGCCAACAGAGCCGTCACACCAAGACCAATCAAACCGTGAGGATAATAATATTTGATAAGTTGAGGCAAAGCAGAGTCATAATTGATTTTGCCATCGGCCTCTCTTAGCAGTTCAAATCCAGAACCCGGCTCGTTCATCAAAAAGAGGGCCACAAATCCACCGAGTACCACAATAAAAGGAAGAGCCATCTTGAAAAATGAGGCAATAACCGGAGTCATCCGGGCCGACCGCAGGTCGGAGGCCGAAAATGCGCGCTGAACCACCAGGAAGTCGGTCGTCCAATATCCAAACGAAAGGACAAACCCGAGCCCGAGGGCGATACCGCCCCAGCTAACCATCATCTCGTTGGCTGAAGCACTGCCTGCCGTCGCCCAAAGCGACTCGTACGACTCAGGTACGCGCGACATGATCTCACCGATGCTTCCAATATCTACAATTCCAAGTACCACCACGAGAAAAAGTCCGAACCAGATTAGAAAAAACTGGACGATTTCGGTGAAGATGGCCGACATCAAACCACTCATTGTAACGTAGACCATAACCGTTACAGCCGATATCCACATGCTGAGCGCCCATCCCCAACCGAGGAAGGTGTGTAGAATCAGGGCCATGGCATACAGGTTAATACCCGCCACAAGCAAGGTCATTACGGCGAACGAAATAGCATTCAGTACACGGGTTTTCTCGTCGAATCGCAACTTTAGATACCCGGGTACCGACTTAATCTTACTGCTGTAATAAAAAGGCATCATATATATCGCCAGGAACAGCATGGCGGGAATAGCCCCTATCCAGTAGAAATGGGATACAAACATTCCATATTTTACCGTATTGCCGGCCATACCCAGCAGTTCGAGGGCTCCCATGTTAGCCGACAGAAAAGCCAGTCCGGCTACCCACGAACTGTTTTTCCGTCCGGCCAGGAAGAAATCTTCGTCACTCTGGGTAAACTGCTTCAGATAGTAACCAATACCGAGGATGAATACGAAATAGATGGCTATGACAAGCCAATCCGCAAATGTTAATGCAATCTCAGAAGTCATTTAGAGCTCCTTATATTCTGGTTTGGTTTATTTTATTTTCGATCATCTACCTACTACATGAAATCTTTTAACAGACCTTTGAAAAACCGGGCGGCGGTTCCGAAGTATTAAGTTTTTCAGTATATAGTTGAAACATATATTAACGTCGATAGACATTTATCTTGGCCTGCAGTTATCTAAATAAACTCAAAAAGAGAAAAACTTTCGAACGAGGAACCGCCGCCCGGTTTTTCAAAGGTCTGTTAAATATTTTTAAAAACTTGCTTTTCCCTGTTCAACATACATCGTTAATATCCAGTTGGTCGTGTCACCGGCTTTTAATATCGGACATTCATCACGCTTTACGGCTTCCTTCAGGCTGTCGGGCCGGCCGGTAGTCGGCTCCAGGCCAACGGTCATGTGTTTCTGGCCAGACGGCAACTCAACCGGCCAGCCCCCATAACACAACCATAATCCCATGTAGGGGACTTCCTCGGTGTCAAACTCGAAGCAGATCGATTCGTCAACATCCGCCCGGTACAGTCCGGCTTGTCCTTTATCCAACCGGGGAGTGAACAATTTAGCCGTCCGTCCGAATTCCCGTTCGGGCACATCCGTAAAATCGGTCTGCTCACCATTATCCAGCAACTCGGGCCAGGATATCTCATCACCAAAAGAACCAATCTCGGGATCCGATGCCCAATTGACTAGTACCCGATCAAAAGAGTCTGCGAACATCAGCTTACTACCGGGTGAGATCTTTAGAAGGGGATGAGCCGACCAGATATAAGGCAATGCTTTATCGCCTTTGTTTATCAAGGTATAACGTATGATGATGGCATTGTCCTCAAAAGTGATCCGCTTTGCAAATGTATAATCCCAGCGGATACCGTCAATCGACATGGTCAGAGAATGTCCGCGCTGCTCCACATCCCAGTCTCTTGACCAAAGCTCTCCATGGTCGGGAAATAAAATGGACTTGCCGTCTATTTCAATTTCGGCATCGGATACGGTCGGAAAGCATTCATCAAATCCACTAGTATCAAATTTCTCAAAATCTCCCCCGTACTTCGGCTTCTTGTACTTGCCGTCCGACGTCTTCGGTTCCAGCAGAAAATCGGTACCGGTCGTCAGGTTTATCAACTGCGACATCTTCCCCCCCAACTCGGGGACAAAGTCTGCCTCCAAGACCCCATTACCCAATGTTATATGTTTAAAATCATCTCTTATATACTCGTTATACCGTAACTCGTCACTCATCTGATTTCCTGTATTTCAATTCAGTACTGTAAGACAAATGGAATCGCTTTTCCAATTGTCGTTCACAATACAAGATCAAAGGTCGATGAATCAACCTGATTTATTTAATTCAAGCGCAATGAGCATCTTGGTTAAACATGGCAGTAAAAGTGCTCTTTAATTAATCATCTTTTTGCCAACTATTCCGACTATCTCGGGAGAAACAAACGGGGTGTCCCATCGGCAACGCCGGATCTCAAGTTTTGAACCTGAATATAAAAGCCAGATTTTCAAACACCTACTAAACTAAATAAAATAAAGTTATCTGTCGATCAAAATTTTAAGAAAATGTTATCGCTAACATTCTTCGGAGATGCATTATAACTACAACCCCCTCAATAATTCAAGCATAAATAGGTTCTATTTTCATAAAGCGCCCAAACGCCCGCCAAGTACTGGCAGATTTATTCGGCAAACTCCATAAAACGGGACATTTTATGGGTTTCTTCCTCTGCAGGACACCCGCAGGACTCGCGCACAACCAATTCGGTCGGTACGATCAACTGCTCGATTTCTTCTTCCGGATCCTCAATAAGTGATATGAGTTTCTCGGATGCTTTCTTACCGACTTCGTAGGCGGGCTGACGAATGGTGGTCAAGGGAGAAGACATGAGTTTGGCCCGGATATCATCGGAAAAGCCGACTATTGCAAAATCATCGGGGACATCCAATCCGGCCTCGTAAATAGCATGCATGGCCCCGAATGCAGAGGGATCGTTAACCGCAACGATGGCCCGGGGACGGCTGCTTTCAGGTAAATCCAGCAATTGATTCATGGCTTGGTACCCCCCTTTTTCCTGCAGCGCCGAGGGGACTAACCAGTCGTCTCGAACTTCCAAATCATGTTGCTGCATGGCTTCCAGAAATCCATCCAGGCGATTTTTACCAATGGATACTTTCTCAGGTCCGTGCAAGTGGGCTATCTTCTTATACCCGTGTTCTATCAGGTGTTCGGTAACTTCCCGGGCACTTGTCCTGTCATTAACTCCCACGCAGCTGGCCCCGATATCAAACACGCAACGATCAAAAAATACCAGCGGATAGCTCTCGTCAATCAGCTTTTGATAATTTTCATAGTTTTCTACCGTCTCGGCCGTCGAAATCAACAATCCGTCTACCCGCTTGGACTCCAGCGTGGTGATAGCCTGCGCCTCCCGCTCCTGGTTCTCCATCGAGTGCATCAGGATAAGCTGATAGTCGTTCTGGTGCACCGTTTGCTCGATGCCGCGAATCACCTCCGGAAAAAAGGAATGGGTTATTTCCGGAACGATGACGCCAATGGTGTTGGTCTTGTTCATCACCAGGCTGCGCGCAATATGGTTGGGGCGATATCCCAACCGCTGCGCCGTCTCCAGAACTTTCTGACGGGTTGAATGATCAACATTTGAGCGGTTATTCAGCGCCCGTGATACCGTCATCACGGAAACATCCAACTCACGAGCGATTTGCTTTAGCGTGACCCTCGAAGACAAATGGATCCTTGGCTTATTTTAAATTTCAGTACTTTAACCGTAAAAAATTGTACTCCTGCTGCAAGCGCTTACATACCTAATAAAATTCAAAATCAACTCATTGTCAATTTTCCCCGGGAATTATCCGTAACATATAGGAAACCAAGGGGAATACCCCCTTTTGATTGCCTGTCCCTGACAATGGTCGCCCTATCTATAAATCAAGCGCCAAACTTGAAATCCAAAATGCCTGGAGTCTGGAGCAAAATAACCGCGTCACCGGGGCGGGCGGTTCCGAAGCATTAAAATTTTCTGGATATGAAGCTGTAATTCTCATAATATTGAATAAGGCAATCATCCAATCATTGCCAACGAGCGAAGAAAAGTTTCCGAGCAAGGAACCGCCCGCCCCGGTGACGCGGTTATTTTATCAACATCATCTTACGTGTGAGGGTCTTCTCCGGAGTTTTCAATTGATACAGGTAAAGCCCGCTGCTTAATCCCCCGGCATCGAAAGTTACCGCATGCGATCCGGCGACCACTTTTCGATCTATGAGCGTAGATACCCGCTGACCAATAGCATTGAAAACCTCCAGCTTCACTTCTGAAGATTTCGGAACGCTGAATTCAATCTCGGTCGTCGGATTGAAGGGATTGGGGTAGTTGGGCTTCAAACGGTATGTCCCGGGTTGAACCCCCGTTCGCTCGCCTATCGCTGTTACGACAAGCTCGTTTCTGCCCGCCTCGACCTGTATCGTGGTGTCAACCCGACCGTCGTATAGCTTCAGTTTGAATGATCTATCCGTGTCAATCACCAGTTCGGGGGGTTGATCCTGCGAATCACGCGCTCGGGCTCTTATTTCGTTAATGGTATAGTCCCCCATCTTGAGGTTGCGAAGCCCGACTTCCCGGTTGGTCAATAAATTCCAGCGGACCGTATTATCCGGTACATCGGGAATAATGCCGATGTAGTTTTCAATAAGCTGAGCGATGGGACCGACGGCCGACCATCCTACGAAGTCCGATTTAGCCTGATTGCCCGGGGAAGCTGACTCCGGTGCGTAATTTTCCCAGACGGTACCGGTATTTTCAAAAACTTTCCCCATCATGTTCAAATGGTTGACGACGATCTCGCGGGCCAGCCCCACCCTGTCCTGGGTCATGAGTCCCTCCACAATCATATGATTGGTGGGAGCCCAGACCGATCCTCGCCAGTAGCTTCCCTCTTCGCTATAGGCTGGATCATCGGCCGCTAGTGTCGGAACCCTATGGGGCCGATCGAACTCTCTTATATTATTCAAGTGATTTATAATACCGTCAACTTGCTCTTCGCCGGTGATGTCTGCCCACATGGGCCAGAACGAGGCCACCGTCATGACCTTGCGAACTTTGCCGGTCGGACCGTGTTCGATTTCCATAAACGAACCGTCCCGGTCTATATCCCAGTAAAACTGATCCTCTTCACTCCACATGTCACGGTTCACCAACGTTTCCATGGTATCCCGAAACTGGGAAAACTCGTCTATGATCGCCTGATTGCCGGTAACTTCAGCCATTTTAACCAGATATCGAGCCGCCATCGCCTCATTGGCATCGTAATCGACCCAACCGTAAGGGGGATAATCTCTTGTGGCGGTAGAACGCGGCGAGTTGTCCATCCCGCTGCCGAAGCCTGACCACCAGAAGTGTCCGTTGTCGTGGCGGCGATGCTGCCGTATCCAGCGGGCATAATCGGCCAACACCGGTATGACCCGCTCAAATCGGGAAGAATCGCCGGTTGCTTGGTAGTACTCCCACTCGGCCCAGGAAAACAGGTTGTTTCGGGTAAAGTAGGGCGAATCTTTGCCCGGCGGCGAATCGGTACCATCGTCTTCATGAATGACCCCGGCGATAGCCCCGTCGGAGTGCTGCTTGCGGTAAAAATTGTCCATGGTCACAATATTCGGCAAAGCTCCCTGGGAATATTTCGCAAAGGTCATCATAAAACAGACATCCCACTGAAAGAGCCGGTTGTCAAACGCCTCGTCCAGGTACCAGTCCACAAATCCGCTGCCTTCCTGGGCATGCTTGGAGTTTTCCAGGGCCAGCGACCACGACTTGTCGTACATATCAATCAACGTGGGGCGAGAGGGAATAATGGGACGCGGAACCGAGCGAAGCAATTGCGTCTCCTTCGACAGCGGACGCGAATGTCCACTGTAAACACCGCTCCCGCTTACCGCATATACTATATACGAATAGCGCGGCTCCGAGGATGGAGGATTATCGGTATAGAAATGCGCAGTTATGCTGTCGGCCACCTTGGTATACAAGTTTCTTTTCATGCCGTTTGAGAGCGTATCCGACCAGTCTTTTCTATAGACGGCATAGCGTGGTGCCGCGGAACTGTCCCAGGCTATCCGGTATCCCCCGTCAGAAAGCTCTTCCACCTGCACTTGCGAGGGCTTGGGCGGTAAATTCTCATACTGCAACTGCAGTTTTTCAAGGGGATTCGGATCATCCCACGGAAGCGTATCGACCTGTACTTTTATCGGGCCCTGCTGACCCAATTGATGATCTGTAAATCGAACCATCATCGTGTCTCCCGTGGTCAATTCCGGGAAATTGCCAAACTGAACGGAAAAAGAGCCGTTTCCATCGATATTGGATCCACTGCCGTCCCACTGGGGAGCGTTTTCGATCAGGACCCGATTCATGTTGCTATTGAGAAAAGCCGTATAAGTAGCCTGCGGTGGGGTATTGTAATCTCTTTTCCCTTCGGCAGTCTCGACATGCCTGGTAAGTTTGGCCGATCGTTCCGTGGATTGGGCATATAAAAAATTACCCTCGGTGATAACCGGTATCAGAAGCGACAGTGTCAATAAGCATACGCTTAACCGACATATTTCTAATGTAGAAAATAAATTCTTCAAATAGAGATTTGCTTTACTCATAAAAATTTTTGTTTTCCTCTTCCAGGTTAACTGCTGCATAATTTATCAAATAACTACACCGGTTGTGAGACTATTTAACTAGTTATAAGTGATTTTGACAATGGTCACAGATCGAAACGATGGCCGGATTAGCAGTCAAAGTGAAGCAATTCCCACGAAGTTGAACCTGCACTATCAGGGTTCGGTATTTTCATACAGAGGAGTACGATTATAAAATTTTACTTAATGACCGTCATCTTCCTGCTTAACACGCGTTGCGGGGTCTGTAAGCGATAGATGTAAACACCACTGGCTAAATCGCCGGCATCGAACTGAACCCGGTGGGTACCGCGGTGCTGCCTTTCGTTATTTACGAGCATTGCAACCTGTTGGCCTACAAGATTATATACCTTTAAGCTTACTTTTTGTGACGCCGGAAGCCGGTAAGTAATCATGGTGGTCGGATTGAAAGGATTGGGATGGTTGGCATCCAGTTGGACTTGATCGGGAATCTCACTGCCTTCCGTGTCCCTTTCATCCTCGATACCGGTTATCTCGCGCTCCAGGTCGAGCATCATGCGTGCCACAATGCCGGTCCAGATATAGGTCTGATGGTGTCCGGCCCAGTCGGTATCGGGACTGTACATCTCCCAGAAGGTATGATCGCGTTTCAGATGGAAAATAACTTTGTCGAACACTTTTTGCGCCAATTCGCGAGCCAGCTGATCATACCCGTAATTCAACAATCCGCGGAATATTAAATACTCCCATTGCACCCAGACCGGCCCGTTCCAGTAACCGGCATGATTATAATAGGGATCGTCGGCTGCCAGCGAGGGAACGCCGTGCTTTCGCCAGAATTTGTCGGTATTCGTAAGCACCTGGACCAGCTTATCGGCCTGCTCCCGGGTGGCGGTACCCGACCACAAGGGCAAGAAACCGATGATCTCCTGTCGTTTTAAATCATCCGTCTCATTGAAAGTAAAGTCGTGGTCATCACGATCCACCATGTAATAAAAGTCGGTCTGCTCATCCCAGAATGTGTCATTGATCCGCTGACTCAAGGTATCCGCCCGGTAATTCCAATCGCTGGCTGCTGCCGTATCGCCCAGGGCATCAGCGATATGGGCCAGCGACCGGGCTTCCTTCACAAGCATGCTGTTTAATGCCAGGGCTTCAAAGTTTTTAGGATCGCCTACCTGCCAGGCCGCCACCTGTCCGTCCCGTACGGCTTCCAGCCAAGCTGCTCCACCCCATTCCATCAATCCGTCATGGTCTTTATCCCTGTTTTCGAGCCAGAATTGATAAAATTTCTTCCCGGAACGAAAAGCATCCCGTAAAAAATTGATATTGCCGGACTCCTGGTAAATCATCCAGTTTTCCCAACTAAACCAGGGAGCTGAAGTTGTTAGCTCACCGTTGGTCGGAATCTGCTCGCTTAAATATCCGCCGCTGCGATAGTCGATATACCCGTTGTCATGCTGCCGCTCCATATAAACGCGTTGTGAATTCTGGGCGCTCTCCGCATCCATAAATACATAGGCAAGCATAGCAATACTCTCGTGGAAAACCTGTCCGCCGTGCCCCCAACCCCAGGTCGGCTCACGCGAAAAAACATAGTAGTTGTAATTGGTCAGGTTGGCCGGGGGATAAAACACCTGCCGCATCAAGGTATAGGCCGACCAGTACATCATTGTTTCGTCCGGGTTATCCGTGGACGGCATGGGGATCGACGCATACAGCTGCTCATTCCGGTTGATATCCTGCGACCAGTCGTAGGTTCGCAATGGCTCAATGTCG
>CAJXOW010000098.1 GCA_913057825.1 uncultured Balneolaceae bacterium | reverse complement strand
CCTTGACGACCGATCCGTCGGGATTGAGCAATTCGTTGAAATATCCCCCAATATAGAGATTATAAGGAGTAGCAAGTACGGCATGAATAGCAGCGTCCTGCGTGGTTCCATCACTAAAACGATACCGTATCCCTTTTCCCAGGCTCGCCAGTTTTTCCTGCACGGGATCCCAGGAGACAATAGTATCAGCACCGGCAAGAACGGTTTTCCCCTGAAACTTCGTGATATCATGCACATCGAAACGATCCGGCACATTAAACGCTTTGGACCAATACCCGCTGGTATCCGGTATCGGAGTTTGTCCGCTAACCCCAACGGAAAACAGTAAAATAAACGACAAAAAGAGCAGTGAACGGAAAGAAAACCCCACCTTCTTCCCGGTAATAGAAATATATCCCATGAGAAGATCCCCTTTGGTTATGGATTAATAACAATCTAATCAAGGTAAATTAAAACTCAAAGAATATTTGCAGCCCGAGGGTTGTCCTAATTCATTTGACTTAATGGAATAGCTTATATAAATTAACTTTGTATTATAAAGTACTTTTTAATTAATACTACTTTGGTATGGATGCTCAAATAGATCAACAACAAGCACAGGATGACTTGCGCTTTATACGAGAAATGCTTGAGGAAACCCGTCAGCATGTCGCCGATAACGGCATGCATTACATTAGTTGGAGTGTAATAGTAGCCCTGGGCATTATCGGAACATACTTGATCGTCCTGACGGGGCGGGCACCTTCCAACATTCTATGGGTATGGATCGCTGATATCGGACTCGGCTGGCTTCTGTCGTTTTGGATCGGATTCCGGGACTCAACGGATCGTGCACGTAATTTTGCGGAACGGGTTCTGAATCTTGTTTGGATCGGTACGGGAATAACGATGACGATCGTTGCTTTTTCGGGTTTAGCCGGTGGTGCGTTTGATCCTCGCTTTATACCGGCTTTTATCGCTTCCATCCTGGCCATCCCCTATTTCACGGCAAGTATTATTTACAAACTCTCCTGGTTCCGCCTGGTTGCCGCAGGCTGGTGGCTGGCCGGTATCGGATTTTTCCTCTGGGATAGTTTTCACAGCCTGGCCGTGCTGGGAATACTGATGATCTTGCTTCAGGCGCTGCCCGGCTTCTATCTTTATCGAAACTTCGGAACCAATTCCTGATTAGATGAGTGAAGAGAGCAAATACAATTACCGGCAGATTGACAAACTGGTTCACTCACGAATCAGACTTGCTGTCATGACGATCCTGGTACAGCAGGAGTCCGCCCCTTTCAGCTACCTGAAGGATCAGACAGGTGCCACCGACGGTAATCTAAGCTCACACCTGTCGAAGTTGGTCGAGGCCGGGTACATTACCGAGGAAAAAGAGTTCGTCGACAAAAAGCCGAAAACGACCTACTTCATCACGAAAGAGGGGCGAAAAGCATTTGAAGAATATCTCGATCGATTAGAAAACTTAATCGATTTGTAATTTCTCGGGCCTATTCCATCCATTAACTTTTTTGGGAGACCCAGAGACTCCAACTTTCTTTCAGAAAAATGCGACTGATTAGTTTGATAAACACAATTCTGTCATCGTTTCATTTGACAACCATCATCTTTCGAGTTTGAGTAAATGCACCTGCCGACAGTCGATAGAAATACAGTCCACTGGCAAAACCATTTGCATTCCATTGATATTCATACATTCCGGCTGCCTGTTTCTCTGAGACCAGGGTTTCTACCCTTTGACCAATGATATTGTATATGGACAGGGTTACGATGTCCGGTTCAGAAATCGAATAACGGATCGTAGTAGCCGGATTGAAAGGGTTTGGATAGTTCGGCTCCAAACTGAACGTCAGGGGCTTTTCGTCCTCTCCTCTCTTTTCTATGTTCGTCGAACTTGATTTACCCAGAATAGACCATCCCTTGTTATTATTGTTATGTACCTCAACCATTGATTGTAGCGGATCAATAACCGCATAAATGCGCGGATACGCTCCCAGATCACCCGGAATAACCATTTTCATTTTAACGGTTTGAGATCCACGAGAGGGTACAATTCCGTTCGTATATATTACGGTATTACCGTTTATATCCTCAATGACTGTTCCCCCGTCATCGGGATCGCCCACATAGAAACTGACACCCACAGGCTGCGGTGTTGGGATTAAACTGAAGTTGTGAACCCGCACGTTTATGGCAACCGTATCCCCTGCCTGGGTATTTTCCGGCGTGAATGTAATATCCTTGGTTTGCAACCGCTTTACGGGGTCTTCGAGGGTAAATCCTTTTTCCGGATCGTACCGCCAGGGCATGATAAAAGCCGGATCAGCATGATCGTTATAATAAACCTGCCACCACGTGTCTGTGAAGCCCTGCTGGGCCAGTTCCGGTTGGACGGCATAGTCAACTACCAATGCCCCATTGGTCGCCCAATAGGCGTAAGGAGTGACTCGATATGAGACTTCACCCAAACTTAAATCCAATGCATCCAGGTGTACTCCCAGGAAGAGTCCCTGCGATACGCTGGTACGCTGCGTTTGAATTTGTTCTTGGCTGTAATATCCGTCAACCTCAAGAGAAACCCCCCATCCGCTGATCGAGGCTCCCCAATCCACTCCAAACTCTTTCTGGGTCGTTGCCCCGGTCGACTGGAAATCGTCAAACTGCAGGGACCAATCGTAACTTGAATTACCATCCAGAACGAAGCTGTTGTTATGATCGCCTTTGATCTTTTCATCCACAACCGGATTATCAGAGAGCCTGGGGTATTCCCTGTACGACAGGATATTCCCCACTTCGTGTTCAGGAATGTACGAATAGCCACTCCAACTCTTGCTCGGGAACCAGCGGTTTTCGACCATTACCGGCTCAACCACCAACACGTGTCCCTTTTCAACACCATTGCCGTAAACGGGATACTCCCAGACATTGTAGTCCAATACGGTGGCATAAATACGGTCATCCTCAACGGCATCCACACTGATGTTTACGGTTACGGTGCTGGATGAACCCGCCTCTTTGGAAAATTTTTCACCATAGGAGGCTGTCAGATGGGAACTCACCGACACACCGAAAAAACTGTGATCGGTGCTCAAGGTACCCGAGAGACCCCAATCTTTGTTAAGTTCGGTCTGCAACTCCGTCGCCTGACTTGATTCTTTGGAATACGTAGAAATAAATTTTCCCTCGTTCAAATTGTACATCTTGCTCACATCAAAAATCTCCCCGGCAAACATATCAAAATGGGCAGGTGGGGCATTCAGAATGACCAATGGCTGCAGAATTTTTGTTATACTGGACCGTCTCGGCTGACCAAGACGAATGTCGGCATCCAAGTCGGCCGTAGTAAAGGCAGATAACCTTACCGGTCCCCGTGCCCGTAGCGATATAGCCTTGAATTCACCGTCAGGATTCAGGTCAATAGTATATATGTTAGTATAATAACCGATGGGATGTTCAAAGCCGGATAGAATAAGTTCAGGGCGCCGGTACGCATGGGAGGTATCTCGCATGACATAGCCCAATCCGATAGTATGATATCTCAGATCTTTGACCACCGGATCCAGGTCAGCGTACCTGTTAAAATGCAACTGATCATCAAATCGATATATGGCCAGCGAGGGATTCAGCGAATCCCTGTCATAGGATCCGCCGGAAATAATTTCCGCCAATCCATCGCCATCGATATCCCCCCGTTCCAGTATCATATCAGTATTAAGGTGACCGCCATGAATAATTGCTCCCCGGTGATAAGGCTCAGAAACATTTATAGTCGACAGATCCTCATCGAATGCCAAACCGATCAGATAACTATGAGAGGTGTCGGGCCGGGTTAGTACCGTGGGAATCTGATTGAGATGGATTACGACTTGCTGACTACCCGTATCATTCAGATTCCCACTCGCAACTTCCAGTCCCAACACATCATACAGGGTATCCGTTCGGGCATAAACCACCTCGCTAAGGAATCGAACAAGTGAATCGATGCCTGTTTGATACGAATAGACATTAGCTTGGAGTTCCCAACCACCAGACTCCATCGGCACCCTGCCTGTCAACAGCAGTTCCTCTTTTCCATTATCATCAAAATCAGCCGAAGTGAACACAAAAATATTGAAATAAGATTCGACTTGCGAAGGGGAAGGAGGCACAGGCAACGGCCAGTCGGCATGCGCAAGCTCCGTCACCCCAAGCGAATCATCAACATCATACAAAATCAGATGAAGCCAGGTATTCTGCCCCCCATCCGTCGCCCAGTATGCCAAGGCAAACTCATCAGTCCCATCCGCAGTAAAATCACCTGCAGCCAGCAACGGCGGGGAGGTAAGCCACCACTCCCCTTTAAACCAGGCCGGGTCAGATTTTGTGAATCGTGTTACTTTATCCCACTGCGCAATCGAATCGATGCCTAACCGACTCGGATCGGCCCGCAACACGGCTATCTCAATAGCTCCATTGTTTTCCCAGGCCGCCACTATTTCTGACATGTCATCATCATTAACCTCCAACGTTATATGACTGGCATTATATAAAGAACCTTCATCAACCGGTTCACTATAAGTCAAAACCCTGATAACGGTATCCCGGGCAAACAAACTCATGGCTTCATAATATTTGCTTACCTCGATCGAAACCTCATAATCCCCCGATACATATTCATAATTCATATCAATAATCTCTTCGCCGCCTCCATATTGAATGACTCGGGCCTCTGCAAGGGGGTCATTCTCCGTATCTTGAGCAAGCAAGGGTTGAGGGAAGGAGAAAATCGAACACAGGACAAACCACATTGGAAGCTTCATGGCAGTACTCCCTCTTTAGTTATGATGCCCATGGGCAACATTTTAGCATATAGGAAATATACCTATTTATATATTAATATACTTATATCTTGTATTAAATTATTACTAAAACCCCTTATGCCTTAAAACGCAGGGGCCCTGTATTCTAAATGGTCACATATGACTCTACTTAATCAACATCATCGACCTTGATATTTGATCATGTTGTGTTGTTAACCGGTAGAGATGCCATCCGCTCACTACGCGCCGACCCGCGGTGTTTCTTTCCCTGTCATTGTCAGTTTACCCTCCTTAAAATGTCCGATATTTCTATCCTTCATGGTGCTATTCTATAAGTGAAAGCCAAACATGGAAACACTTATAGTGAGGATATCATGAAAACATTCACACCGATATTTACCATTCTCTTTTTACTTGTGATGCCTGTCAAATATGGTATGGGACAGGTTTCGGATATCGAAGAGGGTGATCAAATCCGCCTTGTGGCCCCGTCATTGTCGGATATTAAACTGACGGGCCATGTGATTGAGATTTCCACCGATGCGATACGCATAGCCAGACCAAATTCGCAAATCCCACACAGGTTAGATATTCCGCTGAATTCTATACATTCATTGGAAAAATATGACGGCACCAAACGTAATACGGGACGGGGTGCATTGACAGGAGCCATTGTCGGCGGATTGGGCTTGGGGCTCGCTTCGGCTCTTTCGTATGAACCTTGTGAATCTGACCCCGATGATATTTTTGATGGTTGCTTGATTCACTTTAGTCCGGGTTCACTTTTCCTGATGGGTGCCGCTGCCGGAGGCGTACTAGGTACTGCCGTCGGCGCAATCATAGGGTCCACTTCAAAAAGAGTAGTGTGGAAACCTGTACCTCTTTCCGTCAAAATGTCCTCGAATTCTTGGGATCCGGGTGGCGACAATATAACCTATGCACCCGGCTTTAAAATTACCTGGTCGTTTTAGCAGAGGTGCTTTATAGAATCGAATCATAAATTGGCGTAAGCATACTAAATTCAAACGAATTATTAATATTTATGACAAATTCAGATACCATTGAGTCAAGGCAAATCTCTGTAATTTAACATCTCCATTGAATCAGCTAAAAGTTTTTTCGGTCTTTCCTTAGGGCTGATCTTAGCATTCAAACTTATCCTTACCATTTAACTCTTATCTAGATTTCCAATCTTACAATTTTTTTCAATCAACATATATTGAAATGAGTTGATTAATGAACATATTCCGAGAGAAAACATGTGGGGTTTAACTAATTCCAATTTAATACTACTAACCATGTCTTCTTCTACGTCAAGAGTAGTTATGTCTTCCTTATTAATAGGATTATTGCTGTTACCCGTAATGGCTATCTCGCAAGATGTTGGTCCTTATAACAAAAAGAGCAGCACAGTCTTACTGCTGCACTTTAATGGGGACTATGAAAATGAATCCGACTTAACTGCAGATCCCGAAAAACACGGGAATCCTCAGTTGGTTGATGTGAATCCCAATGATGATTTTGGAAAGCAATTGAAGCTGGTTAATGAGTATCAGAAGCCAACCAGTTATCTCTCGATTGCAGATGATCCCGACTTGGACCTAACTAATAGCTGGAAAATGAGTGCTTGGTTTTATATCGATGATTATGGAAAAAGTTATGAAGAAGCAAATGCTAACACTAATTGTGCAAGATACCCTAGAATTCTCTTCAAACCGGGAGATAGATTTTTCGCTTGGCGAAATTACAATATTACCGCATTTAAATCTAGATCGTGGTTAAATGAAGGACAAGTCTTAATGACAGGGTATGCAGGTTATGGCGGTTTACCAAGCGTGACTTCACCCAATAATAGTATAAATAAAGACAAGTGGTACCATGTTACTTTCATTAGAAATCATAAGACAAATAAACTTCATCAAATTTTATATAAATCAAAGGTGGAATCCCCTACCAATAACCCGGCAAATTTAGAACTCGTTTCCAAAAAATCTACAAGTTTTTCAAAAGATCATACCCCTTTAACCAATAGCCAAAACGTTTATATTGGCACTAATCCCAGATATGGCAAATTTTGCGGTGGAGATCTAAACGGCTACGTCGATGAGATTCGAATCTCCAATACACTTCGTCGCAAAGTAGCTATTGACGTCAAGCCCGGAAGTGAAAAAAATCCAACAAATCCCTCATCCAATGGAGTAACACCGGTAGCTATCCTTTCAGAGAAAGACTTTGATGCCACTACGGTCGATCATACTACCGTTCGCTTCGGTGATACGGGAAAAGAAACCAAGGAATTTCACAGCAAGGGGAAAAACGGGGAATTAATCCGGCATGAAGAAGATGTGAACAACGACGGTATGACGGATCTGGTTTTTCACTTTAGAACCAGTGAAACCGGCATTACTTCAGAGACAAAGCAGGTTCAATTAACGGGTGAAACCTTCAACGGACAAGCTATCTATGGCGTTGATAACGTTAAGGTTGTAGGAAATAAATCTGGAGGCTCTGTCCAAGCCAGCAACCATCCGAATCCGTTTAACCCGGCAACCCGTATTCAATACCACTTACCAAAAGAAACGGACGTAAAAATATCGATATATAACATAAAGGGCCAGTTGATCAAAACACTGGTCAATAAACATCAATCTGCCGGAAACCACAGCGTTAGATGGAATGCTTCCCAAATGGCCAGCGGAATTTATATTTACAAACTCAAGACCCGGGGGACTGTTAAAACCAAAAAAATGATGCTATTGAAATAGGAAACTAATTTTCAACCCAAGCCGGAGCTGACCTCTCCGGCTTGGGTCTTCATATACTACCCTCCTGTCTTTAAAAGTGCTTCCACTACACATCAAGCATGATATTTTCATCTTATGGATATGTATATGACTTTAACTCTAATTAATTTTATTGGCGGTCACTATGCGGACATTATTGACATCCTTTCTGATTGCGACTTTTACCCTACCCCCCTTTAGCATCATTTGCGCAAGCCAATGGACAAAATATCCGGGTAATGACCTACAACATCCGGTATGACGACCAAAACAATAATCCCGAAAGCTGGTCCCAACGCAAGGAGCAGGTCGTCGGGCTGCTCCGGTATCACCGACCCGATATCATTGGAACACAGGAGGGATTAAAGCATCAGCTCGAATATATCCAGGATCATTTGGAGGGATACGAGCGATTCGGTGAGGGACGTCGAGGGGGCGACGAGGGAGAGTTTTCGGCGATTTTGAATCGATCCGACCGGTTCACCGTTCTTCGCCACCAAACCTTTTGGCTCTCCGATACGCCCAACGGGATCGGCTCCAAAGGATGGGACGTCGCGTTGCAGCGAATTGTAGCCTGGGGACTGCTGCGGGATAAGCAAACCGGTAACGTGTCCCCCCTTCTAAAAATACAACCGGTACAGCAAAGACACGCCAATGCCCGGTTCGGGTCTTATTTCCTTGATGCGGGAGAGATGACTCCGATAGGTGGTATCCAGCACATTCTCCACGTTCAGCGAAAAGGTGTGGAACAGGCCGGCTGACTGAAACCGGTACTGACCGAACAAATCGAATACCGCATAGCCGTCGGTCGACGTCTCGAACTCGCCGGTACGGGTCTGCTCGGCGGCGTATCGCACCTTGGCGCCCAGTCGAAGTCCGCCGCTCGCATAGGTTATTCCGCCCGAACCTTTTAACGGGGGGATCCGCGGCAGCGGCTGCCATTCTGCATCGCCCGTTGCCAAGCTGCCTGCTTCGCGACTCGCATGCGTGTAGCTGACCGATCCGTTGAGCGCCCAGTCTTGCAGGAACTGCACCTGGCCGGAAGCTTCGAAGCCTTTAAAAACGGCATCGACCCCGGTAAACTGGTAGATATTCAGCGAGGGGAACCGGGGACTCGGCCGACCCGTGTTGCGGGGATAGATATAGCTGTCGAATGAATTGTGATAGAAACTTACCTCGGCGTTGGCCCACTCGGTTTTGTAGCGCATAAACAGCTCCTTGCCCCATCCCCTTTCGGGGTCCAGGTCCGGGTTACCCACTTCGTACGAATAGCTCGCCAGGTGCGGTCCCTCCGAAAAAAGCTCCTCCTGCGAGGGAGCCCGGAACGAGTGCATCACCGTAGTCCCCGTGAAGAATCCGCGACCCAGGTCGTAGATCGCGGCTACCGATCCGGATAACGCGTCGAAGGAGCGTTCACGAATATAACCGATCGAGGAAGCCGGATCTTTTGAAGCCGGTTCGGTTTGCACATAATCAAACCGGCCTCCCACCTCGAGGTGCAGCGGACCGATATCCTTCCTTTCAATAATATATCCCGCCAGGCTGTGGGATTTGGAATCGGGCGTGCGGGCTCCCTGCACGGCATAATCCTTGAATTCGGCCCAGAGTCCTATTTTTCCGCCGTCAAACCAGGCTAGTTTATCGTGTCGGACAAACAACGAAGCATTTCCGGTTAACACCCCGAATTCAGTCCCGACCGCCCCGCTCGATTCAATTTCACGGTGGTAATAGTTCTTATAGGATAGGTCCGCTTTCACCGATTTGAACACCGATCCGTCGAGAAATATCTCGGAGCTGGTTTCGACCTGGTACTTTCGCATTTCGATATCCACCCCGTTCGGATGTCCCCCGTCCGGATCGGGAGGAATACCATAATTATTGAGGTACATGCTGGACGCGAGCCCGATGTGCCCCCACGGACGAATATAACTCAATCCGATCGCATTGTTGTTCGACAGGATCCCGGAGTTCTCCAATGTCCCCTCGGGCGTTTCGGTATCATGGGCACTGCGCAGGTTGCCGTCCAATTTCAGGGCCAGGTTCTCACCCACCGGCATCCCCGCTTCAAGTCCGACCACCGCCCCCGAGTTCACCGATGCTCCCTGTACACTCGCCGATCCGTGCAGGTGATCGGGCTGCGAGGGGGCAATTTGATTCCGCACGATGTTGATCACACCCCCGATGGCATTCGACCCGTACTGCAGGGCTGCCGGACCGCGGGCGATTTCGATCTCCTCGGCCGACATCGGATCGACCGTCACAGCGTGGTCGGACGACTGGGCAGACACATCACCGGTGCGTTCCCCGTCTTGCAAAATCAACAACCGCTCGCCCCCGAGTCCGCGCACGACCGGTCGGCCGGGAGCCGCGCCCATCGACCGTGAACTGAATCCCGGCTCTTCATCCAGCGTACTGGCGAGGGTCGTCCCCAGATCCTGCCGCAACTCTGTCCCCGATATCGTCTTGGAAGCGTGCTCCAGGTTGGCCCCGCTGCTCTCGACCGCACCGACCACCTCCACGGCATCGGTACTCATCACCGCGGGCTTCATCGATATGGTTATCGTTTTACTGTCGTTCGAAACCTCAACCTGCCGTGAAATCGACTGGTATCCGATTCGATTGACCGTCAGCGTATACGTATCGGCAGGTACATT
>CAJXOW010000097.1 GCA_913057825.1 uncultured Balneolaceae bacterium | reverse complement strand
GGAGAGACGCTGCTTTGCCTTGCGCAAAACAGGTTCGGTACGGACCGGCTAACAATAACTAAAATAATCTACTATATCACCCTTTTTTTTGAGTCATTTACATCCACACAATAATCATAGATTATACAGGGCTCAAACGATGAATTGTCCAACAACCTGAGCAGCCTTCTCATTGAGAGATCCGGACGAATCCCAAACCGATAATAGTTAAAGTTAATACGCTTATGGATTTGCTATGCTTCTTATGAAGCCTTACCTATTCCTCACAATAATATTTTATGGTTTTTCTAAATATATATTTACTATAAAATGAGTTCGAACTTATGCTTCAAAATATCGCAAGCGAATGAATAAAGCCCGCTCATCAGCATCCAAAATCTATTCAAGGATCTTAACCTACACCTTATTAGGGGGCATATTCTTCTGTCTACTCGTCCCGACTCTTCATGCCCGGCATATTGAATCGGAGGAACAGCATTCGACCACGGGTGATACGGCAACGGTTAACGAGTGGAATCGCATAGCATCTGCCCTGATCGAAAAGGGGCAATACCGCGAAGCCGACAGCCTCATCGAACGAGCCGCCGCGTCGGCCGATTCGCTGAATTACCGGGAAGGTCAGGCCGAAGCGCTGGTGAATAGGGGCGATTATTATCTGTCCGTGGGTCGATACGACTCGGCTCAATCGGTTTTGCGAAGGGGATATGAGCGATATAAAGATTTACCCATGGAATCAAAATACGGCAATCTGCTCGCCACGGCTTACCGGTTTAACGGTGAATTGTCGAAAGCGATGGAACTCTACACGAAAGCCCTCGAAGAGGCCAAGGAACAGGGTAAAACCAGCCGGACTGCCCAGGTGGAAGAAAACCTGGCCGTCGTTTATCAAAAAATGGGCGATCTGGGCAAGGCCATGGAACACCATCATCGAAGCCTCGAACAGCTGGAGGCCATCGGGGACTCTTCCTCCATGGCGACCGTGTTGAATAACATCGGAAATCTCGGTCAGTCGATGAAACATTATGAGCAGGCCGAACAACATCTGCTGGAAGCGATTGAAATCAGTAAAAAGATCGGACAGGATGTCACCCTGAACAACAGCTATTTAAATCTCGGGAACGTCTATAAAGAAACCGATCAACCGGACAAAGCCCGCGAGTACTACAACAAGGCGCTTGCCCTCGGCCGGAAAATGGGACGAAAAATTATCTCCATAAAGGTTAAATACAATATCGGAGACCTTCACCTGAAGCAATCCAATCCCGATTCGGCACGCTATTATTATGGTCAAACCTTGAAACTCAGCAAAGAAAGCAATCTCATTCCGGGCTATTTCTACGGCAATTTCGGGCTGGGTCGAACAGCCGCGGCCACACGGGATTATGCACAGGCCGAACAGCATTTATCCCGTGCCCTGGAAGTAGCGCGTAAAATCGAGAACCCGGGACTTCAGCGGATGGCGCTGGAAAAACTCTATCAAACAATGGAGGAAGGAGGAAGCTACCGGAAGGCTTTCAAATACCTGGAAGAGTATAAAACGATAGACGACAGCCTGACTACGGCCCGGCAGCAGCAGGAAATTGCCCGATATCGCACCCAGTTTGACCTGCGGCAGGAAGAACAAAAGAATCGTTTACTGGAAACTGAATTAGCTGCGCAACGGCAGACCCTGCTTATCGGTGGGATCGGACTTTTCCTTATTGTCTTGATCAGTATAGCCCTCTTCTGGATGTATCGGAAAAAACAATATGCCTATGAGCAGCTCGAAGAACTAAATCGGAAGATTACCGATCAAAAAGAGGAGCTGGAAGAGCTTAACGACACCAAAAACAAGTTGCTGTCGGTATTGGCTCATGACCTGCGCAATCCCATCTCCAACATCCAACAAGTAGCTTCGCTGTTGAAACAAGATATCCTGTCCAAGGAAGACGTGCAGGAAATCGCAGAACACACAGAAAATCAGCTGCAACACAGCCTGAACACCCTTGAAAATTTACTGACCTGGGCCCGTAATCAAACGACCGGCATTGAAATAGATCTTACCCACCTGAAGCTTAAAGATAATATTCAACAAATAGAGAAGAGCCTTGAACCACAAGCCAATGACAAAAATGTTGAAGTCATTAACCGAGTCGACCGGGATCTTGAAATAAAAGCAGATGAGAATATGATGGAAATTATTCTCATGAATCTTGCAACCAATGCGATTAAATATGTGGATGAGGGGGACCAAATAACCTTCGATGCCACCAGGGAAAATGGAAAGGTAATCATTGAAGTTAAGGATACCGGTCCCGGCATACCGAAGGAACAAAGACAAGAGTTATTTCAACCGTTTGGCAAATCGACCAAAGGGACAAAAGACGAGCGCGGGGTGGGACTGGGACTGTCGCTCTGCAAGGAATTCACTGAAAAACTGGGCGGACGCATCTGGTTTGAAAGTGAGGAAGGGGAGGGCACCTCGTTCTATGTGGAATTGCCCTCCAAGAATTAAAACAACCACCAACTTTGGCAAACGTGAAAATACTTATATTGAAATGATTTAAAATGTTTTCTCGGCCGTCTGAAAATCTTTTTCAGCTTGTTTGAGCCAGACTTCTACATCCATTAATTAATGGATGCAATTTTACCTAGATTGAGCTATAACTTACTAAATCAGGCAAATAAATACATACTCACCGTACTGCTGGATTTATTACTGCAACTGATACTTCTCTGCCCAGGCGACAAATCCGGGGGAGATGGAATCCATTTCTGGCAGATAATCTGATGCTGAATTCACGGGCCACGGGTAGTCCCGCATTGCCCTGATAAAAGCCTTGGCTGACTTCTCATACACCTCTTGTACCTGCAGCAGGAACGCCACTTGATACCAGGCGTAGTTGGCCACCCCGACTCCCACATACCATTGCTCGAATTCTTGAAGGGTCGTATAACGCGGCGCGAGCTCCCGGGCCAGAACGCGGGAAACTTCGAGCCAGAGATCCCGTTCCGCCGGGAAGTTCTGATCGAGATAATAGTAGGCCAAATAAGTCGCCGCAAACTCAAACGTCCACTTATTCGGGAATCGGATGCCGTAGGCCCTCGCGTACATATGTCCCAATTCATGGAAGCCGATAAGTGATACAAACCGACCCACGATTTCTTCCCGGCTCGTTCCGTATCGCCCCTCAAGATCATACCCGTCGATCGCCTCACTTATCGTTTCGGAAAGCGTATTTTGGGCGTTGGCGGGAAGGCAGACGATATATGGCGGACCCGAAACGAACGGCAGCCCGTAGGGTATATCTGTTATTTGCCTCCAACTCGCCGAATCAAGAACTGCTATCGAAAAAGATTGTCTGACTCCAAACTGCTCTTCAAAAAAATCATCCGCATTCTTTAGCAGCTGCACATTGTGCTCTGCAAATTGCCGGTACCTGTCCGAATAATAGGCCGTGACTGAACTATTCACCGATTGGAGTCCTAATGATTCAACCTTCTCCACTACAGATTGATCACGGGCATTACATGCACCTGCCGACAATATTATTAAAACCAATAATAACCGCATAACCATCAGCACCTCTTATCTTAAAATCTCTCTATAACTATCACACGTTCATTTATATAAATGTAGATAAATTTCTATTCAGGTGCTCATTTAATCGGCATCGCCAGCAGCAGGCTATCGGCCGTCATATAGAGCTTCGACCCGTCATTGCCGATTGCGCAATTGGATACGGCCATCTCGGTTTTGATGCGTCCCAGCGCCTCGCCGGCGGGATTGAAGATCCACACTCCACCCGGACCGGTGGCATACACGTACCCGTCGGCACCCACTTTCATCCCGTCGGGCAACCCCCGCTCCTGGTCTGTTTTGTGAGTGGCATCATAGAACACCTGTCCGTCCGACAACCCACCGTCCTGCATCACCCGGTAGGCCATCCACACGGCGTTATCGGGATCGGAGTTGGCAACGTAGAGTGTTTTTTCGTCCGGCGAAAACGCCAGCCCGTTCGGACGACTCAGGCTGTCGACCAGGAGCGTTACGTTCCCATTGGTATCCACTCGAAATACGCCCTGAAAATCAAGCTCGCGGGCGGGATCATCAGCTCCTTGCTCCAGGCCGTACGGGGGATCCGTAAAGTAGATCGCTCCACTGCTGTGCTGCACCAGGTCGTTCGGACTGTTGAACTTTTTGCCGTCATATTGACCGGCCACCGTCTGGAAGTCGGCCGACGGATTATCCAATGGCGCCCTCATGCGGGCGATGCGACGGTCGCCATGCTGACACAGCAACAGGCGTCCCTCTTGATCTATAATCAAACCGTTGGAACCGCCTCCGCTTCGTTCCTTCTGTCCCGTATACCCCGACGGCGACAGGTACTCGGACACGCCCTCGCCCGGCACCCATTTATAGATGGTATTCGTCGGTACATCCGAAAAAAGCAGGAATCCGTGCTTCGCAACCCATACCGGCCCCTCGGACCATTCATATCCCCGGCCCAATACAGCCGGGCGAGCCTGCGGATCCAGAACCTGATCGAGAGTCTCATCAACCTGTTCGACCCTCCCTGTATATTCAACTTCAGCCGAGGATTTTTCTGCACTCTTATCCGTCTCCCCCGTACAAGCGATCACAAATATGAGCAACAATATATATCCGGTCTTTTTCATAAGGTTTCTTTAAGTGTTTTTGGTTTGCTATATAGTGTCCCCGGATAACAAGGTTTATTCTGCCGATCTCACAAGCTGGAAAAATACAAACGGCATAATCAGAATCCACATTAAAAATAGAGACCACAGCCGTCCCTCCAATATATTATAATCAGCAAACAGCAAAGACCAGGGATGTCCCATAATAAAATGACCGAATCCGAATTCAAACAGGACGGTCAGCAGGAACCAAACAGCTCCGACGATCCATGCCTGGCGAGCTGACTCCAGGGGGCATCGTTTCCATAAAAACCAGACAGCCAGTCCCGTCAATGCTATACCGGTAATCGTTGAAAGCTGGTGGGCGGTTAAATCAGTCATCACCGTTCCGTAGGTAGTACCGCGAAGAATACCATTCAGTATCCCAACAATCATCAGCACAAACCAATAGAGTATATGGCGCATCATAGATATTCAATCTGAATGTTATGTAGTATCTCTTGATACCATTGATATTCCAAGTTAATAGTATGTTATCCCCTTATGTATTTAAATTCAATCTTTGAATAAAAAAGGGACCCTTTCATCCTATTGGCGGCGCTGGACCTTTATGCTTTCTTAGTAAACTAAATCCCTAACATGTTAAATTTCATATCAATAGTTGTTCATTTAAAAAAGGTATTTAGGATATTATATCTAAATTATTTGTTTCATATTTGGGATTATACTAAATTGCAGTATTCACACTATAAATAGCCTGCCTCCGGCCATGAATTGATGAAGCGATTACTACTCATATCGATACTACTTTTGCTATTTGCCGGCCTTGCAAACAGCCAGCCCACGGTACAATTAACCGCAGAAAGCAATGTCGATAAACTACCGCTGCTGGACGTGAAGCAGGTGTACCTGCAGGATTCCAATGACTACGCTCTCATGAGCGAGGGACCGATGGTCGATATAGGGTATGCCAAGGTGACCCCCCATCGATCCACCGGATCCCACAACACCTTTACCAGCGGGGATTTTTCCCACAAAGGATACCATAATCTCGTGGATTTTCTGCAGGGAAGAGTGCCCGGCCTGCGCGTAACACAAAGCGGGATGAATCGATACAGCATGCAGATTCGCGGACCCAGCAGTATCCATATGAATACCGAGCCTCTCCTGGTGTTCAACGGCATGCCGATGCAATCCAATGAGATGCTTTACTACCTGCATCCGAACGATGTAAAATCCCTAACCATCCTTAAAGGCCCGGAAGCTGCCATCTACGGGGTGCGTGGATCCAACGGAGTGATTTTGGTGAATACCCATTGAGATCCCAGGAGCACATTTCATAGAAAAAGTCTATCCACGGGAAAGAATCTCTCCCCTCTGCCGCGCGCCAACTTTGTCAACGATTTCGGATAGGTGGAACAAAGTTCCACCGGACCGACTCAGGATGCTTTTTTCATCCTGTGTTTAAAGCTCAGCCAGAACTTTTCAAAAAACGGCTTGGGATCTGTAAAAGCGAAGTCATGAAAAACGCGGACCCCTTGATAGGATTTAATCCATTCCCACATCGTAATGGGAACATCCTTTCTGAATCGTACTAGAAGCCGCAGGTCCCGGCCCAGATTCAAATATTTTACGCCCACTTTAGCGTTGACAAAGGCGGGAATTTCGATGCCATTCATATCCCGATAGTACATGGCCGGCATATTTGCCCCGGCTCCCGCGCCCAGTACATCAAATATACTGGTACGGGTATGTATTTCAATGAGCATGGGCTGATTGGTAACCTCATCTCTCTTGAACTGAATGTTGAGCAATCCTGTCAGTTCCAGTTTTTCAATGATTTCTGTGGTTATATCAAATATTTCCCGGTCCTCCACGGTCACCACATAGCTGCCCCATCCGGCCGTTGGCGGATACACCCGCAACTTGCGAGCATTGGCGTATCCACGCAGCTTCCCCTTTTCGTCCACATACACATTTATATCATACATCTGCCGGTCATCCCCTACAATATACTCCTGAATAACGGCATCCGGATGAATCCTGGATATTTTATCATACAAATCGATGATTTCCCGATCAGAATGGCATACATACGCTTTCTTGTAATCTCCCACGATCTCGGAAAAATCCTTATGGAACCAGTAATGACGCAGGGCGGGCTTTATGATATACGGGGGATTCAACTCGGCCGAGGCTTTTTCCACCTCCTTCTTATTGGATACTTCCCGGGAGGGAGCTACCGGTAGATTGTATTCACGAGAGAGTTCGCAAAATAGTTGTTTATCCAGCAACTCCAACACCCGGTCGTGCCCGGGCAGCAAAAAGTTGTAATAGGGCCGCAGGCGGTCGCGATTCGCCGATATATTCAGCAACAGCTTATCGTCATAACTAACAATAACCGGTTTATGGGTAAACGATGGACCCAATTCGATCAACTCCTCAATAAACGCTTCGGTGTCATAGCCGGAAAAGAAAAACCGTTGCAGGGGAAATCGGGAATACATATTCACTCCATCTTCCTCGTCCGTCCCCAGCATGACCGGTATACCCTCCTGTGCCACACAATAGATTAGTC
The DNA here is from genome assembly GCA_913057825.1 of uncultured Balneolaceae bacterium. Classification (GTDB taxonomy): domain Bacteria; phylum Bacteroidota; class Rhodothermia; order Balneolales; family Balneolaceae; genus CAJXOW01. The sequence goes on along the minus strand of CAJXOW010000097.1, from coordinate 3,464 downwards.
CCAACTCTCCGAATACCATTACGGCGGGCTTGTTATTATTCTTTTTCATATTTCAAGTATTTAATCATGAATAAGATCAGTGGAAATACTCTTGCAGTATCTATGGATATAGGGGCAATTATGGTGCCAAACTAGCCATTAAAAGCTCCAGGAAAGGAAAGAGGAGATAGGTTCGGAACTGAAATTCAGATCCCTGGCTTACTACTTAGCCTTTAGACCGGGACCCCCGATCAAAAGTTCAAACCAAAGTAACCAAGAACCCCTCGTCGACAACTCAGGGTAAGCTTAAAACCACAAACTTCATGAGAAATTTTTACCTGCCGGCAGGGTCATAACTGTGTATTTATTACTTTTTGAAAAAATGGATCGGAAGTTTATCAATCGCATACATCATTTCAGCAGAAGCATTTTTCGCACCAATTGTCGGCCGTCTGACTCCAATACATACAGATAAATGCCTGATGATAAATCTCCAGCATTAAATCTGGCGTGGTGGCGACCGGCCGACATTCTTCGGTTAACCAGGGTCTGTATTTTTTGTCCCAGCACATCATACACGGTAAGTGTTACACGACTGCTTTGAGGCAGTTCGAACCGGATGGTTGTAGCAGGGTTAAACGGGTTGGGATAATTGGGTTCCAGATTAAACGAGACGGGCAAAAGCTCCTCCGGTTGTGCGGGAATATCTGTTATCGTGGTGCCATATTTAACGACAGTCATATTCGCACTGCTGGAGAGTTCCTGCGTACCGCCTATATACAGGTTCCCCGTTGCGTCCATATCCATGGCTGCGGGAGTGGCATTGCTGATCCCCGTGGTGTGCATAAATCCAACGGAATCGCCCCCGGAATTATAGATAACGGTGGCATTTTGAAAATCGGAATTCGAACTGTTCAGCGCGGACGTACCGGTTACAAATACATTTTCCTGGCTGTCCAATATAACCTTCTTGCTTACATCGTGGGCCTTTTTGTGATTGAATCGCCGGGTCCAGAGCGTATCACCGCTGCCATCATACTTTATGGTAATATAATCCCATTTATAGGTATCTATATTATTATTGCTGTATCCGATTACGTAAACCTGTCCCTCGTCATTAACCACCAAATCGCTGGCAAAATCGCTGTCATTCAAATTTCCCAATTCATTGTCGTAGCGCACTACCCAGTTCAGCTGACCCTGCTGACCATACTTAATTGTCACTATATCCTTGCCGGTCGAATCCGACTCACTATATCCGGTCACAAATATATCGCCGTTCGCATCCACGTCAACGGCCGCGGGTTCATCCACATCCGAGCTTGCAGGCAGCGGAGAATCGTATCCCACATGCCATTTCAAGCTGCCATCCGCCCCATACTTCAACGTGTAGTAGTCTGTATTAAAATTGGCCGTGGTGGTGCCGGTTAGGATGACATGGTCCTGCGGACCCATTTCCATATCGACCAATCGGTCCATACTGGTTCCCGTACCATTCGAGACATCAAATTTTTGCACCCATTGCTCTTGTCCGATTGCGTTAAATTTAAGGAGGATGAAATCATCGCTGTGGAAATTCGCGCCGCCCTGGTAGCTGGTCCCTCCCACATAGATATTATCCTGTCCGTCGACCAGCACCTTGACTCCCTCATCACGTCCGCGGAAGTCGGCATCTCCCCGATCGTACGAATCATACGTTCTCGTCCACGCCGTATCTCCGGAAGAAGTGTACATTATAACGATCAGCCGGTTAAACTGTCCACCATTTTCTCCCTCATAAACCGTTCGACCTGCGACAATCACATTTCCCTGGCTATCTAATGCTATCACATTACCCCGATCGTCCGAGGACCCTTCATTGATCGGTGTCCCATCATAAGCGGCATACCATAACAAATTTCCATCCTTGCCGAACTTTACCGTTATGATATCGGAATGATAGGATGCATCGGTCTGCAGCGTATCCACTCCCAGTCCCACTGCATACACGTTCCCGGCATCGTCGATCACCATATCCAGAAGTCGGTCGTTACTGCCGATATCCTCCACTACCGGTCCGTCATATACAGATATCCACTGCTCGGTCATCTGTCCGACTCCCGCACTTACCATCAATCCCCACCAAAAAACGGCCATCATACCTATTCGTCTCATTTTACCTCCAGGATATGGTTATTGAACGCTACTTTGTCGTGGATGCCTGTCACAGCATCCAAAGGAAATACTTAAAAACCTGGTTACCCTTCTGATAAAAACATTTAGCCTACAAGCAGTTTTAATTAACTATATTAACTAATTATGTAATTTAAAATTAAATTTAACTAATATATTTATATATGTGCGATTGCGTAGCTGACAATATTCGTTTAATAGTAAAAATATTATCAATCAATTGGCGGATAAGAACCGCTTGATCAAATTTAATCCCCCACCAGTATAAATGCGATTCCGGACATTAAATAGGCGCAAAGAATTTTGAACAAGGGGTGGTAGTTAACCTCCCGTTGTCAACTCGTAATTGCCGGTAAGAAAAGTTCTATGCCAGGCCATCCCATGGTTTTTGTATTTGACGTTGTTGATGCGGGGGCGGCCTTGCCGGTTTACCAATGAAACAATTTATTTTCTTCTTCGTATTACTTACCATATTAAATTCGAAATAAATGGAAACTGATTAGATCGCATGCAACAAGCATTAAGCCAATATGTAACGGTTTATTTGGTGGTGTTTCTGTTTGTATTATCCCCGCATCTCTATGCACAATCCCCGGAAAATAATCCCGAAAACACGCTGCGTCCGCTGCGGATCGAAAAAGATATCGAGATATCCGGCGCATTGACCGATCCGGCCTGGCACCGGGCGCCTTCGGTCTCGATCGACCATCAACTGCAGCCGAATGATGACGTCAAGGCGCCGGTTAATACCAACGTCAAGGTTCTCTACAGCAAAAAGCATCTCTATGTCGGATTTATATGCGAGGATCCGAATCCCAAAAAGATACGGGCCCATGTGGCGGATCGCGACGAAAGCTTCCAGGATGATTTTATCGGCATATTTTTAGATCCCTTCGGCAGTAATCAGCATGCCTATGAGTTTTTCGCCAATCCCCTGGGCGTTCAGATGGACGGCATGCGCAGCGGCAACAATGAAGACATGAGCTACGACCTGCTCTGGCAGTCGGAAGGTGCGGTGACCGATTCCGGCTATACGGCCGTCATGAAGATCCCCTTTAAAAGTCTCAATTTTCCCCGGAAAAAGGTACAGGATTGGTCTATCCAATTTTTACGCAACTATCCCCGCAACAGCCGGTACCAGATGGGGTGGACCGACGTCAGTCTCGACAATTCCTGCCTGCTCTGTCAGAATGGAGACCTGGTGGGACTGCAAAATATAGAGACCGGCAATACCGTCGAGTTGCTGCCCTATGCCATGGGCTTTCAAAACAGCAGCATTAATGATCCCGACAATCCGTCGTCGGGCCTGGATC